>JAABRV010000001.1 GCA_011390735.1 Trueperaceae bacterium | reverse complement strand
TTGCCCCAGGAGGGCACGTCGGGGGGCGTGCCCAGCCCCAGGAACGACAGGGCGGCCTCCGCCAGCACCGCCACCGCCAGCGAGAGGGACGCCTGCACCACCAGCGGCGAGGCGGCGCCCGGGAGCACGTGCACCCGCAGCAGACGGGGGCCGCGGGCGCCGAGGGCGCGACCCGCCTCGACGTAGTCGCGCTCGCGCAGGGCCACGACCGAGGAGCGCATGAGGCGCGCGAAGATCGGCACGGTCGCCAGACCGATGGCGACCATGGCGGTCACCGTGCCCGGCTCGAAGACGGCCGCCAGCAGCAGGGCCATGAGGATGGCGGGGAAGGCGTACAACACGTCGACCAGGCGCATGATCGCCTCGTCGGCCCAGCCACCGGCCCAGCCGGCCACCGCGCCCAGCAGGGTGCCCAGCGACAGCGCGATGCCGACGGCGATCGCGCCCACCAGCAGGGTGGCGCGCGCGCCCACCAGCACCCGTGAGAACAGGTCGCGGCCGAAGTGGTCGGTGCCGAACCAGTGCGTCGCGCTGGGACCCGACATCTGCGCGGTGAAGTCGAGCCGCTGCGGGTCGTGCGGCAGCCACACGAAGGACGTCAACGCGGCCAACACGACGAGTCCGACGAGGACGCCGCCGAGGGCCAGGTTGAGCGGGGGCCGCCGGCGCCTCATGCGTAGCGGATCCGCGGGTCGAGCCAGCCGTAGGAGAGGTCGACCAGGAACGACATGAGGACGATGGCGCTGGCATAGAGCAGCACCACCCCCTGCACCAGCGGGTAGTCTCGGTTGCCGATGGCGGTGAGCGCCAGTCGCCCGATGCCGGGCAGCGAGAACACCTGCTCGATGACGATGGCGCCCACGAACACGTTGACCAGCGTCAAGCCCAGCACCGTCACGAGCGTGACCAGCGCGTTGCGTAGGGCGTGCTTCCCGACCACCGAGCGGCGCGCGAGCCCCTTGGCGCGGGCCGTGCGCACGAAGTCCTGCGATAGCACGTCGAGCATGGCGGCGCGCGTCATGCGCGTCATGACGGCCGCCTGGCCCAGGCCGAGCGCCAGGACCGGCAGCACCAACGCCCGCAGCGAGCGGATCACGCTGACGTCCCAGCCGGGGAAGCCGCCCGACGGCAGCCACCCCAGCCCGACGGCGAACACGAGGATCAGCAGCAGCCCCAGCCAGAACGACGGGACCGCCGCGCCCACCTGCGACGCCAGCACGAGCAGCGGGTCCCACGCGGTGCCGCGCTTCAGGGCGCTGGCGATCCCGACCGGTACGGCGAGGAGCGTCGCCAGCAGCGCGGCCGCCAGCGTGAGCGGCACGGAGACCCCCAGCCGGTCGCCGATGAGCCGCGCCACCGGCCGCTGGTACTGGATCGACTCGCCGAGGTCGCCGCGCAGCACGCCCCCGAGCCACCGCAGGTAGCGCCGGGGGGCGGGAACGTCGAGCCCCAGCTGCTCGCGCACGGCGGCCAGCGCCTCCGGAGCGGCGTTCATCCCCAGGATGACGGCCGCTGGGTCACCCGGCACCGCCAGGACCGCGCCGAACACGACCACGCTCGCGAGCACGAGGCTCACGAGCGTGGTGAGGAGGCGGCGGGCGAGGAAGCGGGTCATGGGGCATGGTGCTCACCGAGCGCGCGCGCTCGGCGAGCACACACGGGCATCACGGCGCCCGGTACACCTGCGTCAGGTCGAGGGCCGGGGTGGGCTGGTCGACCCAGAAACCGTAGACGTCGGCGCGCACGGCGACCGTGTTGGCGGGGCTGAACACCCACACGTTGACGGCGTCCTCGGCGATGACGCGGGCGATCTCCTGGTAGGCGGCGGTCTCGGCCTCGGCCGTGGGGGCGGCCTCGGCCTGCGCGAGCAGCTCGGCGACGCGCGGGTTGTCGTACTGGTAGTAGTAGTTCGGGTTGGCGTAGATGTTGATGTCGCGCGGCTCCGAGTGGCCGATGATCGTCATGTCGTAGTCGGCGGCGAGGAAGATCCGCTGGATCCAGGTGCCCCACTCGACGACCGAGAGGTTGACGTCGATGCCCACCTCACGCAGCTGCTGAGCGATGATCTCGCCGGTGCGCCGCTCGATGGCGTAGGGCTCGGGCAGTTCGAAGTCGAAGGTGAGCCCGTCGGCGTGGCCGGCGTCGGCGAGCAGCGCGCGGGCGCGTTCCGGGTCGTAGGGGTAGGTGCCGGTCAGGTCGACGTAGTAGGCCTCGGAGGGGCTCATGTGGGTCCCGATGACGGTGCCCAGCCCGAAGAAGGCGCCCTGCACGATGACGTCCTTGTCGATGGCGTGGCTGATCGCCTGGCGCACGCGCGGGTCGTCGAAGGGCGCGCGGGCGTTGTTCATCGCCACCGTGATCTCGGCCGTGGCCGTGCCCGAGGCGACCTTCAGCGCGGGGTTCGCCTGCAGCACGCGCACCTGTTCTGGCGGGATGGCGGCCCCGATGTAGTCGACGTCGCCGGCCTGCAGCGCCGCTACGCGCGCGTTGGCGTCGCCGATGATGCGGAAGGTGGCGCCGTCGAGGTAGGGCAGCTCGGGGTTCCAGTAGCCGTCGAAGCGCTCGAGACGGACCTCGCTGCCCTCGACGTAGCGGGCGAACACGAACGGCCCGGTGCCGACCGGCTGGCTGCGCTGGGTCTCGGCCACGGCCTGCGGGTAGATGATCGCGTCGGGTCGCGCGAGGTTGTAGAGCAGGCTACGGCTGGGGGTGTCGAGCTCGAACACGATCGTGCGCTCGTCGGGCGCGCGCACGTCGACCACCGCGGCGTAGTAGCCGGCGTTCACGTGCCCGCTGTCCGGGTCGCGGGCGCGTTCGAACTTGGCGAGCACGTCGTCGACGGTCAGCGGGCTGCCGTCGTGAAAGCGCACGCCCTCGCGCAGCGTGAAGGTCCAGGCCAGGCCGTCCGAGGAGACCTGCCAGGCGGTCGCCAGCGCGGGCACGATCGCGCCGTCGCGGTCGAAGCGCACGAGTCCCTCGTAGACGTTGCCGTAGGTCACCCGCGCGATCTCCTGCGAGGTCGACAGGGTGGGGTCCCAGCCGGGCGGGTCGGCGGAGATCGCGACGGTGACGGTGCCGCCCCTCACGGGCGCCGGGTCCTGGGCGACGGTCGAGCCGAGGAGCAGGGTGGCGGAGAGGGCGGCGATGAGCCAGCGTTGCGGGCGCGTCATGTGGGCCTCCTGGGGCTCGGTCGTCGGGTCAGCGGCGGAGGCGCGCGGCGCGCGGCCCGTCGACCGGTGGGGTGGCCATAAGGTACCGGACGGCGGCCTCGGCGTACAGCCTGGCCGCCCGGACGACCTCATCGACCCGCACGAACTCGTCCACCTGGTGCGGGATCGTGCGGTCGCCGGGGCCGACGGTGACGATCGGCACGCCCGCCGCGTGCAGGAAGGTGCCGTCGGTGGCGCCGGGCACGCCGCCGTAACGGGGCGGGCCGCCCACGGCGGTCGGGTACGCCGCCTCGAGCGCCCGCACCAGTGGGTCGTCGTCGGCGGTCTCGGTCCACGGGCGGCTCTCGAACCAATCGAGCTCGATCGCGAGGTTCGGCATGCCGGCCTGGACCCGGTCCGCCTCGGCTCGCAGGCGTTCGTAGAGCATCTCGTGCGACTGGCCGGGGACGGTGCGCACGTCGAGGGCCGCGTACGCGGTGTCGGGCATGACGTTGAGCTGGGCCTCGCCGGCGACGGGAGAGCGCACGATCGTCGGCGTCAGCCACGGGAAGCCCAGGAAGGGGTGCGCGCCGAGCCGCGCCTGCTCCTCGTCCTGCAGGGCCTCGACGGCGGCCAGGAGGCGCTGGAGGCCCGCGATGGGGTTCACGCCGGCGTAGGGCATGGCGCCATGGGCCATCACGCCGCGAACGTGCGCGTGCAGCCGCATCGCGCCCTTCTGGTGCAGGCACAGCTCGAGCTCCTCGGGCTCACACACGATCGCGCCGTCGACCTCGTCGCCCCAGCCGCCGGCGACGAAGCGCTTGATGCCCAGCATCATGCCCTCCTCGTCGACGACGATGCCGAGCCGCACGCGGCCGGGCAGGTCGGGCGCCGCCCGTCGCAGCGCCGCGACGGCCTCGATGGCCGCCGCCACGCCGGCCTTCATGTCGGCGCTGCCGCGGCCGTAGAGGCGCGTGCCGCCGACGGGATCGGGCTCGAGATCGGCGCCGTAGGGGTCGCGCGACCAGCGGGAGCGGTCGCCCTCGGTGACCACGTCGGTGTGCCCCTCGAACATCAGCGTGCGGTGCACCCCCGGCTCGAAGGCTGCGCCCGTCCAGTCGGCGATCACGTTCGGGCGCCCCGGGGCGACCTCGTCGACCGTCACGTTCAGCGAGAGCGCGCGCAACTCGTCGGCGACGTACGCCGCGGCGGCGGCCTCGTCGGCGCCGGTCTCCGGGTCCCACACGCTGCGGATGCGCACCAGTTCCACGGTGCGGCGCAGCACCGCCTCGGCGTCGACGGCGTCGCGGACGCGGGCCGCCAGCGCGTCGACCTCGGGGGTGGCGCCGGGGCCGGCCGCGGTCGGGCCGCTCACAGCGGCGGCGTGAAGCGGCCGTCGACCGCCGTCCAGCCGCCGTCGACGATCGTCAGGGTGCCGGTCACGAACGAGGCCGCGTCCGACGCCAGGTAGATCGCGGGCCCCACCATCTCGCTCGGCTGGGCCCAGCGCTTCAGGGCGGACTTCTCGGCGTACGCGGCGTACCACTCGGGCTTCGCCTTGATCGGTTCGGTCAGGGGCGTCTCGACGACGCCGGGCGCGATCGCGTTCGCGCGTACGCCCGCCGGACCCAGCTCCGCGGCCAGCGCGCGGATCATCTGCAGCGTGCCGGCCTTGGTGGCCGCGTACACGCCCTGGCCCGGTTCGACGGTCAGAGCCCGGATGCTCGAGAAGAGGATGATCGAGCCGCGGCCCTGCGCCGCCATGCGCCGGCCGGCGGCGCGCATGACGAAGAAGCTCCCGCGCAGGTTGAGGCCGATCACCTTGTCGAACTCGGCGGCGGAGGTCTCCAGCAGGGGCTTGCGCACGTTGACGGCGGGCGTGCACACCAGCACGTCGAGGCCGGGGACGGCGGCCACCAGCGCGTCCACGGCCGCCTCGTCGGTGATGTCGACGGTGTGCGCGCTGGCGGCGTGGCCCTTGGCGGTCAGCGTCGCCGCGGTGCGCTCGGCGGCCGCGGCGGCCACGTCGGCGCACGCGACCGTGGCGCCGGCGTCGGCCAGGCCCTCGGCCACGGCCGCGCCGATGCCGGAGCCCGCCCCGATGACCAGGGCGTGACGGTCGGTCAGGTCGAACAGCTTCCGGTAGTCCATCGTGCCCTCCTCAGGCGCCGGTCAGGCCGTCGACCAGCCGTTCGTAGTCGTCGACGCGTCGCTCGCTCACCGCCAGGGCGTCGCGCCAGAAGCCCTCGGACTCGACCTCGATGCCGAACTCGCGGCCGAGGTCGGCCACGCTGGCCATGCCCGTCCGCGACAGCAGCGCCTCGTAACGCTGGGCGAAGCCGTCGGGCTCCGCCGCGTAGCGCGCCGCGATGCCGAGGCCGAAGAGGTAGCCGAAGGTGTACGGGAAGTTGTAGAACGAGCGCCGCGCGGAGTAGTAGTGCGGCTTGCTCGCCCAGGCGCGCGGCTGCCGCGCGTCCGGGTCGAGCGCGTCGCCGTAGGTCTCGGTCTGCGCGGCCAACATGAGCGCGTCGAGCTCGGCGACCGACAGGTCGCGCTCCGCGCGCCGGTCGAACACCGCCCGCTCGAAGCGGAAGCGGCTGTCGATGTCGAGCACCAGGGCGGTGGCCGTGCGCAGGTCCTGCTCGAGCACCGCCAGCCGGGTGACGTCGTCGGACTCCGCCAGCATCGCCTGGGTCACCAGCGTCTCGCAGAAGATCGACGCGGTCTCGGCCAGCGTCATGGGCGTGCTCAGCTGCAGCGGTTCGCGCCCGGCGCGGTAGGCGGCGTCGTTGTGGAAGGCGTGCCCCAGCTCGTGCGCCACGGTGAACACGTCGTCGAGGCCGCCGCCGAAGTTGAGCATGACGCGCGACTCGCGCTTGCCCGCGGTGCCCATGCAGAAGGCGCCGTTGCGCTTGCCCTTGCGCGGCAGCACGTCGACCCAGCCCTCGTCGAAGGCGCGGTCGGCGAGCGCGGCCAGGCTGGGCGAGAAGCCCGCGAAGCGGGCGCGGACGAACGCCTTGGCCTCGTCCCAGTCGAAGCGGCGCGGCTCGCCGGCCTGCACGGGCGCCAGGCGGTCGTACCAGGCGAGCCGTTCGAGGCCGAGGAAGCGCGCCTTCGCGCGCAGGTAGCGGCGCATGCTCGGGAACGCGGCCTCCATCGCGCTTCGCAGCGCGGCGAGGGCCGCGGGTGTGATGCCGTTCTGGAAGAGCGCCTCGTCGAGCGGGGACGCCCATCCGCGGCGCTCGGCCAGGGTGCCCACCTCGCCCTTGACGCCGTTCATGGCGGCGGCGATGGCGACGGCGTGGTTCTCGAGCAGCTCGCCCTCCGCGCGGTACGCGGCCGCGCGGACGGCGCGGTCGGGGTTCGCCTGCAGCACCGCCAGGCGGGCGAGGCCGGCCTCCTCGCTCGCCTCCTGGCCCGGCAGGGTGAGGTGCACGGTCGCCTTGCCGGCGAGGTCGGCCTGCAGCTTCGCCCAGGCGTCGCCGCCGCTGGGCCCGAGCGCGCCCGCCAGCGCCTCCTGGTCGTCGCTCATCAGGTGCCGGGCCTTGACCTGCTGGCGCCGCAGGTGGTGGGCGTGCGCCGCCGCGCGCGGCTCGGCCGCGAGGACGGCTGCGAGGTCGAGGCGTCCGATCCAGGCCGACACGCGCGCGTCGATCGGCCCCAGCCGTGACGTCAGCCGCCGCAGCGTCGAGGACTCGGCCTGGGCGGCGTCGTCGAAGGCGTTCACGGCCGTGTGCCCCGTCAGGAACACGCTGACGTTCGACAGCCTGCGGTACAGCTCGTTGAGTTCGTCGAGCAGGTCGCCGAGTCGCGTGGCCGGAGCGTCGCCCGGCAGCGGCGGTCCCGCGCCGATGCCGTCGCGGTCGAGGCGCTCCTCGAGGGCGGTCACGCGGGCGTCGAGGTCGGCGCGCGCGGCGCGGTAGTCGTCGCCATCCAGGCCGCTGAAGAGGCTGTCGAGGCGCCAGCGGACGTCGTCGGGGTCGTGGGCGGGGCGGGTCATGGGGCTCCTCTCGAGCGGGGGATCAGGGCGTCTCGAGGCCGTCGACCGGCCATGAGCCGCCCAGCGCCAGCCAGGCGTGGACCATGTCGACGGGGATCTGCGAGGTGAAGGTGATGGCGTGGTGGTCGCGCGGGTGCGGCAGCGTGAGCCGCTGGGCGTGCAGGGCCTGGCGGGCGATGACGCCCGACGGGCGGCCGTACACGGTGTCGCCCAGGACGGGCGCCCCGAGGTGGGCCAGGTGGACGCGGATCTGGTGGGTGCGGCCGCTGTGGGGCAGCGCCCGCACCAGCGTGTAGCCCGGGATGCGCGCCAGCGCGCGCACGATCGTCGACGCCGACTTCGGGTTGCCGCCGCCGACGGTCATGCGCTGGCGCTCGACCGGGTGGCGACCGATCGGCGCGTCGACGTGCACCTCGTCCGGCAGCTCCCCGACCGCGATGGCGACGTACGCCTTCTCGGTCAGGCGCTTCTTGAAGGCGGCCGACAGCGCCCGGTGCGCCTCGTCGTGCTTCGCGACCACCATGACGCCCGAGGTGTCCCGGTCGAGCCGGTGGACGATGCCGGGCCGGTAGGCGTCGTCGGCGGGATCGAGGTTCGCCTCCTTCGACAGCCGCATGCGCCCCAGCAGCGCGTTGACGACGGTGCCGCTGCGCACCGTGGCGGTCGGGTGCGCCGTCATGCCGGCGGGCTTGTCGATGGCGGCGAGGTCGTCGTCCTGGTAGATGATCGCCAGGTCGAGGTCCTCGGGCTCGACCATCACCGGTCGCGGCGGCGGCAGGAGCACCGAGACGAGCTCCGAGCCGTCGAGCTTGGTGGCGGGTTTGCCCACCGGCCGGCCATCGAGCGTGACGTAGCCCTCGTCGATCAGCTCCTTGGCGTAGGTGCGCGACAGTGCGAGCGCCTGGGCGATGGCGACGTCGAGGCGTTCGCCGCCCGGGGCTTCGAAGGTGCGCACGTCCACGCCCGCCATCGTAGCCCGGACGCCGGCCGCCGCCCGTGCGCGAGCCCTTGTCTGCGGGTCGCCTCGGGGACGGCATTCCGATGCAGCGGGCGGTGACGTACCATGGGCGCCATGAGCGCCGCCGCCCCCGCACCGTCCCAGCCGCCGCTGATCGCCCTCGACGCCATGGGGGGCGACCGCATGCCCGACGCCGCCATCGAGGGCGCGCTGCGGGCCGTCTCCGCGGGCGAGCGCGTGGTGCTCGTGGGGGACGAGGCGCGGCTGCGCGAGGCCCTGCGCTCGCGTGGCGCCGAGCTGCCCATCGTGCACGCGGGCGACGTCATCGCGATGCAGGACAGCGCCGGCGACGTGCGCCGCCGCAAGGACGCCTCGATCGTCGTGGCGACGCGCCTGGTGAAGGCGGGCGAGGCCGCGGCGGTCGTGTCGATGGGGCATTCTGGCGCGACGATGGCCGCGGCCCTCCTGGTCCTGGGGCGGCTCCCGGGCGTCGAGCGGCCGGCGATCCTCGCCAACGTGCCGACGAAGACCGGCTTCACCGCTTTGATCGACGCCGGCGCCAACGCCGACTGCAAGCCCGCGTGGCTGCAGCAGTTCGCGGTCATGGGGAGCGTCTACGCGCGCGCCTTCTACGGCGACCCGAACCCGAGCGTCGGGCTCATGTCGATCGGTGAGGAGGAGGGGAAGGGCAACGAGCTCGTCGTCGCCGCACACGCCCTACTCAGGGAGACGCCCGGCGTGAACTTCCACGGCAACGTCGAAGGCCGCGATTTGCTGGCCGGCACCACCCACGTGGTCGTCGCCGACGGCTTCACCGGTAACGTCATGCTCAAGCTCGCCGAGGGCGAGGCGAAGGTGCTCTTCGGCATGGTGCGCGACGCGTTGCGCAGCTCGCTGCGGGCCAAGCTCGGGGGCCTCCTCGTGCGCCCCGCGCTCCGCGGGATCGCCGACCGCCTCGACCCGGGCACGTACGGGGCGCAGCCGCTCCTGGGCGTCGACGGCTACGCCTTCATCGGCCACGGCTCGGCGGACGCCCGGGCGGTGCGCAACGCGCTGGGCACCGCCCGCAAGATGGTCGACGCCGGCGTGCGCGACCGCATCGCCGACGGCCTGGCGCGGCTGGCGGGCGGCTGAGGCCGCGCCCGTCGGGGCGTGCCGCGCCCGTCAGGGCGCGCTGGGCTCGGCGAACGTCCAGGTGACGAAGCGGGCGCCGGCGAGCGCGTCGCGGACCACGGCGTCGATCGGCAGGTCGCAGGTCGAGGCGCTGCTCGGGACCAGCAGGTCGACGACGCACACGCCACCGGGCCGCACCGCCAAGGCGTAGGCGTTGAGCGGGTCGATCGTCAGGTCGCTGGCGGTGAAGGAGATCTCGCGCGGCTCGGCCTCGTCCGCGTAGGTGACGCCGATGCGGCCGCCGCCGGTCGTCACCAGGGTGGCGAGCGCGCCGCTGTCGTCGACGACCAGCCGCGTGGCGTCGTCCGCCATCGCGCGCACGGCGGGCTCGTCGCCCGCCCGCGCGTGCACGACGACCTCGCGCCCGCTGCCGCCGTCGGTCCGACGGAGCGCGGCGAACCCGCCGGGGACGCCGGCCACGTCGAGGAACCGCTCGACCAGGGTGCCGTCGGCCAGCGGCGGCGGCGTCGCGTCGTCGAAGCCGAACTCCGTCACGCGCACGGTGTCCGGGTCGACCGCCGTCGGGCGTCGCACGAGCAGCAGGCGGTTCGAGCGCCCGAGCTCGGGGTCGCCCGCGCGGACGCCGGGGGCGCGGGCCTCGCCGATCGGCTCGCGCACGGTCGCGGTCGCGAGGTCGAGCACGTGGACGCGCGGGTCGGGGGCGTCGGCCACGGCGCCGCAGCGCGCCCCGGTGCCCGGGTCCCACAGCGCGACGGCGTCGCCCGCCGGCGCCACCACGAGGTTCGACAGGCAGCCCGTGGGCACGGCGGTGGCGCTGGAGAAGGCCGCGTCCCAGGCCCCATCGGCGTCCGTCAGCGGCAGCGGGTCGCCGATCCGCTGCAGGACGGTGCCGGGCACGTCGGGAAGCTCGCGCAAATCGAGCCGGTGCAGCGTCAGTGCGCGCGAGGCGGGGCCGGCGGCGGTCAGCACCCACGCCTCCTGGCGCTCGACGCGGTCCATGACGTCGATCGCGATCAGCGTTTCGTCCGTGCCGAAGCGGTAGGCCTCCTCGGTCAGCAGGTCGAGCCGCCGCTCGCTGGCGGTGACGACGAAGTCGAGCAGCGCGACGCGGGCGGGGTCGCCGCCGTCGGCCTCCACGAACACCAGGTACAGCGTCGGGAGCGGCGGCGTGAAGGTGCCGGTGCAGCCGGCAAGCGCCGCGGCGGCGAGCAGCGCCGTCAGGAGTCGTCTCATGGTTGCTCCTCGTCCTCGCGCAGGCCCACGCGGGGCAGCGTCCAGCCGGTGTCGAGGACCTGCTCGAGCCCGTTGTCGGCGCCGGGGCCCGTCAACAACAGGCGAACGGTGCCGGTCTCGGCGTTCCACGAGCCCGCCAGGGCCCAGCAGCAGCGGTCCCACACGAAGAACACCTGGGGCTGGAAGTTCCATGGCGAGCGCGCCGGGTCGCTGCGGGCGAACTCCCACACGTCCTCGATCCGCGCGCCGACCGTGAGCTGGTCGGTCGGCCGCACGGCCACCGTCAGCTCGCCGATCGTCAGCTCGCTGCGGCCCAGCTCCTCGCGCAGCCGGTCGTAGCTGGCCTGGTAGCTCAGCCGGCCCTGCACGCCGAAGCGCTCGGCCACGTCGGCGCCGAAGGCCAGCGAGGCGCGCCGCAGGAAGGCCTCGGGCTGCAGGTCGTCGGCCAGGGCCCACTCGCCGAGCCCCTCGACGCTGACGAACCAGGGTCCGAAGTTCTCCTGCAGCAGCGAGACGCGGGCGTCCAGGCGGGTGTCGCGCCGGCCCGTCTCCACGAGCGCCGGGTCGAGCGTCGTGCGCCAGCCGAGCTCCCAACGGCCGGCGCCGCGCTCGCGCTCCTCGCGCAGCTGCACGCTGAGCTGGCGCACGCGCGGTTCGACCTCGTGGCCGAACACCGCCGGTGGCAGCCACTCGAAGCCGCGCGCCTCCAGGCGCGCGACGCCCTGCCACGCGAGCGCGAGCCGCGCCTCGGTGACGCGCGTCTCGGGCAGCGTCACGCGCTCGCGGGCCTCCAGCTCGACGGGGCCGAGACGGGCCCGCAGGTCGACGTCGAGGCGCTCGAAGCGCTCCAGCTCGGCGTCGAACTGCGCCTGGAGCCGCAACCCCGGGCGCGCCTCGCCGGTGCGCAGGCTCCCCAGCTCGAGCCGGAGATCGAGCGGATCGACGGTGCGGACGCGCCCCGCCGCGTCGGCGGCGGGTTCGGGCCGGTAGGTGGCGGTCACGTCGACCGCGACCCAGCCGTCGTAGGCGGCGCGCCAGGTGAAGCGGGTGAAGGTCTCCGCCACGCGCGGCTCGGCGGGCTCGACGCGCAGGTCCTGCAGGTGCTCCAGCCCGACGCGCAGGTCGACGGCGTCGCGGCGGCCCTGGAGCGAGACGCTGGCGCGCAGGGTGCCCGGTTCCTCCTCGCGGATCGGCCAGCGGTGCTCGAGCGACGCGTCCACGCCCGCGACGTTGCCGAACAGCGTCAGCCGGGTCGTCAGCGGCGCCCAGCCGACCGTCTCGGGCCGGCGGTTCTCGACGAGGACGTAGCCGCCGTCGCTCCGCAGGCTCAGCCAGGGCGCGGGGCGCAGGTCGACCCCGAAGCCGAGGTCGCTGCGCGACCGGTTGACCGCCGCGTCGAAGCGGAAGGGCGTCTCGCCCTCCGTGACGTCGCGGGTGAACGTCAGCGAGGCGTTGCCGAAGTTGCCGAAGGCCTGGCCGAACGCCACGCGGCTGCGCCACTGGACGGCGCGCTCCGCCGAGCCGTAGTAGCGCCCCTCGAAGCGGTTGTCGGCCTCGAGTCGCCCGCCGCTCCACACCGTCCAGGGCGCCAGGGTGACCTGGTGCGCGAGCGCCAGCCGCCCGTCGGCGACCACGCCGGCGGCGGCGGCGCGCCGGTTGACGGGGTTCGCGGCGTCCTCGAAGAACCCGAGGTCCAGACCGGCCGACGTGACCCGCAGCTGCCCCAGCTGCAGGCGGGTGAGGTCGAGGGGGTCGAGGCGCAACTGCAGGGCCGTGACCCGCGGGGTGCGGCGATCGGCGTAGGGGGGTGCCGTGCGCGGGTCGACGCTCGGGTCGGTGTCGATGAAGCCCTGGCTGTCGACCCGTCCGCGCAGCCCGACGCCGGCGACGTCGGGATCGCTGACGCTCAGGGAGGTCACGTAGGTCCAGCGGCCCGGGGTGCGCGCGTCGTCGCGGGCGACCTCGAAGCGCACGCTGGGCTCGGCGCCGATCTGCTCGGCCGCGTACGCCAGGCGCACGGTCCACTCGGCGTCGCGGGCTTCGCGCGCGGCCGCGCCGGGCGACGCCGGCGCGGCCGCGCGGGGCGGCTCGTACGCGACGAACGCCGTCCCGCTCCCCACGTCGTCGTACAGCCGGTGATCGAGCTCGAAGCCGAGGTAGCTCACCTCGACGGCGCCGCCGAGCAGGCGCCCGGCGGGCCCGCCGTCGGCCGTCGGGTCGACGTCCGCCAGGTAGCGGACCGTGAAGGTCCCGAGGCCGTCGGGCCCGGCGACGTAGGGCCAGCGCAGGCGCACCTCGGCGCGGCGGGTCGCCGTGCCGCTGGCGATCGACAGGCGCGGCTGCCGGTCGCCCTGGGCGAGGGGGATGACCAGCACGGGTAGCCGCAGCACGGTGACGCCGCGCACCTGCACCGCCACGTCGTGACCGACCAGCCGGTCGCCGGGGAAGAGCGTCATCCGCGCGGCTCGGAAGGCGTAGTCGAGGACCTCCTGCGAGCAGCGCGAGCAGGGCGACGCCAGCCCCTCGGTGAAGGTCAGTTGGCCCGGCAGCCGCTCGGCGAGGTCGCCGGTGACGTCGATCGCGCTGGTGAAGACGATCGCGTCGACGGCGCGCACGCGTTCCTCGTCCAGCCGCAGCTCCAGATCGACGCCCTCGAGCCGCTCCTCGCCGGACGTGAAGCTGCCGGGGCCGACGACGCGCACCAGCCGGGCGTCGACGTCGAGCTCGATGCGGGCACCGACGATCACGAGGTCGTCGACGGTCAGCGTGACGCGTTCGCCGGTCAACACGATCAACTCGACCTCGACGCCGCTGGGGAGTCGCGTGCGGCGCAGCTCCAGCCTGGCGTTCGGGTCGTCGCCGGTGTCGATCGTCAGGGTCGCCGCCAGCGCGCCCGACCACGACAGCAGGGCGACGAGGGCGAGCGTGGCCAGCCCGCGCCGCCGGGGCGCCCGCGGGCGGGGGGCGCGGACGGCGCCGGACCCCGCGGCCCTCACCGGCGCACCGCCCGCAGCAGCAGGACGGCGCCGGCCCCCGCGTACAGCGCGACCGGCGCCCAACCGGCCACCGCGGCGGGCACCGTGCCCTGGGCCCCCAGCAGCTTGGCGACGCTCCAAGTGGCGTAGTACACGAACGTCAGGACGAAGACGGACACCAGGCCCAGCGGGGCGGCGCGGCGGACGCCGGCGAAGGCGACGGCCGCCGCGAACAGCGCGAACGCCAGCGCCGCCGCGGGCTCGGCGGCCTTGCGGTGCAGGGCGGTGAGCTCGGCGGCGGTGTCGCGCCCGCCCTCGCGCACGCGGCGCAGCAGCTCGGGCAGCGGCAGGGTGACGAGATCGACGTTGCCCACCACCCCCGCGGTCAGGCCGCGGACCGGCAGGAGGGCGGACGCGGCGCGCACGTCGATCACCGTGCGGCCGGAGCGGAAGGAGCGCAGGCGCAGGTCCTCGAGGCGCCACACGCCCGCCGCCGGATCGGCGACGCCGCGGGCCGCCTCGATCAGCTGTCGCGGTCCCTGGCTGCCGCCCGGGGCGATGACGGTGATGCCCTCGAGCTCGCCGTCGGCGGTGACCCGCCGCAGGAAGATCGAGCGACCGAGCGCGTCCTCGAAGAAGGCGCCCGAGCGCAGCACGGTCTCGGGGCTGCGCAGGAGGATCTCGCGCTGGACCTCGAGCGCCCGCTGCTCGGCCCACGGGACGAGGATCTCGTTGTTCGCCAGCGTGAGCAGCGCGACCGCGGCGCCGACGATCAGGATCGGCCGCACCGTCGCGACCGGCGAGACGCCGAGCTGCAGCGCGGCCCGCAGCTCGCCGTCCTGCGTCGCGCGCGAGAGCGCCAGCAGCGCCGCGAACAGGAGCGCCAGCGGCAGGCCGGCGGCCGCCGCGCTGGGCAGTTTGAGCAGCAGGAAGGCCGCCACCGTGCCCGCGGGGACCCCGCGCGACACGACGTCGGCGAGCACGTCGAGCAGGAAGGAGAGGAGCAGGAGGAGCGTCAGCACCATCAGGCCGAGGACGTACAGCGGCGCGATCTCGCGCGCGATGGCCCGACCCCAGACGTTCATCGCGACGCGACCCACCAGGCGAGGGCCCCGCCGGCCGCGGCGACCGCGGCGGGGGTGGCCCAGGCCGCACCGAGGGCGCCCAGGACGCCGCGATCGAACAGCGTGCCGGTCAGCGTCCAGCTCGCCCAGAAGCCGACGACGAGCGCGATCGTCCAGCCGAGGCCGGCGGCGCGGCCACGCACGCGCAGCGCCAGCGCGCCCGCCGCCAGCGCGAACACGACGGCGCTGGACGCGTCGGCCAGCCGCCGGTGCAGCGCGAAGCGCGCCTCGGCGACGTCGCCACCGGCCTCGCGCAGGTCGCCCACGCGCGCCACGAGCTGGGTCAGCGTCTGCAGCGCGGGGCGCATGAGCGCCTGCTCGGGCGTCGACTCGAGGGGGAAGGCGAGGGTCACCGCGCCCGCCTCCTGTTCCCCCTGCGAATCGCCCGGCGCCGTCACGCGGGCGCCCTCGAGCGCCCACGTCCGGGTGATCGCGTCCCAGGCGCCGCGCGGGGCGGTCACGGTGCGCCCGTCGGCGAGCACGACCAGCACCCCGCTGAGCTCGGCGCGCGTCGGGTCGTCGCGGTCGGCGCGCAGGCGCGCGGCGAAGAAGGTGCCGACACCGTCGATCGCGAAGGCGGCGTCGACCTGCGTCGCCGCCGGCGGACGGGCGTAGAGGAAGCCCTGGATCTCGCGCTGGTACGCCGCCTCGCCCCACGGCTCGAGCCAGCCGTTGATCCCCAGCGCGAGGACCGTCACGACCGCGCCGACGCCGATCAGCGGCGTGAGCAGGCGGATCGGCGGCACCCCGCCCGCGTACGCCGCCTTGAGCTCCGCGTCCTTCGCCAGGCGCCCGCTGGCGACCAGGATCGAGAAGACCACCGCCAACGGCAGCGTGAGGTGGAGGAACCAGGGGAGCTTGAAGACGAGCAGCCGCGCGATGGCCGGGGCGCCCGCGTCGTGCTCGACCAGGAAGCGCGCCATCACGCTGAGCAGGTCGATCGACAGCAGCAGGCAGAGGGCGGCGACACCGAGCAGGTAGAGGCCGGCGACCTCGCGAACCAGGTAACGGCCCAGGCGCAGCGTCACCCACCGAGTCTAACCGTCGGCGTCGCCGCCCCGGCGCTCGGGTACGCTCTCGTCATGGGCAGCAGGGTGCGGCTGGCGGCGGTGCAGCCGAGGTGGCGCGCCGAGGACTACGCCTCGGCCGAGCGCTTCTCGGACCGGGTGGAGGAGCTGGCGGTCCGGGCCGTCGTCGGGGCGCCGGGCCCGGCGCTCGTCGCGTTCCCCGAGCTGTGGGCGCTGCCGCTGCTGGCCACGGCGGGCGGCGTCGGGGAGCGGCTGCAGGACGGTCTGTGGGCCGCCGTCCGGGCGCTGCTCCGGCGACGCGGCACGCGCTGGACGGCGCTGGCGCTGCGTCGTGGGTGGCGCTGGGGCGACGCCGCCTACGCCGACCTCGCGGTCGACGCGTACGCGATGTGGACGGCGGCGTTCGTTCGCGCGGCCCGGGCGACCGGGGCCACGCTGGTCGCCGGCAGCGGCTTCTTCCCGACGGTGGCCTACGAGGCCGCCCGCGGCCTGCACGTCGTCGATCCCCGCGTGCACAACCTGGCCCTGGTCTTCGCGCCCAACGGCGCCGTCGTGGCGCGGGCGCCGAAGGTGTTCCTCACCGACGGGCTGGAGCGGCGCGTGGGCCTCGCCCGGGGACGCCTCGAGGACCTGCCGGTGGTCGCCACCCCCGTGGGTCGGGTGGCGGTCGCCGTCTGCCTCGACGGCTGGTACCACCACGTGATCGAGCGGTTCGACGGCCTCGGTGCCCAGGTGCTGGTCCAACCGTCGGCCAACGCGGCCAGTTGGGCGCGACCGTGGCCGCCCGATCCCGGCATCGACGAGGGTCGGGCGTGGCTCGAGCGCGGCCTGCGCGCCGGCCTGGTGGGCCGCGTGCACCTGCGCTACGGCGTCAATCCCATGCTCGTCGGGCGCCTCGCGCCGCTCGAACTCGAGGGGCGGTCGACGGTCGTGGCGCGGACCGCCGTCACCGCGCCCAGGCCCGACGCGGGCGACTGGACGCCGGCGCACGGCGTCCTGGGGATCGCGGCCGGCCCGACCGACGAGGACGTGGTCGCGGTCGACGTCCCGCACCCGGACGAGGTGGCCTGACGGCGCGCGTCCGAGGCCGGACACCGCCCCTGGTAGCATGGCGGTCGTGACCGGGACGCTGGGTCTCTTCTCGCTCGTGGACTTGTTCCAGCTGCTCGCCGCCTCGAAACGGACGGGCCGCCTCAGCGTGCAGCACCCGTCGGGCCGGGCCCGCTTCTACTTCGATCGCGGCCAGCTGCGGCACGCCGAGTTCGGCGATCTCGAGGGACCGGCGGCGGTCGACGCGCTGTTCGGCGACGAGCGGGGCGCGTTCGCCTTCACGGCCGGGCTGCCCGCGCCGCGCACGACCGTCGAGACGAGCACCGAGGCGATCGTGCTCGACGCGCTGCGGCGGCTGGACGAGTCACGCCGGGCGGGAGAGAAGCCACCGCTGGTCGAGCGCGACGCCGTGCCCTTCGGCGCCGACGAGGGCGGCACACGACGCTCGCTGGGGTCGCCCGAGCAGCGCGTGCTGGCGCTGGTCAACGGCCACTGGACGGTGGCCCGCATCGCCCGTGAGCTCGCGATGGACGAGGAGGAGGCCCGGGCGGTGGTCACCCGCCTCGTCCACGTCGGCCTGCTGCGGATCCGCACCCGCAGGCCGCGTACGGCCCGCCTCGTCGTGCGGCTCGCGCCCGCCGGCGTGCCGGTCGGCGGGGTGGCCGTCGACGCCGGGATCGCCCGGGCGTGGCGTGAGGTCGTCGGCGACTTCGACGAGGTCGCGCTCAAGCTGCCGGACGGGCGCGCCATCGCGGTGCCGGTGGTCGCGTCCGAGGGCGCCGGGGCCTACCTGTGGGTGCCCAGGGTCAACCTCCTCCGCCTGGGCCTGATGGTGGACGACACGGTGCTGGCGCGCCCGTTCCACGGCGACGACGAGGGGCCCGCCTGAATGGCGCGCCCGATCCTGCTGCCGTGGCGCCGCGTGGCCCACCCGGTCGACTGGGTGACGGAGTTCGATCGGGAGGCGCCGCTGCACCTCGAGATCGGCTTCGGCGACGGCCGCTACACGGCGGCGCGCGCGCTCGCCGCGCCGAACGACGATCACGTGGGCCTGGAGGTCTCCGGCACCAGCGTGCTGCGCGCCCTGCGGCGACTGCGGCGCGAGGGCGTCGGCAACGTGCGGATCCTCAAGGCGCCGGCCGAGATCGCCGTGCGGCAGCTCTTCGCCCCGGCCTCGCTGGTTTCGATCACGGTGAACTTCCCCGACCCCTGGCCCAAGGAGCGCCACGCGCGGCATCGGCTCCTGCGGGTGCCCTTCTTCCGCCTCGCGTCGACCCGCCTGGTGCCGGGCGGCGAGATCCGGCTGGCCTCCGACCACCTCGATTACGTCGAGTTCGCGCGCGAGGAGGCGGCCCGCTCCGGCGTGGCCGCCCGGGTCGGGCGGGCCGCGCCGCCGGAGGTCTTCGAGACGAAGTACGCGCTCAAGTGGCGCGCCCAGGGGAAGCCGCTCCACTACCAGGTCTTCGCGCTCGACGGCACCGGCGTGCCGGTCCCCGAGCCGTTAGGGAGGCACGTCACCATGCCCCATGCCCTGCTCGACGGCGGCTGGCCGTCGGACGCTCCGTTCGCGAAGCTGGTCGTCGCGGCGCCCGAGGGCCACGTCATCGTGCACGAGGCGGCGCGCGCGGTCGGCGAGACCGATCGCTGGTGGTTCCGCGTGACGGTCGACGAGCCCGAGCTGGTGCAGCAGCTCCTCGTCGTCGCCCAGCGCCGCGCCGGCGGCGAGGTCATCGTGCGCCTCGAGAGCTTCGGCGACCCGCTGATCACGCCCACCGTCCGGGCCGCCATCGGCGTCGTGACCGATTGGCTCGAGTCCAGCGGCCGCATGCGCGCCACGGCCCGCAACTACTGAGCGGATGGGCGAACTGACGCCCGCCGACTTCGAGCGCGGACCGCTGCCGGTCGCGCACGGGTTCTCGCCGCGCGCCGGCGGCGTCAGCCCGCCACCCTGGCACAGCCTCAACCTCGGCGCCTCGGTGGGCGACGACCCGGCCGCCGTCGGCGAGAACCGCCGGCGCGTGGCGCGCGCCTTCGGCGTCGAGCTGGAGCGCGTCGCCCGGATCGACCAGGTGCACGGCGCCGCGGTGCACGAGGCCACCCCCGGCGTCACGGGGCTCGAGGGCGACGCCCTGATCAGCGACGACCCGCGCTGGCTGCTCGCGGTGTCCGCGGCCGACTGCCTGCCCGTCATCCTGTTCGACGCCCGCGGCGGCGCCGTGGCGGCCGTCCACGCGGGCTGGCGCGGGGTGGCCGCCGGCGTCGCGGCCGCCGCCGTGCGGGCGCTGGGCCGCCGCTACGGCAGCGACCCGGCGGACCTGCGGGCGTGGCTCGGGCCGGCGATCCAGGGAGCGTGTTACCAGGTGGGTCCGGAGGTGGTGGCCGCCGTGCGCGCCGATCCGGCGGTGCCCGCGGCCGTCGCGTGGCCCGACCCGAGCGCCGCCGGGCGCTGGCGTCTCGACGTGCCCGGCGCCGTGCGGGCCCAACTCGAGGCCGCCGGCCTGCCGCCCGTCGCGATCGCGGCGAGCGACACCTGCACGCATTGCGCGGCCGATCGCTGCTTCTCGCACCGGCGCGACGCGGGTCGCACCGGACGCCACTGGGCGGTGGTGCGGGCCCCAGGCTGACCCGCGGACGCTCCGCGTCCGCGGACGCAGAGCGTCCGCGGCCACCCACGCGCGCGGCGCCACTGACGGTAGCATCGTCGGCATGGAACGCCTGCTGACGATCATGCGCCGTTTGCGCGGCCCCGGCGGCTGCCCGTGGGACCAGGAGCAGACCCACGAGAGCCTTCGCCCGCACCTGCTCGAGGAGGCCGCGGAGGCGGTCGACGCGATCGCCGACGGCGATCCCGCGGTCGTCGCCGACGAGCTCGGCGACGTCCTGCTGCAGGTCGCGTTCCACGCGGTCATCGGCGAGGAGGCCGGCACCTTCGGGTACGAGGACGTCGAGTCCGCCATCGTCGAGAAGCTGGTGCGGCGCCACCCCCACGTCTTCGGCGACGTGGTCGTCGACGACGCCGAGCACGTCCTGCGCAACTGGCAGGCGATCAAGGCCAGCGAGCGGGGAGGCACCCCGCGCACGGCCGCCGACCGCGTGCCGCGCTCCCTGCCCGCGCTGCGGCGCGCCGGCGAGCTCGCCCGCGCGCTGGCGTGGCCCGCGGACGAGACGCTCGCGGCACGCAGCCTGGGGGAGCTCTCCAGAGACCCCGGCGACCTCGCCGCGGCGCTGCTCGAGCTGGCCCGCGCCGCGACGCTGGCCGGCCACGACCCCGAGCTGCTGCTCCGCGACCACGTCGAGCGGCGGCTCGCGGCGGGGACCGAGGTGGGCCACCCGTCGTGAGCTCGTGGACCGTGGACGACGTGCGGCGCGCTTTCGCCGAGCCCGCGGCGCGGGGTCTCGATGTGCCCGGCTACGGCCGGGCGGCCGTGCTCGTGCCGCTGCTGGACGCCCCCGAGGGCCCCGCGCTGCTGTTCACGGTGCGCTCGGCCGGCCTCTCGCGGCACGCCGGGCAGATCGCGTTCCCCGGCGGAAGGGTCGAGCCGGGCGAGGACGCCATCGCCGCCGCACTGCGCGAGGCGCACGAGGAGGTCGGGCTGCGCGTGGATCGGGGCGACGTCATCGGCCTGCTCGACGACCGCGCCTCGCCCTTCGGCCTGGTCGCCACGCCGGTCGTCGCACGGGTGGCCTGGCCCGCCGACCTGACGGTCGATCCCGGGGAGGTCGCCGAGGTCTTCACCGTCCCGCTGGCCCTGTTCGGCGAGACCACGGTGCTGCGCGAGACGCGTGCCCACGAGGGCGAGACGCGCGTCCTGCACCGCTACCTGGTGGTGGGTCGCGACGTGTGGGGGCTGACCGGGAACATCGTCAAGGACCTCCTGGACCGGCTGTCGCCGGTGGGCGGTCAGGTGGCGCCGTGCTAGCCTCGTGCGTACTGGAGGCCGTGACGTGAAGCGACGAGATCTGCGCGTGCAGGACGGGGCGAAGCGCTACCCGTTCGCCACGGGGCCCATCGTCGAAGTGCTGCAGTCCGCCGGGGTGGCGACGGAGCACGCCGTGCGCCTGGCGCGTGAGGCCGAGAAGCACTACCGCCAGCGGCACGAGCACCAGGTCGAGCTGGGGGAGCTCATGAAGCGCTTGGGTCGCTGGGTGGCCGAGCAGATCGGGCCCGAGGCGGCCGAGGCGCTGGCGCGGCAGACCCCGCCGTTCAGCGAGCTCGAGGTGGTCGACGAGGCCGGCGGGCGTGATCCGTTCAGTCGCCGCAAGCTGGCGGCCTCCCTCGAGAAGCTCGGGCTGGCGTTCAAGGAGGCCTACGCCGTCGTGCGCCAGGTCGAACTGGGCCTGCGCTCCGACGGCCGCCGGCAGGTGCCGGAGCGCGAGCTGTACCAGCGGGTCGCCTCGGCGCTGGAGGCGCGCTTCGGTCGCGACGTGCGGGCCCGCTACGAGGCGACGCTGGCCCTGGCGGCGGAGCTGGTGGTCGTCGAGGAGGGCCGCGCCGCCGGTCTGCCGTTCTCCCGCGGCGTGCTCGCGCAGTCGCTGCTGGCGATCGGTCTCGACCCGGAGCTGGCGCACCGACTGGCGCGCCGCACCGAGGACCAGCTGTGGCGCCTGGGGATGCCCCGCGTCGACAGCGAGCGCGTGCGGGCCGTCGTGCGCCGCCTGCTGCAGCAGGAGGCGGGGGAGGAGTTCGCCCGCCGCTACACGCTGCTCAGGTCGCTGCGCCGTGCCGAGCGGCCGGTCGTCGTGCTGGTGTCGGGCGCGGCCGGCGTGGGCAAGTCGGTCCTGGCGGCGGAGCTCGGGTACCGGCTCGGCATCCCCCGCGTCGTCTCCACCGACAGCGTGCGGCAGGCGCTGCGCTCGCTCATCAGCCCGGAGCTGAGCCCCATCCTGCACGCCTCGAGCTACGCGGCCTGGCGCGCCGAGTTGATGCCCCACGAGGTGGCCAACGCCAAGCCGAAGCGCAAGCGGGTCGCCCGGGGCTTCCAGGCGCAGGTGCAGCAGATGAGCCGGGCCATCGAGGCCATCATCGAGCGCAACGTGAAGGAGGCGACCTCGCTGGTCATCGAGGGGACGCACCTGGTGCCCGGGCTGTCCCCGCAGCGACCGGACGATCGTGCGTTGGTCATCGAGATCGTGCTGGCGGTCGCCGACGAGGACGACCACCGCGAGAACTTCAGCCGCCGCGAGGGGCGCACGCACCGGATGCGCCCGAGCGACGACTACCTCGAGCACTTCGCGGAGATCCGCATGATCCAGGACTTCGTCCTCGAGCAGGCCGCCCGCGAGGGCTCGCCCGTCGTCGACACGACCGACTTCGACCGGGCCGTCGAACGGGCCGTCGAGCACGTGCTCGACGCGATGACCACGCAGGAGGTGGCGGCCGAGGAGGGCGCGGCCGCGGCCGCGCCGGCGCCGACCGGCGCGTTGGCGGAGGCGTGAGCCATCGCATGCCCGGCGCTCACGGCGGCCGTGTAGTCTCGGGGGTGAGGTGCGCGTGGACGCCGTTCCGAACCGTGTGACGCCCGCGATCGAGACCGTCCGCCTGACCAAGCGGTACGGCCACCGGCCCGTGGTTCGCGACCTGTCGCTGCGCGTCCAGCCCGGCGAGGTGTATGCCCTGGTCGGGCCGAACGGCGCCGGCAAGACGACCGTGATCCGACTGGTCGCCGGCCTGGCCTTCCCGACCTCGGGGACGGTCCGGATGCTCGGCGAGGACCCGCACGAGCGCCCCTCGGTGCGGCGCCGGCTCGGCGCGGTGGTCGAGGCCCCGGCGGCCTTCTACCCCTACCTCAGCGGCCGCCGCAACCTGCGGCTCCACGCGCGCCTGGCGGGCGGCGTGCCCGCGGGTCGGATCGGCGAGGTGCTGGACCGCATGGAACTCACCGCGGCCGCCGACCGGCCGGTGGGGATCTACTCGCTCGGCATGCGCCAGCGGCTGGGCGTGGCGGCCGCGCTGCTGACGCGGCCGGAGATTCTCGTCCTCGACGAACCGGCGAGCGGCATGGACCCGCTGTCGCTGCACCTGGTGCACCGCGTGCTGCAGGAGGCGGCCGAGGAGGGCACCGCCGTGCTCCTGTCCACCCACCACCTCGACGAGGTGGTGGCGTACTGCCACCTCGTCGGGCTGATGGAGGAGGGCGAGCTGATCGACGCGGTCGACCTGCGCGACCGGCGGGCCCGCTTCCGCATCCGCGTCACCGACGTGCCGGCGGCGGTGGCCCTGCTGCGTGCGCAGCCCTGGGTGCGCGAGGCGCAGCGGCGAGGCGATCACCTGGTGGCCGCGCTCGCCCCGGGCACCGGCGCCGAGCGCCTCGCCGCGTCCCTCGTCGGCGGCGGCATCGACCTGCTGGAGATCGGCCCCGACGTGTTCGATCTCAGGGCGCACTACCGCGAGCGCGTGACGGCCGAACGCGCGCGGCGCACGGCGGTCGAGGCCCTGGCGATCGACACGGCGCCGCCCAGGGTCGGCCGCGCCGGCCGCGGGCGTGGGGGCGTGCGGTGATCGCGCTCCTCAGGATGGAGCTGGGCAAGCTGGCGCACCTGAGCAGCGTCCGCTTCGGCCTGGTGGTCCTGGCGCTGTTCCCGTGGTTGTGGGCCTACGCCCCAGGGGTGTTCGACGTCTACGGCTTCTTCATCGTCTCGGGCTTCCAGGTGCCGGCGCTGTCGCTGCTGTCCAGCATGGCCTTCCTGCTGCCGCTGCTGGTGGCGATCGCCGCCGCCGAGCTGCTCGGCATCGAGATCCAGCACGGGACGTTGCCGACGGTGCTGCTGCGCCCCGTCACGCGCTCGCAGTGGCTGCTCGCGAAGCTGCTGGTCGTCTCCGCCCTGCCGTTCCTGGCGCTCGGCTGGTTCCTGCTGGCGTCGCTGCTGGCGGGCGCCCCGTTCGGCTTCGGTTCGTTCGTGGGCGGCACCGGGTTGGGGGCCGCCGGCCTCCTGGGGACGGGGACGATGGCGCCGGCCGCCGCCTGGGTCGAGCTGCTGCGCGCCTACCTGATCGCCGCCTACGCGCTGCTGCCGATCGCCCTGTTGGCCGTGCTGTTCGCGGTGCTGTTCATGAACGCCGCCGCGGGCGCCCTCGCCACGCTGGCGACGCTGATCGTCATGGAGTTGCTGGTGGTGTTCCCGGGCGTGACGCCGTACCTGCTGACCTCGCAGCTGTCGGCGTACGTGGCGCCCGCGAACGACCTCGGCTGGGTGGTCGCGCTGATCGCGTTCTACTGCGCGGCGTTCGCCGCCGTCGCGGTCATCGTGTTCGAGCGCAAGGACTTCTGACGTGGTCGCCGTCGCGCCCGCTCGGCGTTCCGGGCGCCTCGGGCCGCGCCGGGCGCTGCGGGTGCTGCTCGGCGTCTGGCTCGCGTCGGGCGCGGCGTCCGCCCTGGCGATCAGCTTCACCGTGCAGGTGATCGCGGTGTCGGACCAGGCGACCGCCGTCGACATCTCGCGGAGCCTGTTGCGCGACGGTTTCCCGGCGTACGTCGTGCGCTCGACGGGGGGGCAGGGCGACGTCTACCGGGTGCGCGTGGGCGCGTTCGCCAACCGGGCGGCCGCCGTGCGCTACGCGGCGGCGATGCCCGACGTCGCCGGCGCGCGACCGATCCCCGCGCTCGCCGAGGCGATCCCGGGCGGCATCATGCCGCTGGCGCCGCGCGTGCTGTGGGACGATCCGGTGGCCGGCCAGGACCTGCGGGTGTTGCCCTGGCCGGCCGGCCTGGCCGTGCGGCGCCAGGTCCTCGACCCGCTGCAGCAGGCGACGTACACCCTGGTGCAGGGCGCCGAGGTGCGCAGCGTTCGGGCCTGGAGCCTGGCGCCGCTGGCCGAACTGCCGCCGCCGCCCGGCGTCGACCTGCAGGGCGTCCCGTTCATCGACCTGACGCTGGCGCCGGCGGGCGAGGAACGGGCGGACGGCGAGGAACGGGCGGACGGCGAGGAACGGGCGGACGACGAGGAAAGGCCGGGGGTCGAGGGACCGCCGGCCGCTGAGGCCGAGCCGCCGGCGCCCGCCGAGGGCTTGGCCGGTTCGGCGCAGGAGGGCGCCGGCGGGATGGCCGAGGCAGCGTCGGCGGAGGGCCTGCCCGAGGCGGGCCTGGTGCTGCTGCGAGACCGTTCGCTGTGGCCGCCCGGGTGGGCGGAGGATGGCGACGGGGTGCGGGAGGCGTTCCGCGTCGCGACCTTGGCCCTGGTGAGCACGCGCCTGGGCATCGACGCCGAAACGATCGCGGCGACCGCCTACCTGCCGGGCGGCGTGCCGCCCCCGGCGCTCGTGGTCGTCGAGCTGTCCGACCGCAGCGGCCGCGATGTCGGCGACATCCGGGGTCTCGGCGATCCCACGGCGGCCCTCCGGCCGGAGGGCCCGCCCCCGGCGACGGGCAGCGACACGAGTTGGTGGCCCGACGCGACCCTCGGCACGCGCGTCCGGCTCGACGCGGCCGCCGAGGCGCCGTTGGGCGGGGAGGCGTGGTCGCTCGAGAACGACGCCGGCTTCGTCCGCATCGTCACCGCCGATGGCGCCGACTGGCGGGCGATCGCCGGCGTCCTGCTGTGGAGCGACGGGCGCTACGCGCTCGTGCGCGACGGGGCCGAGGTCGTGCTGGTCGACTTCACGACGCGCTGACGCGGGCGATTCGCGTCCCGAGCCATCCGCGAGCGGGCGTCGTCAGCCGACGGCGACGGCGGCGGCCTCGCCGCGGGCCGCGAGCCAGCGCTCGGCGGCCATGGCGGCCCGCGTCCCGGCGCCCACCGAGGTCGACAGCTGGCGGTAGACCTCGTCGGCGACGTCGCCGGCGGCGAAGATGCCCTCCACGTCGGTGTAGATCTCGTCGCGCACGTCGACGTAGCCGTGGTCGTTGAGGCGCACGACACCGCGCAGGTACTCGGTGTTCGGGGTGTGGCCGACGTAGACGAAGACGCCGTCCGTCAGGATCTGCCCCTCGGCGCCGGTGACGACGTCGCGGGTCCGCACGCCGGTGACCTGGCCGTCGGCGCCCAGGATCTCCTCGACGACGGTGTTCCACACGAAGTGCATCTTGGGGTTGGCGAAGGCGCGCTCCTGGGCGACCTTGTTCGCACGCAGCTCGTCGCGCCGGTGGACCACCGTCACGCTCTCGGCGAACTTCGTCAGGAACGTGCCCTCCTCGATCGCGGCGTCGCCGCCGCCGACCACGACCACCTGCTTGCCGCGGTAGAAGAAGCCGTCGCAGGTCGCGCAGGTCGACACGCCGCGGCCGTAGAACTCGTCCTCGCCGGGCACGCCCAGGCGGCGCGGGTTCGCGCCCGTCGCGACGATCACCGCCTGCGCCAGGTAGTCGCGCTCGTAGCCGCGGACGCGGAAGCGCTCGCCCTCCCGGGCGACGCCGCCGACCTCGTCCATGACGATGCGCGCGCCGAAGCGCTCGGCCTGGCGCACCATGCGCTGGGCGAGCTCGGGGCCGGCGACCGCGGTCTCGAACCCCGGGTAGTTCTCGACCTCCTCGGTCTGGGCGATCTGCCCGCCGGGGAGGCCCTTCTCGACGATGACGACGTCGAGTTGTCCGCGGCCGGCGTAGATGCCGGCGGTGAGGCCGGCGGGTCCGCCGCCGATGATCAGGACGTCGGTCTGGGTGGTGGCTCGGGTCACGGTTTCCTCCGAGGGGGATGCTAGCACCGTCGTTCGGCGCCGCCCGTTCGGCATTATACCTAGGGGGGGTATGGGAAGGCGCGAAGCGTGCGCAACACCACGTGGCCGCCGCGGGGCCGCGTGCTAGCGTGAGACGCGGAAGAGCGTGGGAAAGACCCGCATCGCCGAAGGGTTGGGAGGCCCCGAGGGTCACGGCGCGGGTCATGGGACCAACGACGGCGAGCCTCGGGCTCATCGATCGGACGTGGTCGCCACGCGCCCAACGACCATGGCCGAAGCCGAGCGCACAGGACCGAAGGACCCCCGTCGAGCCGCCCGCGAGCCCGCGCAACGTGCGCAACGTGCGCAACTCGCGCAGTTGCGGGAGCGGGTGTGGTCGGGCTTCGCGTCGGAGGACGTCGACCTCGTCAGCATCGTCGAGCCGCTCTCCGAGGTGCTGGCGGGGGAGGTCTTCGTCGTCAGCGATCTCCGCCGGATCGGATCGCCCCTGGTTCACGTCGAGCCCGGGTTCGAGCGGCTCACCGGCTACGCGCCGCAGGCCGCCCTCGGGCGCGAGCTCGGCTTCCTGCTACGCAACGACACCGACCAGGAGGCCGTTCGCCAGGCGCGCGAGGCGGTCCGCGAGGGGAACGCCATCGGCGTGACGCTGCGCAACTACCGTGCCGACGGCTCGCTCTTCTGGTGCGAACAGCGCCACCACCCGGTGCGCGACGAGCGTGGACGCGTCGCCCACCTCGTCACCGTCCTGCGCGACGTCACCGACCAGGTGCACGCCTACGGCGCCGAACAGGTCGAACGCGAGCAGAGCGCCGCGGGCGTCGGCGGCGCCCCGTGGTTCGCCTACGGGGCGATGTTCGACGAGCACGGGACCTTCCGGCTCTCCTGGGTGAGCGGCGACACGGGCGCGGTGCTCGGCCGCGACCGCGGCGACGTCATGCGCGACGGCTGGGTCGAGATGATCGAGCCCGAGGCGCGCGCGGTCGTCGCCGAACGCGGCATCGCGCTGCGCGAGGCTGGGGGGAGCCGCCGCGACCGTTACCGCATCCGGCTGGCTGGCGGCGACGAGCGGCTGGTCGAGGACGCGGTCTCGGTCAGCTGGGTCGCGGCCGAGGCCAGGCTCTTCGCGGTCCACGGGACGGTGCGCGTCGTCGAGCCTCCGCGGTCGTCGGTGCGCGCCGCCCTCGCGGGCGTCGACCCCGCCACCGGGTTGCCGACCGAGGAGGTGCTCGCCGACCGCCTCGTCCTGGCGGCCCGCCGCGCCCAGCGGCAGGGCGGGCGCGCGGCGCTCGTGGCGCTGTCGCTCGACCACTTCGAGTTCGTCGAGACGCACCTCGACGCCCAGCGCGGCGAGCGGCTCGAGCGAGAGGCCGCCCAGCGGCTGCGCCGCGCCCTGCGGCGAAGCGACACGCTCGTGCGTGCCGGGCGCGGCGCGTTCATGGTGCTCCTCGAGGACCTCCCCGACGCCGACGCCGCGCTGCCGGTCGTCGACAAGCTGCTCGCCTGGGTGTCGCGGCCCTTCGACGACGGCCGGCTGCGGGTCGAGCTGTCGGCCTCCGCCGGCGTGGTCGTCGCCGACGGACCGCTGCGCCTCGACGCGTTGCGCGACGACGCCGTCGGCGCGCTCGCGCGGGCGCAGGCGAGCGGTGGCGGCGGCTTCGCGTTCGCCGATCCGGCGTTGGACGAGCGGCTGCGTGCCCGGCGTGCCTTCGAGCTGGAGCTGCGCGCCGCCTTCGCGAACGACCAATGGCTGCTGCACTACCAGCCGCGCTTCCGGTTGGCCGGCGACGAGATCACGGGCTTCGAGGCGCTCGTGCGCTGGCGGCACCCCGAACGCGGGCTGCTGCTGCCCGCCGACTTCCTCGGGGAGCTCGAGCGGATGCACCTGGGCGGCGAGCTCTTCGAGCGGGTCCTGCCGCTCGCGCTGCGGCGCGCCGCCGAGCGCGCCCGCATGGGTCGCGCGGCGCGCATCGCCGTCAACGTGGGCGCCACGGAGCTCGAGCGCGACGACCTGGTCCCCTTCGTGCTGCGCGCGCTCGAGCGGTCGGGCGTGCCGCCCGCCATGCTCGAGCTCGAGCTGCATGCCGGTGCCGATGCCAACGCCCTGACGCGCTGCGCCCCACGGCTGGCGGCGCTCCGCGCGCGCGGCGTGCGCCTGGCGCTCGATCAGTTCGGCGCCGGCGACACCAACCTCGCCCGCCTGCGTGAGCTACCCATCGACCTGCTCAAGATCGACCGCAGCTTCGTGCAGCGCCTGGGCGGCCGGGGCGCGCCCCCGGACGCGGTCGGCGTCGAGGAGCCGGGCGGCCCCGACGATCCGGCCGGGTCCAGCGACCTGGCCGACCTCGAACTGCTGCGGGCCATGGTGGCCATCGGTCGGGGGCTCGGGCTCACGGTGGTGGCCGGCGGCATCGAGACCGAGGCGCAGCGCCGCCGCCTGCGGGCGATCGCCTGCGACGAGGGCCAGGGCTACCTGCTCGCGCCGCCCGCGGCCGACGGCGACGGCGCCTGAGCGCACCACGGCGCCGGCGAGTCGGCGGCGCCGTCGCAGTTCGCGAGCGCGTTGACCAGCAGCACGCCGGCGCGGCCGTAGTCCGCGATTCCCGCCTCGACCCCCTGCGCCCGCAGGTAGCCGTCGTAGACGGCCCCCGCGGCGCGTTCGACGGTGGCCGAGCGGTGCCGCTGGATCGCGGCGCGGTCGGCGGCCCAGGCGTCTCCCGCCACGGCGGGCAGGGTCGCCCACGCCCCATTCAGTCGCTCACGCCAGGCGGGGTCGTCGTGGGCGACCCGGCCGAGCTCGGCGCGCACGAGCAGCAGGCCGTGCAGCGCGGCGGCGAAGCGGACGTCCGGGTCGTCGCAGGCGAGCCCCGCCAGCGTCGCGAGCGCGTCCGTCTCCGCCTCGCGGGCCCAGCCGGCCGCGTGCGCCAACTCGTGGAGCGCGGTACGCGTCGCCGCGACCGGCGGCAAGCCGCCGTCGAGGTGCGGTTCGCGCCACCAGGGCGCCTGGAACCCCGCGAAGCCGCCGCTGAGCAGTAGGCCGGCGGGCAGCTCGCGCAGACGTCCGGGGAGCCGCAACGGCGCGTCGCGCCCGAGCACGAAGGCGTCGGCCGCCGCGACGCAGGCCGCGGCGGCGGCGAACGCGTCGTCGCGCCAGGCGGCCTCGAGGGCGACCGCCTCGCTCGAAGGGGGTGCGCTGGCGGTCGCGGCCGCCAGCAGCCGGTCGAGGACCGCCCACGTGGGCTCGGCGGTCGGCGCCTCCGCGCCCAGCCCGAGATGCGCCTCCAGCGGGGTGCGCCGGTAACCGAGGCCCCACGCCAACTCGAACGTCGGGCCCAGCGCCGCGACCCACACCAGCGCCCAGGCCACGCGCGACGCGGGGGGAAGCGTGCGGCGCGCGGCCACCGCGATGACCGCAAGCAGCCAGGCGAGCGTGCCGATGATGGTGAGGGAGAGCGGGGACGCGTCGATCCACGCGGCGCTCGTCGACGACAGCGCGGGCAGCAGGCGGCCGGCCCAGGGCCCGTCGATCCAGCCGTCGGGCACCACCCGCAGGGCGGCCCATGCGGCGGCCAGCGCCGCGAGCACCGTCCACGGCAACCACCGCATGCCGGGCGCCGGGCGGACCGCTCGCCCGGCCCGGGGTCCGCGGGCGGCGGGTGGGGGCGTTCGTGGCATCGCCCCAGACTACCGGCCGGGGCGCCGACGGGCGGGTCGGCCCGACGCGGGTCGGCGCGCCGGTGGCCGGCGGGGCGAGGGACGGCGCCACCCCTCCTGGCGCTCGAAGGCCGACCTGCGCCACACCCACCAACCGTGCGCCAGCGGCTCGAAGCCGCCTGGGTCGGCGCCGGCCACCTGGACGGCGTCCACCGCGTGGACGTAGAACGCCAGCCGCGCCGCGCCCCGCACCAGCGCCGCGCGGGCCGAGAGCGTCAGGCAGCGGTCGTCCGCGTGCGGCGCCACCACGTGTCCGATCCGGCCGGTCGCGGTCGCGACGATCCGCACCGTCACCTGGCCCAGGCCGTCGTCGCCGTCGAGCCACACGCGCAGGCCCGCGTCGATCGGCTCGCCCCACACGGGCCAGCCCGCCTCGCGGGTGCGGTACGGCGGCAGGGCGGCCGGGGCGTGGCGATCCCAACCCGCCAGCAGGGCCTCCTCGGCCACCCGCCGGCGAGCCCGCCAACGGGCCCGTTCGCGCTCCCCCCAGCGCAGCGGGTCGGCGAGCACCTCCTCGGCGAACGCCCGCTCGCGGTCGCCGTCCGCCTCTGGCTCGCCCGTCGGCGTGTCGTCGCCGTCGGCGCTCGCCGTCGCCGGCGGGTCGACGTACGCCGGGTCGCCGGGCTCGAGGCGCCGGGCGCCGCGGCGCCAGCCGGCGAGGCCGCCGCGCCAGCGGACGCAGGCGCCGTCCTCGATCGTCACGACCTCGGCGGCCAGCGCCTCGAGCAGTCGCGCGTCGTGCGTCGCGATGACGACGGCGGCGCGCGTCGTTCGCAGCGCCGCCTCGAGGGCCTCGATCATCGGCAGGTCGAGGTCGTTGGTGGGCTCGTCGAGCAGCAGCACGTCGGCCTCGCGCGCCATCAGCAGGGCGAGCCCGGCCCGCGCGCGCTCGCCGCCGGAGAGCGTCGCGGCGGGGCGCGACCACGCCTCGCGCGCCAGCCGCACCTGACCCAGCAGTCCGGCGGCGCGCGTCCCACCGACCCAGGCGGCGAGGGCGTCGACCGGCGCCGTGTCGTCGGGCAGCCCGCGGTCGTGCTGGTCGACGAACCACACGGCCGTCCCCGGGCGCCACCAGCGCTGGGCCCGCGGGTCCTCGCTGTCGATCTCGCCCGCGAGCAGCCGCAGGAGCGTCGTCTTGCCCGAGCCGCTGGGGCCCACCAGGGCCCAGCGCTCGCCGCCGCGCAGGGCGAAGGCCGCGTCGTGCAGCACGTCGCCCGAGGTGAGGTGGGTGAAGCGTGCCAGCTCGCCCCCCTCGGTGTCGGCGGCCAGCTCGACGCCCGGTGCGCGGCCGCGTCGCTGCGTCGGCGGGATGGCGTGCAGGCCGGCGAGCTCGCGCGTGGCCCGGCGGCGGCGCGCCTCGGCGCGGCGGTGCCCCTGGGCGCGGAGCTCGGCCGCCATCGCCTCGAGCTCCGCGATCCGCTTGCGCCGCAGGCGCTCCGCCTTGGCGTCGGTCCGCTGCCGCTCGGCCTCGGTTCTGCGGGCGCGGGTGTAGCCGCCCTCGTGGCGGCGCGGGGGTCCTCCGTCCCACAGCAGCACGTGGGTGGCGACCGCGTCGATCCAGGCGCGGTCGTGGGAGGCGAACACGAGGGCGCCCTCGAAGCGGGTGAGCCGCTCGGCCAGCCAGCCGCGGGTCGCGAGGTCGAGGTGGTTGGTCGGCTCGTCGAGCAGCAGCACGTCGGCGCCGGCCACCAGGGCGCCCGCCAGCCGGGCGCGGCGGCGCTCGCCGCCCGAGGCGGCGGCCGCGTCGCGGCGCGCGGCGTCCGTCAGGCCGATGCGCGTCAGCGCGTCGTCCAGGCGCGCCTCGACGTCGTAACCGCCGCGGTCGTGGAACAGCGCCTCCCAGGCACCGTAGGCCTCGAGTTCGGCGGCCGACGGCGCCCCGCCCAGGGCCGCCGCCCGGCGCTCGAGCTCGGCGCCCAGCTCGCGCAGCGGGGCGCAGGCCGCCCAGGCCAGGTCGCGCAGGCTGGCGCCGGCGGGCACGCTGGCGTCGCCCTCTTGCTGGCCGACCGCCGCCACCCACGCCCCCGGCGCCCGCCGCACGCGACCGTCCACGACGGCCGCCGTCGGTCCGCCCGCCAGTGCCCGCAGGAGGGTCGACTTGCCGACGCCGTTCGGTCCGATCAGGGCCCAGCGCTCGCCGGCGCGGACCGTCCAGTCGAAGTCGCGGAGCAGCTCGCGTTCGCCGCGGCGCAGGGTGAGTCCTCGGGTCTCGATGAGCATGGTCGCGCGGTCGTGCCGCCCCCGCATGATAGGCCGCCCCCCCGCGGGCATGACGCGCGGGCCTGGCCGCGGCGGCGCCGCGGGACGTAGCCTGGGGCATGCCGCATGCCGCGCTCACGCCACCCGGCGTCCACCCCGACCGCGTCCGGGTCCTCGCCGACGGGGTCCCGCGGGCGACGGGTCCGGTCGTCCTGTGGATGCAGCAGGCCCAACGGACGCGGGCCAACCCGGCCCTCGCCCACGCCCTGGCGGTCGCGGCCCTGCTCGACCGGCCGGTGGCGGTCGTGCTGGGCCTGACGCCCGCCTACCCGGAGGCGACGGCCAGGGCCTACGCCTTCATGCTCGAGGGGCTGCGCGAGGTGCGCGACGAGCTCGCCCGGCGGGGCATCGGCTTCGCCGTCGGGCTCGGCGACCCGCCCGAGGTGGCGCTCGCCGCGGCCCGCCGGGCCGCCGTGCTCGTCGTCGATCGCGGGTACCTGCGTCATCAGCGGGCCTGGCGCCTCAGGGTCGCGGCGGAGGCGGCGTGTCCGGTGGTGCAGGTCGAGGGCGACGCGGTGGTGCCCGTCGACGTCGCCAGCGGCAAGGCCGAGTACGCGGCGCGCACCCTGCGCCCGAAGCTGTGGCGCGTGCTCGAGGACTACCTCGATCCCGTGCCCGACGCGAGCCCCGTCCGCCGCTGGTCCGGCGAGCCGCCGTCGGTGGCGCCGTTCGAGGACGTCGCCCCGGCGCTGGCGGATCCCGTCGGCCTGCGCGGGCGGCTCGGCGTCGACGAGCGCGTCGCGCCGGTCTCCGGCATGTTCCCGGGGGGCGAGCGCGCCGCCGCGGAGCGGCTGCGGCGACTGATCGACGACGTGTTGCCGAGTTACGCCGACGACCGCAACCAACCCCAGCGCGACGGGGTCTCCTACCTGGGGATGCACCTGCACTTCGGCCAGGTCTCGCCGGTCGAGGTGCTGCGCGGCGTGCGGGCGGTCGCCGAGGCGGCCCGTGCGGCCGCGGCGGCGCCGGCTGTCGCCCGGGACGTCGCGGGCGTCGAGCGCGGCGCCGCCGGCTTCGTCGAGGAGCTCCTCGTGCGGCGGGAGCTGTCGCTCAACCACGTCGAGCGCAGCGAGGGCTACGGCACGTACGCCGCGCTGCCGGCGTGGGCGCGGCGCACGCTGGCGGCGCACGCGGACGACCCGCGCGAGCACCTCTACGACGACGACGCCCTGCAAGACGGCGCGACGCACGACCCGTACTGGAACGCCGCGATGCGCGAGATGCGCGTCACCGGCTACCAGCACAACTACATGCGCATGTACTGGGGCAAGAAGGTGCTCGAGTGGAGCGCCACCCCCGAGCAGGCCTACGAGCGGCTGCTCGCCTGGAACAACCGCTTCCTGCTCGACGGCCGCGATCCGAACTCATACGCCGGCGTCGGCTGGGTGTTCGGCCTGCACGATCGGCCGTGGGCCGAGCGGGCGATCTTCGGGACCGTGCGGTACATGAACGCGGCGGGCCTGCGGCGCAAGGCGGACCCGGAGGCGTACGTGCGCAAGGTCGAGGCCCGGGTGGCGGCGCTGCGGGGGGTGACGGGATGAGCCCGGCGGGGCGGCGCTTCCAGGCGGTCGGCCGCAACGAGGGCTTCGTGTGCGCCGTCTGTGGCGCCGTGGTGCCGCCGCTCGCCAACGGCTCATGCCGCAACCACTGCCCGGCGTGCCTGCACTCGCTGCACGTCGACGTCATGCCCGGGGATCGCGCGAGCGACTGCGGCGGGGTGCTCGTGCCGGTGGCGGCCGAGCGCAGCGGCAAGAAGGGCTGGGTCATCGTGCACCGCTGCGAACGCTGCGGCGAGGTGCGGCGCAACAAGGCCGCGCTCGACGATCCCGCCTGGCCCGACGACCACGACCGGCTCGTCGAGTTGGTGGCGGGCGGCCCGGGTCCCGGCGGGCGACCGGGGTCCCGGGGCTGGTAGCCTCACGGCATGCTGCTGCCTGGACGCCCCCACCACCGGATCGGGTGCTGACGTGACCGCCGACGTCGTCCTCCTCGCGGGCCGCGTGCGCACGATGGACGCGCTGCGCCCCCTGGCCCAGGGCCTCGCCTGGCGCGCGGGCCGCCTCGTGGCGGTCGGCACGCGCGACGAGGTGCTCGCCTGGAGCGGGCCGCGCACGCGCGTGGTCGACGCGCCCGAGGCCTGTGCGCTGCCCGGCTTCCACGACGCCCACCTGCACCTCACGCAGCACGGGCTCGAGCTCGAGCAGGTCGGTCTGGCGGACGCCGCGACCCTCCACGACGGGCTGACGCGCGTCGCCGACGCGGCGGCCCGGGTGCCGGAGGGGAGCTGGATCCTGGGCGCGGGCTTCGCCCTGCAGCGCTGGGGGCTGCGCGGCCTCGATCGCCGCGACCTCGACCGCGTGGCGCCGCGTCACCCGGTGCTGCTCAGGTCGCAGGACCATCACAGCGCCTGGGCCAACACCGACGCCCTGACGCGGGCGGGCATCGACGGGGCGACGCCCGACCCCGACGGCGGCGTCATCGTCCGCGACGCGGACGGGGAGCCGACCGGCCTGCTCCTCGAGGCCGCGCTCGGGCTCGTGTGGGACGTCGTGCCCCAGCCGGACGCCGCGGCGCTGGGACGCGCGCTCGACGCCGCCGGGCGCGACCTGGCGGCGAGAGGCATCACCACGGTCCACCACATGGCGGCCGAGCCGCCCGCCTACTGGCGGGCGATCGCGACCCGGGCGAGCCAGGCGGACGGGCGGCCCTACCCCCTGCGCGTGTGGGCGACGATCCCCCACGCCGACCTCGAGCACGCCATGGCGATCGGCCTCGCCGGCGGTCATGGCGGCGACCGCTTCGTCGTGGGCGGCGTCAAGTTCTTCGCCGACGGCGCGCTCGGCAGCCGCACGGCGTGGATGCTGCAGCCCTACGGTGAGGGGGGCGTCGGCATGGCGGCGGACGGCCCCGAGGTCCTGCGCGAACGCTACGCGCTCGCGGCCCGCGCGGGCTTCGCGCCGGTCACCCATGCGATCGGCGACGCGGCCAACCGCGCGGTCCTCGACGCGCTCGAGGCCACCGAGCCCGCCTGGCGGGCGGCCGGCCTGCGGCCCCGGATCGAGCACGTGCAGCACCTGCACGCCGACGACCTCCCGCGACTGGCCGCGCTCGGCGCCGTCGCCTCGATGCAGCCGATCCACCTGGCCTTCGACGCCGCCTCGCTGCGTTCGCTCCTCCCGGACCGCATCGACCGCGCCTACCGCACGCGGGACCTCCTCGACGCCGGCGTCCCGCTGGCCTTCGGCAGCGACACGCCGGTGGCCTCGCCCGACGTCCTCGCGGGCCTGCGGGCGGCCGTCGACCGCCTCGGCGCCGACGGGGTCGCGCTCGTGGCGAGCCAGGCCCTCACCGTGCCCGAGGCCCTCCAGGCCTACACGACGGGGGCCGCGTTCGCGATCGGGCGGGAGGGTCGTTCCGGCATGCTGCGCGAGGGCTACGACGCCGACGTCGTCCTGCTGGACCACGATCCGGTCGCGGGGCTCGCCGACCTGGCCGTGGTCGCGACGGTCATGGACGGCACCTTCACGCACGGGGACGAGGCCGTCGGGGGTTGAGCCGCGCCCGTCAGGCGTCCGGATGGACCTCCACCTCGCGCAGCCGGGCGCGGGGGCCGAAGCGGACCGCGAAGGCCAGCACCTCCGCGAGACGCGCGGGATCGATCCACTCGGCCGGGTCCGCCTTCGGCATCGCCTCGCGGTTGGCGGCGGTGTCGAGCGTGCCCATGGGGAAGACGGTGACGGTGCGCACCCCGCGGCTAGCGTTCTCCTCGTCCACGGCCCGCAGGTAGGCGGCCAGGGCGGCCTTCGACGCGGTGTAGGCGGCGGCGCCGGCGCCGCCCCGGCGGGCCTGGCCGGCGGCGATCCCGACGATCGTGCCCTCGCCACGGTCGGTCATGCGCGGCAGCAGCGCCCGCACCACGCTCGCCGCGGTCGCGAGGTTGAGGTCGAGCTGCCCACGCAGCGCCGCAAGGTCCGTCTCGGCCGCGGGCGCGGTCGCGAACCCGCCCGCGAGCAGCAGCGCCGCGCGGACGGGACCGAGCTCGCTCTCGGCACGGGCGACGGCGTCCGCGACGGCCGCCTCGTCGAGCAGGTCGACGGCGGCCGCCCACGGCGCCTGCGAGGCCGCAGCGTCGCCGGCCGGACCGCTCGTCTCGCCGGTCGGCGCGCGGCGGTCGAGCAGCGCCAAGCGCGCGCCGTCGCGCGTCAGGCGCTCCCGCACGGCGCGCCCCAGCGCACCGCCGGCACCGGTCACGAGCACGATGGGGCTCTCCATGCCGACCTCCTCGGTGGCCCCCCGCGAACGCGCCGGGACGGGCCGGACGCGTCCTGGAGCGCGTCTGGGCCCATGCTATCGTCGCGCCATGGCCTCCGCCGTCGGCCCCGCCACCGCCCCCTTCGATCTCGACGCCGCGCTGCGGCGCGCCCGCGTCGCCGCGCGCCGGCTGCCGGCGCTCGATCGCCCCGCGGCCCTGCAGCGGGTCGCCGACGCCCTGCGTCGCGACGCGGCCGGGATTTTCGCCGCGAACGGGGAAGACGTGGCGCGCGCCCGCGACGCCGGTGTCGCGCCCGCGCTGGTCGACCGGTTGGCCCTCTCGCCGGAGCGGCTGGCGGCCATCGCCGACGCCGTCGTCCAGGTCGCCGACCTCCCCGATCCGGTGGGCCGGGTGCTCGAGGGGTGGCGCCTGCCGAACGGCCTCGAGGTCCGCTCGGTGACGGTGCCCTTCGGCGTCATCGGCATGGTGTACGAGTCGCGGCCCAACGTGACGGTCGACGCCTTCGCCCTCGCCTTCCGCGCCGGCTCGGCCGTCGTCCTGCGCGGTTCGGCCGACGCCCTGGCGTCGAACCGGGCGCTGGTGGCCAGCATGCGCGGCGCGCTGGCGTCCGCCCCGGGCATGCCGCCGGAGGCGGTCGACGCCCTGACCCTGATCGACGACCCCGACCGCGCCCGCGTCACCGAGCTGCTCCAGGCGCGCGGCCGGGTCGACCTCGTCATCCCGCGTGGCGGCGCCGGCCTCATCCGCCACGTGGTGGAGACCGCGCGCGTGCCGGTCATCGAGACCGGCGTCGGCAACTGCCACCTCTACCTTCACGACGACGGCGACCGCGACATGGCGCTCGCGCTGCTGCTCGACGGCAAGGTGCGGCGTCCCGGCGTCTGCAACGCCCTCGAGACCCTGCTGGTCCACCGCGACGCCGCGGGGGACTGGTTACCGCCGGCGGCCCGCGCCCTGCGCCAGCACGGCGTGAGCCTGCACGCGTGTGACCGCGGCCGCGAGATCCTCGCCGCCGCCGGCCTGAGCGAGGGCATCCACGCGGCGACCGAGGAGGACTGGGCGACCGAGTACCTCGGCCCCGAACTCGCCGTGCGCGTGGTCGACGGCCTCGACGACGCCATTGCGCACGTGCACCGCTACGGCTCGCAGCACTCCGAGGCGATCGTCACGCGCTCGCGCGCCGCGGGCCGGCGCTTCCAGGCGGAGGTCGACGCCGCCGTCGTCTACGTCAACGCGAGCACCCGCTTCACCGACGGTTTCGAGTTCGGTTACGGGGCGGAGATCGGCATCAGCACGCAGAAGCTGCACGCCCGCGGTCCGCTGGGGCTGCGCGCCCTGGTCACGGTCAAGCACCTGGTCGACGGCGACGGGCAGGTCCGCGGCTGAGCCGCGGCGGACCCGCCGCGACGCGCCGGCGCGGGGCACCGGCCCGGCCCCGCGAACGGTGCCGGATCAAGTGTCTCGAGAAGCGTCCAGGACGGGTCTCCTGGTTTGACCGGGGCGGCCGGCGCGGGGTATGATCCGGGGGTCGCAGCGAGCGTCTGCGGCCAGCTTCCGACCACGAACGGGGCGCGAAGGCGACCGGGTTCCTCCCGGCCCTGGCCCGCCCCGTGCACGAACCCCAAGCTGGGAGGCAAACCTTGTCCACCGAGTACACCGCCGACAGCATCCGCGTGCTCAAAGGCCTCGAGGGCGTCCGCATGCGCCCCGCCATGTACGTGCAGGGCGGCACGGGCATCGATGGCTACCACCAGCTGCTGAGCGAGATCATCGACAACGCGATCGACGAGGCGCTGGCGGGGTACGCCCGCACGATCGAGGTGGTGCTGCTCGAGGACGGCTCGGCCGCCGTCAGCGACGACGGCCGCGGCATCCCGGTCGGCGTGATGCGCGACGGCGGGCGGCCGGCCATCGAGGTCATCTTCACGGAGCTGCACGCGGGGGGCAAGTTCGACTCGGCGGCCTACAAGGTCTCCGGCGGCCTGCACGGCGTCGGCTCCTCGGTCGTCAACGCCCTGTCGACGTTCCTCGAGGCGGACGTCTACCAGGACGGTCGGCACTACCGCATCCGGTTCGACCGCGGCGCGGTGACGTTCCCCGTGCAGGACATCGGGCCGGCGCCCGCGGGGCGCAAGGGCTCGACGGTGACCTTCCACCCCGACCCCGCCGTGTTCAAGGAGATCGAGGCGTTCGACTACGCGCGCGTGCGTCGCCGGCTCCGTGACCTGGCGTTCCTCACGGGCGGCGTGCGGATCGTGCTCGAAGACCGGCGGCAGAAGGAGCTGCGGCGCGAGGTGTTCCACGAGGAGGGCGGCGCGGCCGCCTTCGCCGCCTACCTCGCGCGCGACGAGAAGCGCCTCTACGACGAGCCCCTGCGCATCCAGCAGGAGGTCGAGGTCGATCGCGACGGCAAGCGCGAGGTCATCGACGTCGAGGTCGGACTGCTGCACACCACCGGCTACCAGCCGACCATCCTGACCTACGCGAACATGATCACCAACCGCGACGGCGGCAGCCACCTCACGGGCTTCAAGACCGCCTTCACGCGGGTGCTCAACACCTACGCCCGCAACAAGAATCTGCTCAAGAAGGGCGACCCCGTCCCCGACGGCAACGACTACCTCGAGGGCATCTGCTGCGTCGTCTCGGTCAAGCTGGGCGATCCCCAGTTCGAGTCGCAGGCCAAGGTGCGCCTGCTCAACCAGGAGGCCGGCACCGCCGTGCAGCAGGTGGTCGGCGAGCGGCTCTCCGAGCTGCTCGAGGAGCAGCCGAAGGTGGGCAAGGCGATCGTCGAGAAGGCGGCCAACGCCGCGCGGGCGCGGGAGGCGGCGCGCAAGGCACGCGACCTGGTGCGCCGCGCCAACCCGCTGGAGAACGACGAGCTGCCCGGCAAGCTCGCCGACTGCCAGTCGCAGGACCCCAGCGTCAGCGAGCTCTACATCGTCGAGGGCGACTCCGCGGGCGGCTCCGCCAAGCAGGGTCGCGAGCGGCGCTTCCAGGCGATCCTGCCGCTGCGCGGCAAGATCCTCAACGTCGAGAAGGCCAACCTGTCCAAGATCCTCAAGAACGCCGAGGTGCGCGCGATGATCGCGGCGATCGGCGGCGGCATCGAGGGGAGCGGCGAGGACGTCCACTTCAACGCCGACGAGGTGCGCTACCACCGCATCATCATCATGACGGACGCCGACGTCGACGGCTCGCACATCCGGACGCTGCTGCTCACCTTCTTCTACCGCTACATGCGCCCGCTGATCGACCGCGGCTACCTCTACATCGCGCAGCCCCCGCTGTACGGCGTCCGCACGGCCCGCCAGAAGGAGCTGACGTACCTCTTCGACGAGGCCGCCCTGCAGGAGGTGCTCAAGCGCACGCGGGACCGCAAGCTCGAGATCCAGCGTTTCAAGGGCCTCGGCGAGATGAACCCCGAGCAGCTGTGGGAGACGACGATGAACCCCGAGACGCGGGTCCTCCAACGCGTCACGATCGACGACGTGCTCGAGGCCAGCGAGACCATCGAGATGGCGATGGGCACCGAGGTCCCGCCGCGGCGCACCTTCATCGAGGACCACGGGCACCTGGCGGTGCTCGACGTCTAGGCGCGAGCGGGTCAGGCCAGCGCGTTCGCCGGCCGCCCCCCCGCCAGCGCCGTGAGGATGCCCGCACTGCACAGTTCCGCCATCGCCCGGCGGGTCGTGTCGGTCGCCGACCCCAGGTGGGGCGCGAGGACGACGTTCGGCAGCTCCAGGAGCCCCGGGTGCACCCGGGGCTCCTCCTCGTAGACGTCCAGGCCGGCGCCCGCGAGGCGCCCCTCGCGCAGCGCCGCCACCAGCGCGCCCTCGTCCACCAGGGGGCCGCGGGCGGCGTTGATCAGCAGCGCATGCGCCGGCAGCAGCGCCAGGCGCCGCGCGTCGAGCAGGTGGCGCGTCGCTGGCGTGAGGGGGAGGTGCAGCGTCACGACGTCGCTGGTCGCCAGCAGGCGGTCGAGGTCGTCGACGAAGTCCGCCTCCAGCGGCGCCGCCGCCTCCGGCCGCGGGTGGCGCTGGTGGTAGGCGATGCGCATGCCGAACGCCCGCGCGCGGGCCGCGACCGCCGAACCGATGCGGCCCAGCCCGACGACCCCCAGGGTGCGGCCCCGCAGCTCCATGCCGAGCAGCTGCGTCGCCGCCCAGCCGCGCCAGCCGCCCGACGCCACGAGCCGCTGCCCCTCCGGGAGGCGGCGCGCGGCCGCCAGCAGCAGCGCCAGCGTCAGGTCGGCGGTGGCGTCGGTCAGGACGTCGGGGGTGTGGATCACCACGACACCGCGCTCCCTGCAGGCCGTCGCGTCGATGTGGTTCGTCCCGACGGAGTAGGTGGCCACCGCCCGCAGCCCGGGGCCTGCGGCGTCGAGCAGGGCCGCGTCGACCCGATCGGTCAACTGCACCCACAATGCGGCGGCCCCCGCGACCCGCGCGTGCAGCTCGGCCGTCGCAAGCGGGTCCTCCGCCTCGTGCACGTCGACCGTCAGGCCCGCGTCGCGCAGCGGCGCCAGCCACGCCGCCGGCAGCGGCCGGGTCACGAAGACCCGGCCGGCCGGCCCGTCGTCCGTCATCGTCCCAGGCTCGGCGCGACGAACACCGCCGTCGTCAGCGCCGGCACGGTGGCGCGGGTGGTGCCGGGGTAGACCACGGCCGTGCGCAGCGCCTCCGCGTCCGCGCCGGCGGCGAGGGCCGGGTGCAGCGTCCAGCGTCGCGACGGATCGCCGGGCAGCTCGAGGTTGACGCGGCCCGCCGAGGCGTTGAAGACCACCAGCACGCGGTCGGTGCCGGGGTCGAGGTCCGCGAGACCCGGCAGGTCGTCGCGCAGCTCCATGACGATGACGCCGGCCGGCGCGTCGGGGCCGCTGGCGTGGAAGGCGATCCTGGCCAGCACGTCCTCGGTCGTGCGCAGCCGGAACAGCGGCGTGTCGCGCCGCACGCGCAGCATGTCCTGGAACGCCGCCGCGGCGAAGGCCGCGGCGTCGGGCCCGGGCAGCAGCAGCGGGTTCACGAGCCGGTCGCGCATGACGTTCCACGACGGGCGGTTGTCGCCGGCGAGCGGCAGCCCGCGGCCGAAGGCGGTCGTCTCCCCGGTCCAGTCGATCGCGTTGAACCAGTCGCCCGCGTCGTAGCTGTTGCGGTCGAGGCTCTTCGAGCGCAACAGGTCGGAGCCGGCGTGGAAGAACGGCACCCCTTGGGCGTACATCACGGTCGAGAGGGCGACCAGGTGCGCCCGCACCCGCGCGTCGGTCGGCAGGTCGAGCGGCAGCTTGTACTGGGCGATGTCCCACAGCGTCTGGTTGTCGTGCTTCGAGACGTAGACGACGTGGTCCTGCGGCACGCCGCCGTACCCGCCGGGCTGCCCGTTGTACGGGACCTGATCGCCGCGCAGGACCTCGCCGTCGGCGCCGACGAAGGTCACCTCCGCCAAGTTGCCGGCCAGGCCGACGCGCACGAGGTCGGCGGCGCGGCGGGCGGCATCGGCCTGCGCCGCCGGATCGAGCCGCGCGGTCAGCTCGTTCGGCATCGTCCCGAGGCCGGTCGCGAAGCCCTGCCAGCGCACCAGGTCCTCACCGCCGTCGAAGGGCCCGCCGCCGCGCACGGCGTCGCGCAGGCGGTCGTTGAAGGTGCCGGTGCCGCTGCCGGCCATGTTCGTCTGGGTGGCGTTGGCCCCGCGGGCACCGTCGGCCACCTCGCCGAAGTTCCAGCCCTCGCCGTACAGCAGCACGGCGTCGCCGTGCACGCCGTCGGCCTCGGGCGTCAGGGCATCGAGCACGGCGCGCACGTTCTCCATGTTGACGACCATGTGGTGGCCCATGAGGTCGAAACGGAAGCCGTCCACCTTGTAGGCCCGCGCCCACAGCGCCACGGCGTCGAGCATGAGGCGCTCCATCATCGCGTGCTCGGTGGCCGTGTTGGGGCAGCAGGTGCTGGTGTGGACGCGACCGGCGTCGTCGAGGCGGTGGTAGTAGCCGGGCACGACGCGGTCGAGCACCGAGCGCGGGCTCTGGCCCGCGGCGTTCGTGTGGTTGAACACCACGTCGACCACCACCCGCAGGCCGATGTCGTCGAGCGCCATGACCAGCTCGCGGAACTCGCGCACGCGCGCGGGACCGTCCGGGTCGGTGGCGTAGCTGCCCTCGGGCACCAGGAAGTGCCACGGGTCGTAGCCCCAGTTGAAGGCGTCGCGGTCGCGCGCGGCCTCGACGGCCTGCTGGAAGGCCGGCGAGGCGGACGGCAGCGGCAGGTCGGGGAGCTCGGGCTCGACCCAGCCGTCGCGGTCCTCGTCGATCGTGGCGATGTCGAAGGTGGGGAGCAGGTGCAGGTGCGTCATGCCGGCCTCGGCGAGGGCCGTCAGGTGGGCGACGCCGGCCGTGCCCTCGAGCCCGAAGGCGGCGTACGTGCCGCGCAGGTCGTCGGGCACCGTGGCGTCGGTGGCGCTGAAGTCGCGCACGTGCAGCTCGTAGATCACCGCATCGACCGGGTCGGCCAGCGGCGGCTTGACGAGCGCGTCCCAGCCGTCGGGGGCGAGCGCGGGGTCGTCGAGATCGACGATCTGCGAGCGCGCCGAGTTCATCCGCAGCGACAGGCTGTAGGGGTCGGTGACGAGGTTGCGCTCGATGCGGCCGGTGCTGGGCGCGTAGACCTCGACCTCGTAGAGGTAGTCGCGGCCCCACCAGTCGGCGTCGCCGCTGATCGACCACACGCCGTTGGCGGGATCGAGCGTCATCGGCAGGACGCGCGCGGCGTCGCCGTCGAACAGGTGCAGGCCCACCGAGCGCGCGGTCGGCGCCCACAGCGAGAGCACCGGCGCGTCGCCCGCGCGGTGCACGCCCAGCGGCGCGTCGGTGGCGAACAGGTCGTCGAGGACCCCCGGGATCTGCAGGCCGGTGGCGTCGAGCAGGCGGCCGTCGGGGCCGACGAGCGACACCGCGAGCTGGTGGCGCAAGACGTCCGCGACCCGTTCGCTCGCCGTGGGGTCGACGCGCAGGGCCGTCAGGCCCGCGAGGTGCGGGAAGCGGAGGATGACGTCGGCCGGCGCTCCGTCCGGGTCGACCGCGAGCGGCAGTGCGGCGCCGCCCGTCAGCGCCCCGTCCGTGATCGCGAGGTCGGCATCGGCGGCGTGGTGCAGGGCGTAGGTCGCGCCCGGCAGCGGCAGCCCGACGTCCCACAGGATGAGGTCGCGGGCCACCCAGTGCGCCCGCTGGGCACTGAGGTCGCCGCCGCCCACGCTGCGCAGGTCGGGGCGCTCGCCGAACACGGTCGCGCTCCCCGAGACCACCCAGGCCTCGACGCCGCCGCCCTCGTGGGCGAAGGCGTCGTCGAGGACGAGGAACATGTCGGGCCCCGGGTCCTTCTCGTCGCCCCGGTGGACGATGAAGCCGACCCGGCTGGCGTCCTCGGCGAGGCGGATCGTCCAGAAGACGCCGTCGGCGGTGGTGCCGGCCGGCGTCAGGCCGTCCGCCCAGGTGACCTCGTCGAGCGTGTCCTCCCACACGTGCAGCGTCCAGCCGTCGTAGGCGCCGTCGGGCCGGTGGTAGTGGAGGCGCGCCGTGCCGGCCTCGGGCGGCCCCAGGGGCCGCGAGGTGAGGATGCGGTCGCTGCCGGAGACGAGCCAGATCTCGCGGCCGTGGGTGTCGAGCCGCAGGAACATGTCCGGCCCCGGGTCCTTCTCGTCCCCCCGGTGCACGATGAAGCCGACGCGGGCGGCGCCGTCGGCGAGGCGCACGTCCCAGTACACGCCGTAGTCGCTCGTCCCCGTCACCGGCAGGCCGTCCTGCCAGGTGACCTGCTCGACGGTGTCCTCCCACACGTGCAGTTCCCAGCCGCTGTAATCGCCGTCCGGGCGCTGGTAGTGCACGCGGGCGACGTCGTCGGGGAGCGGCGGGGGTTCGCCCTGCGCGAACGCGCCGCCGAGGGCGGTCAGGGCGAGGACCGCGGCCGCCGCCCAGAGGGCGGCCAGGGTCGGGCGGGACGCAGGGCGGGTCGATCGTGGGGTCATGGTTGCCTCCGGGGAGCGGCCTTGGGGCGCCTGGAACGGTTCCTGCGGCTGGTTTCCTCGCGACCCCGTCAGCCTACCGCGCGTCGTCGCGGGCTTGCGTGAGGGAGCGGCGTGGTCCCGCGAGCAAGGGATCGGGCGGCCCCACGGGGCCGCCCGATCGTCGTCGTTCGTGGTGGGGGCCGGCCGCGGGGCCGGTGGGGCCGTCAGGGGATCCCGAGCTCCTGCCGGAGCGCGTACACGTCGGTCATCTGCAGCGCCGTGGCGCGCCACTCGGCGACCTCCTCGGCGGCGTAGGGCTCGAACGCGTCGCCGAGGACCTCGACGTCGTCCCAGGCCGTCAGCACGTGGTTGAGGATGCCGGCGACGTCCGCGTCGGAGAGGACGGCCGCCAGGCCGGGCATGACGCCGTTGTAGGTCGTGCCCTGCACCTCGATCGCGCCCATCATGCCGAACAACACGAGCTTCGCGGGGTAGGCGCGGTCCGCGGCGACGAGTTCGCCCACGTGGTTCGCGATCGGCGGGAACGCGCCGGGGATGCCGGCGCCGGTCGCCTGGTGGCAGGCCATGCAGTGCTGGGTGTAGAGCGCGGCGCCGTCGACGTCGGCCTGCGCGAGGACCTCGGCATCCGCGTCCGCGGGGGCCGCAGGCGCGGCCGTGGTGTCGGATGCGGCCACCGGGGCCGCGCCGCCCGCGTAGAGCGGCAGGTCGACGCCGCGTTCGACGACGAGCTGCATCGCGTGGTCGATGTCGATGCGGGCGCCGTCGCCGATCAGCTCGAAGCCGGTGAGATCGGCCTCGGCCGCCTGCAGCTGGCTCTGGTACTGGGTGTCGTCGACGGTCACGGGGTTGCCCTGCGGGCGGGCGCTGGCGAGCAGCAGCACGCCCAGGATCAGGGCGACGGCGCCGATGCCGCCGAGGAAGTAGGCGCCGCGCACCTGCTCGCTCGACACCAGGTAGCGGGGGTTGGGGCGGTCAGACATGGCGGACCTCCGGTCCGGCAGCGTGAGGCTCGGTCGCGTGGTGGGCGTGCTCCGCCGCCAGCAGCCTGGGATCGCGTTCCGGCACCACCGAGCGGGCGCCGAGGCTGCGCAGGAAGGCGGCGAACCAGATACCGCCGAGGCCGAGGAAGATCGCGACGTCGCCGAAGCCAGGCAGGCCGGCGCGACCGATCTCGGGGGCGACGTACCAGTAGACGTGCAGCGCCTGGTTGAGCAGCGCCCAGCCGGCCATGAAGGCCAGGACGGCCCGGCCACGCTTCACCCAGCGCGAGAAGAGGATGAGGAAGGGCAGGAAGAAGCCGGCCACCAGCAGGTAGACGCCGAGGCCCTGCCACGGCTGCTCGTACAGCCGCAGCACGTAGAAGGTGTTGGTCTCGACGACGTTGTTGGTCCACTGGATGATCAGCTGGCTGACGTTGACGTAGGCCCAGAACATGATGAACGCCATGAGGAAGTTGCCGAGGTCCTGCAGGCGCTTCTCGGTGAGCAGGCCGTCGACGCGCGGGCTGCGGCGGGCCAGCCACACCATGGTCAGGATGACCAGCGACATGGCGGCGATCGTCTGGCCGATCATGAAGATGAGCCCATAGATGCCCGACCACCACTCGGGGGTCAGCGACATCGTCCAATCCGTCACCGCGAGGGTCATCGTCAGCACGTACACGACCAACCACACGGCGGCGGTGGCCTTCAGGCGGTAGCCGATGAGGCCGGCGCGACCGAGGTCGGCGGCGTCCTGCTCGCGCGCGCCGCGCAGGTAGATCCAGGCGGCCAGCAGCCACAGCGCGAAGTAGATCACCGACCGGAGCACGTACCAGGTGGCGTTGAGGTAGCCGGCCTTCCAGGCCACCAGCTTGTGCGCCTCGACGTAGGCGGCGTCCGCCCACGGGTAGAGCTGCGGGATGAAGAAGGCGATCGGCAGGAAGAAGAGCAGCGCGACCGGGAGCGCCGAGACCATGGCCTCGAGCGGGCGCCGGACGACGGCGCCCCAGCTGCCGCCGGCCATGTGGTCGATGAGCAGCAGGCCGAGGCCGCCGACCGACAGGCCGACCCAGAACACGAAGCCCATCAGGACGGCGCCGGGCAGGCCGCCGTTGCCGAGGGTGCCGGCCAGGCCGGCGGCGAGGCCGACCACGCCGAGCGCGAGCGCGATGACGGCGGGGCGGGCGGTGGCGATGGTGGTGGGGGCGGCGGCCATCAGCGGACCCGTCCTTCGCTGTTCTCGAGTTCGAGGCGGACGTCCGTGGGCACGTCGTCGAGGGTGGCGTTCTGCGACAGCTGCAGCGCCTTGACGTACCCCGCGATCGCCCAGCGGTCCTCGGGCGAGATGCGCGAGGCGTAGCTGTACATGCGACCGAAGCCGTTGGTCATCGCGCTGAAGTAGTAGCCGACCGAGGCGTCGAGCAGCCGCTGGTCGTGGAACGAGGTCGGCGCCGGGAAGCCGCGGCTGACGATCATGCCGTCGCCGGCGCCGGTGTGCCCGTGGCACACGGAACAGAAGATGTCGTAGCGCTCCTGCCCGCGCTGCAGCAGCTCCAGCGTCAGCTCGACGGGCAGCTCCGTGACGAGCCCGCCCGCACCCTGACCCGTCAGGAACACCGGATCCACCGCGCCCTCGCGGCGCGACACGGTGCCCTCCAGCGGCGGGCGCATGCCGGCGCCGTCGGCGAAGAACTCGGAGCCCTGCAGCGGGCGCAGGTTCGGCTGATCCACCATGTTGCGGCCGCAGCCGGCGAGCAGGAGGACGATCGCCAACAGCGTGGCCACGCGGAATCCAAACGCCCGGGTCATGGCGCCACCCGGTGCACGCTGACGGGCTGGGTGCCCTCGAGGAAGCCGCGGACCTCGGTCTCGTCGAAGCGCGGATCGACGGCCTCGATGCACAGGTAGTAGCCGTCGCGGGTCGCGCGCTCGAAGCCCGGCGTGTTGAAGACGGGGTGGTACGGCCGCGGCAGGCCGTTGCGGGCGAGCATGAAGAGCCCGGCCGTGAACGCCGCGAGGAGCACGGTGACCTCGAAGGTGATGACGACGTAGGTGGGCCAGTCGTGGAGCGGGCGGCCACCGATGTTCAGCGGGTAGAAGACGGTCGCCGAGTACCACTGCAGGAAGTAGCCGGCGGCCGCGCCGAACAGGCCCATCGCCAGCACCACGAAACCGAGGTTGGTCGGCGCGAGCCCGAGGGCATCGTCCATCCCTTCGACGGGGTGTGGGGTGTAGGCGTCCATGCGCGTGTAGCCGGCCTTGCGCGCGGCCTCGGCGGCGACGAGCACCTGCTCCGGGGTGTCGTACTCGGCGATCAGGCCGAAGGGGGCGGCCGCGCCGGCGGTGGCGGTGGTCATGCGCGCACCTCCCCGCGGTAGTAGGCCTCACGGATGGACTCGTAGGCGTCCGCGCCGTGGTGGGCGTCGTGGTGGGCGAGCTCCTTCATCTCGGTCGTGGCGATCGCCGGCAGCAGCCGCAGGAAGAGCAGGAACAGCGTGCCGAACAGGCCGAAGGAGCCGATGTAGAGCGCCCAGTCCCAGAAGGTGGGCACGTAGTTGCCCCACGAGCTCGGCAGGAAGTCCTTCGTCAGCGACACGACGACGATGACGAAGCGCTCGAGCCACATGCCGATCGAGACGAAGATGCTGATGAGGAACAGCGCCCACGGCGTCTGCCGCACGCGGCGGAACCACAGCGGCTGGATGGCGAGGAGGTTGCAGGCGATCAGCGCCCAGAAGGCCCAGCCGTGGTCGGCCCCCAGCACGCGGTTGTAGGCCATGAACTTCTCGAACTCGACCCCCGAGTACCAGGCGTAGAAGATCTCGACGACGTAGCCGTAGACGACGATCAAGCCGGTCGCCAGCATGAGTTTGGCGGCGTTGTCGAGGTGGCGCATCGTGATGAGGTGCTCGAACCCGAAGGCGCGCCGCAGCGGGATCGCGAGCAGCAGCACCATGGCGAAGCCCGCGAACACCGCGCCCGCGACGAAGTAGGGCGGCATCACCGTGTTGTTCCAGCCGGGCACCTGGCTGATCGCGAAGTCCATGGCGATCGTGCTGTGCACCGAGAGCACCAGCGGGAAGCTCAGGGCGGCGAGCAGCAGGTAGGCGCGCATGTAGCGCTGCCAGGCCTTGGCCGAGCCGTTCCAGCCGAGCGCCAGGGCGCCGTAGAGGAGCTTCTGGAAGCGCGACTTGGCGCTGTCGCGCAGCGTCGCCAGGTCGGGGATCAGACCGATGAACCAGAACAGCAGCGACACCGTCGCGTAGGTCGAGATCGCGAACACGTCCCAGGTGAGCGCGCTGCGGAAGTTCGGGAACATGCCGTGGGTGTTCGGGTAGGGCATCAACCAGTAGAAGACCCACGGGCGTCCGATGTGCAGGATGGGGTAGAGGCCGGCGCAGACGACGGCGAAGATCGTCATCGCCTCGGCGAAGCGGTTGATCGAGGTGCGCCAGGGCTGGCGGAAGAGCAGCAGGGCCGCCGAGATCAGCGTGCCGGCGTGGCCGATGCCGATCCACCACACGAAGTTGATGATCGGCATCGCCCACGACACCGGCTGGTTGTTGCCGAAGATGCCGACGCCGGTGGTGATGAGATGGACGACGGACACCAGGTAGAGCCCGAGCAGCGACAGGGTGATGCCGAAGCCGATCCACCACCAGGTGGGCGTGCCTTGGGGGCCGACCAGGACGGGCGTGTTGACGACGTCGTCGAGCATGCCGGCCGTTTGGCCGGGCGCGATGACGCGGTTCGTCTCCACGACGCGGGGGGCACCGGTGACGACGGCCATCAGAGGACCCCTTCCGAGCCGGTCCGTGGCGCGCTCGCCGCGTCGGGGTGCGGGTTGCCGACCCGCGCGAGGTACGAGGTGCGCGGCACCGTGTTGAGCTCCTCGAGCAGCTTGTAGTCGAGGACCGAGGCCTTGGCCGCCACCACCGCGCTCTCGGGATCGTTCAGGTCGCCGAAGACGATCGCCTCGCTGGGGCAGGCGCTCTGGCAGGCGGTGACGACCTCGCCGTCGCGGATGCGACGGCCCTCGTTGCCGGCCTGGATGCGCGCGGCCGAGATGCGCTGCGTGCAGTAGGTGCACTTCTCCATGACGCCGCGGCTGCGCACGGTGACGTCGGGGTTGTGCGCCAGGCTGAGCTCGCTGGCGTTGACGGCCAGCTCGGCGAACTGCAGGTAGTTGTAGCGCCGAACCTTGTACGGGCAGTTGTTGGCGCAGTAGCGGGTGCCCACGCAGCGGTTGTAGACCATGACGTTGAGGCCCTCGGCGTCGTGCACGGTGGCCGCCACGGGGCAGACCGGCTCGCACGGGGCCTTCTCGCAGTGCTGGCAGGCGACCGGCATGTTGTAGAACTCCGGATCGTCGAGGTCGCCCTTGTAGTACGCGTCGACACGGATCCAGTGCATCTCGCGGCCGATGATGACCTGCTCCTTGCCCACGATCGGCACGTTGTTCTCGGATTGACAGGCGGTGACGCAGGCGTTGCAGCCCGTGCAGACGGTCATGTCGATGACCATGCCCCAGGCGTAGCCCTCGTACTTCCAGTCGGGGAGGATGTCCGAGACCGGGTGCGTGACGGGGTGGACGAACTTCGGGTGCTCCGGCTCGGCCTTGAGCTCGCCGAGCGTGCCGGCGCGCACGATGTAGCGCCGCTCGCCCGTGCCTTCGAGCGAGTGGTGCGTCTGCGTGGTCGCGAGGCGGTGGCGGCCGCGCACGCGCTCCGCGGTGACGGGACGCGACCACGGTTGGGCCGTGGTCCGCAGCGGGTAGACGTCGGCGCCGACGCCGTCGCCCACGCGGCCGGCGGCGGTGCGGCCGAAGCCGAGCGCGACCCCGATCACGTCGGGGGCCTGGCCCGGCTGCACCCACACGGGCAGCACGACCTCGGCGCCGTCGACGCGCAGCGCCAGCCGGTCGTGGCTGCGCACGTCGAGGCGCTCGGCCGTGGCCGGCGCGAGGATGGCGGCGTTGTCCCAGGTGAGCTTGGAGAACGGGCGCGGCAGCTCCTGCAGCCAGCCGTTGTTGGCGTGGCGGCCGTCGGCCAGCCCGTGGTCCGCGTGGAAGTGCACGACCAGCTCGCCGCCGGCGGGCAGCGTCAGGTCGAGTGCGCGCGGCGCCACGCTGCGTTCCGGCGCGGCGCTGCCGTCGACGACGCCGAGGTGCAGGGTGCGCCGCCAGAAGGTCTCGAAGTCGCCGGTCACGCGCTCGCGCCAGGCGTCGCGGATGACGTCGTAGCCGCTGCGCTCCGGCCGACCGAGCAGCGCCTCGAGCAGCTCGAGGTCGCTCTTGCCGCCGTAGAAGGGCGCGAACAGCGGCTGCTGGATCGTGACGCTGCCATCGAACGCGCGCGCGTCGCCCCACGCCTCGAGCGTGTGCGTGCGCGGCACGTGCCAGGTCGCGAGCCGACCGGTCTCGTCGAGCTGCTCGCCCAGGTGGACGGTCGTGCCGGCGCGCGCCATCGCCTCGGCGAACCCCAGGTCGGCGGGCGCGGTGAACGCCGGGTTGGCGCCGATGACGACGAGCAGGTCGACGGCGCCATCCCGCAGGTCGGCGACGAGTTCGCGCAGGTCCTGCGCGTGCTCGGTGGGCGCGGCGGCCACCGGCGCGACGTAGCGCACGGTGGTGCCGACGTTGCCGAGCTCGACGTTGAGGGCGTGGGCCAGCGCGTGCACGACGGCCGGCTGGTCGGTCCCGGCGACGACGATCGAGCGTCCGGCGTGGGCCCGCAGGTCGGCTACCAGCGCGTCGACCCAGGCGCGCGACGCGCGCGCGGGCAGGGCGGCGGCGGGCGCGCCCGCGACGCCCAACTCGCCCGCGATGACCGCGGCCAGCGCGGCGACGTCGGCGGGCGCGAGCGCCAGCCGGTGGTCGGCCAGGGTGCCGGTCGGCGTCGGCGTGCTCTCCACCTGCCACAAGCGGTTCATGTCGTCGTCGGCGGAGCGCACGCGCCGGCGGCGGGCGAAGTCCTTGGCGTAGCGCAGGCGTCCGGGACCGACCTGGGTGAAGTCGGCGCCGAACGAGACGACGACGTCGGCGCGGCGGAAGTCGAGCACCGGCGCGACGTCCTCGCCGAACAGGGCCCGCAGGCCGGCGACGGCGCCGTCGGCGTGCAGCGGGTCCCACTGGTGCCAGCGGGCGCCCGGGTGGGCGGCGAGCAGCGCGCGGATCTGGCCGGCGAGCGTGGGGGAGGTGACCGTCTCCGTCAGCAGGCGCAGGCGGGCGCCGTCGGGCAGCGCCGCCAGGCGCTCGCCCACGGCGGTCGCGAACTGGCTCCAGGAGCGCGGCGACCCACCCTCGAGCAGCTGCTGCGAGCGGTCGGGGTCGTACAGCGAGAGCACGGTCGCCGAGGTGATCGCGTGCGCGGCGCCCAGGCTGGCCGGGTGGTCGGGGTTGCCCTCGACCCGCGTCGGGCGGCCCTGGTGGTTCTCCGCCAGGATGCCCTCGGCGTACCCACCGTCCAGCACGGCCGTGGCGTAGAAGTCGGGGCGCCCGGGGACGTGGTCCTCGGGGGCCCGCACGTACGGCACGATCTTCTCGTGAGGCTGCGGCGGGCGGGCGCAGGCGCTCAGGCCGCCGAGCGCGAGGGAGGCGCCGAGCAGCTTGAGGAAGTCGCGGCGGTCGAGGGAGGCCTCGAGGGGCGCGGCCTGGCGCGGGAACTCCTTGCGCAGGAACTCCTGGAACTCGACCGTGTCGGCCAGCTCGTCGAGGCTGCGCCAGTACTCGGCGCCCCGGTGCTCGGCCAAGCGCTCGCGCACGCGCTCGCGAACGGCGGCGAGGTCGACGGCCGGGGCGGCGTCCGCGTCGGCGTCCGGCGACGGCGCCGCGGCGAACCCGAGGTGGTTGGGGTGAACGGCGTCGCTCATCGGTGGCACGTCGAGCACTGCGGGAGCTTGTCGGTGTCGATGTGGTAGCTGGCGACGAGCTCGGCCCCGAGGGTCAGCTGGTCGGCCGGCGGGACGTAGGCCATGTTGAACACCTCGCTGCGGGGGCGCACGAAGCGCTCGGGCGCCCGGTGGCACTCCAGGCACCAGCCCATGGTCATCGGCGCTTCCTTCCAGATCTCCGTCATCTGGTCGACGCGGCCATGGCAGGTGCTGCAGCCGACGCCGTTGTTGATGTGGGCGCTGTGGTCGAAGTAGACGTAATCGGCCACGTCGTGCACGCGGTTCCATTCCAGCGGCAGGCCGCTCTCCCAGCTCGCGGCGACGCCGGCGAGCATCGGGTCGCCGACGCGGATCTGCGAGTGGCAGCCCATGCAGGTCTCGGTGGCGGGCACGTTGGCGGAGGCGGCGACCTCGACCGAGGTGTGGCAGAAGCGGCAGTCGATGCCGAGCTGCGCGGTGTGCAGGTTGTGCGGGAAGTCGACGGGCTGGGCGACGGGGACGCCCACCGCGTTGTTGACGGTGCGAGCGTAGATCGGCAGCGCGAGGGCCAACAGGCCCACGAACAGGCCGCCACCGATGAGCGCCCAGCGGACGAACGCGTTGGCATTGGGCGGGAAGATCTGCGGCATCAGTCCGGGACCTCGTGGGCGGGCGCGCGGGGGTGGCGCGCGGTGGCGGCGGCGGGGCATCGGCGTCGGCACGACGACACCGGAGCAGGCCTCAGGAAGGTGGGCAGAAGGGACCTCCTCGCGGATCCGGCGCCCCGCTCGCGGGGCGGGCAGCATGTCCGGCGCGCGGCGTCGAAGCGGCACGCGGACGTGTCCAGGACGATACCACGGGCTCTCCGAACGCCCCGGCGGGACATTCGTCCCGAGGCGCCGCGGGGTGCCGAGACCGGCGGACCCGCAGAGAGGCGGAGGGGTCCGGCCGCTCGGGCTCGGACCCCTCGTGCTCGGACCGCCAGGTCCGCTCGCGCGCCGTGGCGCGACCCATGGTGGAGCCTGCCGGACTCGAACCGGCGACCTATCGCTTGCAAAGCGACCGCTCTCCCAGCTGAGCTAAGGCCCCTCGTGACACGCGTCAGGTTACGCGCGCCTCACAGGGGCGTCAAGCCTCGTCGCCCGCAGGCCCTGGTTGGCGCGCCGGCTCGGCCAGGCGCGCGAACACCATCCGCCCCATCTGGGTCTGCAGGCTGCTCGTGACGACGACGTCCAGCGTGCGGCCCACCCGCCCGGCGGCACCCTCCACCACGACCATCGTGCCGTCCTCGAGGTAGGCGAGCCCCTGGCCCGGCTCGCGGCCCTCCTTGGCGATGTCGAGCGAGAGCCGCTCGCCGGGGAGGTGCGGCGCCTTGACCGCGTTGGCGAGCTGGTGGAGGTTGAGCACCCGCACCCCCTGCAGGCCGGCGACCCGGTGGAGGTTGTAGTCGGTGGTCACCAGGTCGGCGCCGCGGGTGACGCACAGCTTGACGAGCTTGTCGTCGACGGCGGGGGCCGACGGGTCGTCGTCGATCACCTCGGTCGGCACGCGCCCCTGGTTGACGAGCCGGTCGAGCATCTCCAGGCCCCGGCGACCGCGCCGCCGCTTGAGCGGGTCGTCGGCGTCCGCGATGCGCTGGAGCTCGTGCAGGACGAACTGCGGCACGAGCAGTCGGCCGTCGAGGAAGTTCGCCTCGGCGACCTCGACCAGCCGACCGTCGATGATCGCCGAGGTGTCCACGAGCTTCGGCGTCCCGCGGTCGGGCACCGTGCCGATCTGGGTGTCGAAGACGCCCGGCGCCCGCGCCCCGGCCCCGGCGAACAGGCTGCGGTTGACGGCCAGGAACCAGGCGGACGCCGTGACCAGCGTCACCGCGATCGCCAGCGACCACAGCCAGGTGAAGCCCGGCACGACCGCCAGTACGTTGTTGAGCAGCACCGTGATCAGCAGCCCGACGGTGGCGCCGGTCCCGGCCGCCAGCACGGCGTCGGGCGGCACCGCGGCGACGCGTTCGAGGAGGCCGTCGAGCCGCCGCGCGATCGCCGGGCCGCGACGCAGGCCCGCGAGCAGCCCCAACAAAGCGCCCAGCGTGGAGAGGTAGAGGAGGTTGTTGGGGCCGACGAGCCAGCCGAGCCGCAGCATCCACGACACCAGCGCGATGCCGCCGAGGGCGCCCGTCACGGTGAGGCCGACGATCACCCAGCGCCGCAGGCGGCTGCGCCTCACGCCCGGCCCCAGAGCGCCACGAAGGCGCCCGCGACGTCGGACGCGCCGTGCCAGGTCACCGCGTCGCCGCCCCCGCTCGGCCCCACGACCCGCGGGTGCCGCGCGCGTTCGGCCTCCGCGGCGCGGCGCGCGCCCTGCGCGACCGAGCGCAGCTCGCCGGCGAGTCCGACCTCGCCGAAGACCGCCGTCGCCTCGGGCACGGGCCGGTTGGTCACGGCCGAGGCGACGGCGACGGCGACCGCCAGGTCGGCCCCCGGGTCGGTGAGCCGCAGGCCGCCGGCCACGTTGACGAACACGTCCAACCCGGCGAGGGGCAGGTCGAGGCGGCGCTCCAGCACCGCCAGCACCAGGTCGACGCGGCGGGCGTCCAGCCCCTGCACCACCCGTCGCGGCGCCGAGTAGGGCGATGCGGACGCCAGGGCCTGCACCTCGACGAGCAGCGCCCGCTGGCCCTCGAGGGCGGCCACCACGACCGAGCCCGGCACGCCGTGCGGGCGTTCCGCCAGGAACGCGTCCGAGGGGTTGGCCACCGGACGCAGGCCGCCGTTCGTCATCTCGAAGACGCCGACCTCGCCGGCGGCACCGAAGCGGTTCTTGATCCCCCGCAGGACGCGGAAGCCGGCCGCCGACTCCAGCGCGAGGGTGGCGTCCACGACGTGTTCGACGACCTTCGGTCCGGCGATCGCGCCCTGCTTGGTCACGTGCCCGATGAGCACCAGCGCGCTGCCCGAGGCCTTGGCGGCCTGGACCAGCAGGGCGGTCGCGTCGCGGACCTGGGTGAGCGAGCCGGGGGCGGCGCCCTCCTCGGTCGTGAGGGTCTGGATGGAGTCGACGATCACCAGCGCCGGCGCCTCGGTCGCGAGGTGGTCGGCGATGGCGTGGGCGTCGGTGCTGCGCAGCAGCTCGACGTCGCCGCTCACGCCGAGGCGCCCGGCGCGCAGCTTGACCTGCGCCGGCGATTCCTCGCCGCACACGACGACCGTGCGGCGGCCGGCGCGGGCCGCCGCGTCGGCCAACTGCAGCAGCAGCGTCGACTTGCCGATGCCCGGCTCGCCCGCCAGCAGCACCGCCGCGCCCGCCACCCAGCCGCCGCCCAGCACGCGGTCGACCTCGTCGAGCCCGCTCGGGACGCGGGCCACGCCGAGGTCGCTGAGGTCGCCGAGCCGCACGGGCGTCGGCACGGCCGCCGGCGCCCGCCGCTCGGTCGCCTCGGGCGCCAGCGGCGCCACGGTGCCCCAGGCGCCGCAACGGGGGCAGCGGCCCAGCGGGCCGGGGCTGCGGGCGCCGCAGTCGCTGCAGGCGTAGACGGTCGTCACCCGCGCCATCGTCGTCTCCTGGGACCGAGCTCGCAGCGGCCACGCCTCATGGCGCGCAGTCTAGCGCCGCCGCCCGCGGGGGTCACACCATCGGTACGGGCCGGGCGAAGACCAGGCGGCCGCCCTCGACCGTCACCAGGATCGGCTCGCCGGAGCCGCGCTCGAGCAGCTCGATCGACAGCGGGTCCTCGACGTGCTCGCGCAGCACCGCCCGCAGGGGCCGCGCGCTCTCGCCGGCCGGCAGCTTCTCCACCAGGAAGGTCGCCACCTCCGGCCCGAAGCGGACGTCCACGTCGCGCCCCGCCAGCTCGCGGGCGATGTCGTCGAGCATCTGGTGGGTGATGACGACGATGCCCTCGCGGTCGAAGGTCTGGAAGGCGATGACCTCGTCGAGGCGGTCGAGGAACTCGGGGGAGAAGATGCGCTTCAGCGGGGCGTCGACGTCGGCGACGGTGTCGATCTGGAAGCCGATGCCGGCACCGCGGTTGAAGCCGGTGTTGCTGGTCATGATGAGGATCACGCGCCGGAAGTCGACCTGCCGTCCGAGGCCGTCGGTGAGGCGACCGTCGTCGAGGACCTGTAGGAACGTGTTGTAGATGTCCGGGTGCGCCTTCTCGATCTCGTCGAGCAGCACGACCGAGAACGGTTGCCGGCGGACGGCCTCCGTCAAGCGGCCGCCCTGCTCGTGACCGACGTACCCGGGGGGCGCCCCGATGAGCTTGCTGATCGCGTGCGCCTCCTGGTACTCCGACATGTCGAGGCGCACCAGCGAGCGCTCGCTGCCGAAGAGCTCCAGCGCGAGCTGCTTGGCCAGGTAGGTCTTGCCGACGCCCGACGGACCGACGAACAGGAACGACGCCGACACCCGCGTGCGGCCGCCGAGCCCCACGCGCGCGCGCCGCAGCGCGGCGGCCAGCGCGACGATCGCCTTGTCCTGGCCGACGACCGCCTTCTTGAGGCGGCGCTCGAGGTCCGCGAGGCGCGCGCCGTCGTGGTCGTCGACGTAGATGCCACCCCAGCTGTTCACGACCGATTCGACGTCCTCGCGGCTGACGATCGGCGTCCCGTCCTGGCCCTCGAGCACGGGGAAGCCGAGGGACTTGTTGAGGCGCGTGCGCGACGCCGCCTCGTCGATCAGGTCGATCGCCTTGTCGGGGAAGTTGCGACCCGGCAAGGAGCGCTCCCCGAAGCGGACCGACAGCTCGAGGATCGGCACCGGGATGACGACCCCGTGGTGGGCCTCGTACTTCTCACGCAGGCCGTGGAGGATCTGCAGCGACTCCTCGGGCGACGGTTCCAGCACGATGACCGGCTGGAAGCGGCGCTCCAGCGCGGCGTCCTTCTCGATGTAGCGGTGGTACTCGCCGGTGGTGGTGGCGCCGACGACCTGCACCTCGCCGCGCGACAGCGGCGGCTTGAGGATGTTCGCCGCGTCGAGCGTCCCCTCGGCGCCGCCCGCGCCGACCAGCGTGTGCAACTCGTCGATGAAGGCGACGACCTTGGCGCTCTTGAGCTCCTCGATGATCTGGCGCAGCCGCTCCTCGAACTCGCCGCGGTACTTCGTGCCCGCGACGACGTTGGAGAGGTCGATCGCCAGCACCCGCACGTCGGCGAGGTTGGGGGGCACGCGGTCGTCGACGATCGACTGGGCCAGGCCCTCGACGATGGCGGTCTTGCCGACGCCCGGCTCGCCGATCAGCACCGGGTTGTTCTTCGTCCTCCGGGAGAGGATCTGGATGACCCGGCGGATCTCCTCGGTGCGACCGATGACCGGGTCGAGCTTGCCGTCGCGCGCCTCCTTGGTGAGGTCGCGCGCGTACTCGTCCA
>JAABRV010000019.1 GCA_011390735.1 Trueperaceae bacterium | reverse complement strand
CGGGATCGGGCGGCCGCACGCGGTCACATGACCGAGCGCGGTCATGGAACCGTGATCTCGAACAGCGTGAACTCGAAGGCGTTGACGACGCGGACGCCGTGGGCGGTCACGTAGGAACGGCTCGCGTTGGCGCCCGAGAGGTGGACGTGGCCGTGCACGTGCACCTGCGGCCGCCAGCGCGCGTGGAAGCGGTTGAAGGCGCCCACCCCGCGGTGCGGCCAGTCGTCGCCGGCCTGTGGCCCGACGGGCGCCGCGTGGGTCAGCAGGACGTCGACGGCGCGGCCGTAGCGGGCGCGATGCCACAGCAACTGCGGTGTCATCCCGGCGTGCATCGCGTGGTAGGTCGCCTGGGCGTACTGGTGCGGCCCCGGGCGGTAGCGGGCGGAGCCCTCGAAACCCGCGACGATCAGGCCGGCGACCCGCACGACCCGCCGGTGGGCGTTGATGCAGCCCCCCGGCAGGCGCGCCTCGTCGGGGTCCTCGCCGCGCAGGTAGGCGTTGGCGTGGTTGCCGATCACGTAGACGGGGGGCGTGCGCGTCTTGGTGGCGATGAACTCCAGCACGTGACCCGGCATGTCCCCCGCGGACAGGGCGACGTCGAAGGGCGGCAGGTTGCCGGGGAAGTTCTCGGAATAGACGACGGGCGAGACCGCGTCGGCGATGGCAAGGACGCGGACGACGCCCACGGGGCTCAGGCGCTCTGTGGCGCGCCCTCGCCGAGGGCCTCGGTCGCACGCCACTCGAGGCCGCTCCAGATGAGGTCCTCGATGTCGCCGTCGAGCACGTGGTCGGGGTCGTGACGCATCGCGCCGGTGCGGTGGTCCTTGACGTACTGCTTGTCCAGCACGTAGCTGCGGATCTGCGATCCCCACTCGATCGCCTTCTGGCTGCCGCGCGCCTTCATCTGCTCCTCGAGCCGGCGCCGCTCCTCGCGCTCCCACAGCCGCGAGCGCAGGACGGTCATCGCCTTCTCGCGGTTCTTGATCTGCGACTTGCCGTCCTGACAGGTGACGACGATCTCGTCGGGGGTGCCGCCGAGGTAGACGACGCGGACCGCGGAGTCCGTCGTGTTGACCGACTGCCCGCCGGGGCCCGACGAGCGGTAGACGTCGACGCGCACGTCCTTGGGATCGATGTCGATCTGGATGGCGTCGTCGATCTCGGGCATGACCTCGACCGACGCGAAGCTCGTGTGGCGCCGGTTCTGGCTGTCGAACGGGCTGATGCGCACCAAGCGGTGGACGCCGCCCTCGACCGACAGCAGCCCGAAGGCCCGCTCGCCGCGCACGATCATCTGCGCGTAGTCGATGCCGTTGGGCGCGGCGTCGCTGCCGACGGCGTCGAGCAGCTCGACCTTGAAACCGTTGCGCTCGGCGTAGCGGCGGTACATGCGCAGCAGCATGCCCGCCCAGTCCGACGACTCGGTACCCCCGGCGCCCGGCTTGATCGTGACGATCGCTGCGCGCTCGGTGTGCTCGCCGCGGAAGAGCGTCTCGCGGTAGAGACGTTCGAGGTCGGCCTCGACCCTGGCCTCCTCGTCGGCCAGGTCGCCGGCGTCGTCCTCACCGGCCATCTCGCGCAGCTCCGCCAGCCCGGCGACGTCGTCGGCGAGCGTGTGGTACGCGTCGACCACGCGCCGTAGGCGCGACGCCTCCTGGTTGACCGCGCGGGCGCGGTCGGGGTCGTTCCAGAGCGCGGGGTCGTTCAGTTCGGGTTCGAGCTCGGCCAGGCGGGCTTGCTTCCCGACCAAGTCAAAGGTACCCCCGGAGGGCATCGAGTCGCTGACGGAGCGGTTCCATCGCGGGACCTCACAGTTCTGCCCGCAGGCGCTCGGTCCTCGGACCGGCGCGGTGGGCGCCCGGCGCTCGGCGCTGGACGCACTGCGTGCGCTGCGAGTGTACCGCGTTGCGCCCATGGTACGATCGCGCCACCTGAACACCGTGCACCACGCGCGGTATGGCCCCTGACACCCGGAGGCGAAGGTTGACCCCGCTGGAGGGCTTCGGCCCGCTCGACGTGCTCGACGTGCTCATCCTGGCCGCGCTGATCTACCAGGGCTACACCCTGCTGATCGGTTCGCGCGCCTGGAACGTCTTCCGTGGCCTCGCCGCGCTCGCGACGCTGTGGTTCGTCGCCACGCTGCTCGGCCTCGAGGCGACCAGCGCGATGTTCGACCGGCTCGCGCCGGTGGCCTTCCTGGCGGTGGTGATCGTGTTCCAGCCCGAGCTGCGGGCGGCGCTGGAGCGATTCGGGCGCGGCCGGCGCAAACCCGGTGCGACGGGCGACCCGGTGCAGGAGGTCATGACGGCGGTGCGCGAACTCGCCCAGCAGCGGGTGGGGGCGCTCGTCGCCGTCGAGCAGTCGACGCCGCTGCGCGAGTACGGGCGCGCGGGCACCGAGCTCGGGACGCCCGTCACCGCCGCGCTGCTGCAGACGCTGTTCGCCAGCCGGGGACCCCTGCACGACGGCGCCGTCATCGTCAAGGACGACGTGGTCACCCACGCGGGCGCCATCTTCCCGCTCTCCGACCGCGACCGCGAGGAGGGCTTCTCGGTGAAGCTCGGCACCCGGCACCGCGCCGCCCTCGGGCTCTCCGAGATCAGCGATGCGCTCGTGCTGGTGGTCAGCGAGGAGCGCGGCACCGTCTCGGTGGCGCGCGACGGCGTCCTGCGCGTCGACATCGCCCCCGCCGCCGTCCTCGCGGCGCTGCGCGAGGTGTACGGGCCGTGATGACCCTCTTCGACTTGCTCGACCGGCTGCTGATCCAGAACGCGCCGCGCAAGCTCGGCGCGCTGGTGGTCGCGGTCGTCGTGTGGCTCTTCGTCGCGACCGACGACGCGACGATCGCGCAGCGCAGCCTGCTGGTGCCGATCGTGGTGGAGGGCGTCTCGGCCGAGCAGGTGGTGGTCGGGCTGCCGCAGTTCGCGGAGGTGACCGTCTCCGCACCCACCACGCGCATCGACCGGCTGCGCCCCGAGAGCTTCGAGGCCGTCATCGACCTCGCCGGGGTGAGCGGCGACTTCCAGGTGCGGGTGAGCGTGTCCCCGCCCCAGGGCATCGTGCTGGAGCGCGTCGTCCCGAGCGAGGTCATCGGCATCGTCGAGCCGGTCGCGCGGGCCGAGGTGCCCGTCGTGGCCAGCGTGCTGGGCGAGGCGGGCGGCGACCTGCGCGTCCGGGCGACCGTCACCCCGGCCCAGGCGGAGGTGCGGGGCCGGGCCACCGTCGTCGCGCGGGCCGTCGCCGTCGTCGTTCCGCTGCCGGTCGGTGACACCCTGGGTGCCACCGCGATGTCGGGGACCGGGTTCGCGGTGGACGCGACCGGCCGACCGCTGCCGGACGTGGGCATCGAGCCGCAGAGCTTCGGGCTCGGCTGGGACCTCGAGCCGGTCTACGTCAGGCGCAGCCTCCCCCTGCAGGCGGCGGCGTTGCCCGACGGCCCATGGACGCTGGCGAGCGGCGTGCCGACCCAGATCACGGTCGTGGGGCTGCGCAGCTCCGTCTTGGCGCTCGACGCGGTGGTGGCCGACGTCGATCTGCCGACCGGCGCCATCGAGAACGGGCGCTATACTGTCCCGCTGCGCCCTCGGCTCCCCGCCGACGTGGTCGCGGTCGAGAGCCCGACCGTCGACCTCGCGTACACGGCGCCGACCAACCCCACCCAGTGACGTCCGCAGGAGCCTCCCTTGCCCACCTTCCCCATCCGCCTCTACGGTGACGCCGTGCTGCGGCGACGCGCGCAGCCGGTGTCCCACTTCGACGCGGAGTTCCGGCGCCTGGGCGAGACGCTCGCCGAGACGATGCTGGCGGCCGAGGGCGCCGGGCTGGCGGCGCCGCAGGTCGGCGTCCCGCTGCGCCTGTTCGCGCTCGCCGGCACCTACGCCGGCGTCCTCGACCCCGCCGACGAGCACGACCCCGAGACGGAGCGCGCCGCGGTCCGCCTGGTCGTCAACCCGCAGCTCGTCGAGCACGCGGGCAGCCGCGTCGACGTCGAGGGGTGCCTGTCGATCCCGGGCGTCTACGCCGACGTCGAGCGCGCGGCCGAACTCACGCTGCGCTACCAGGACCTGGACGGCACCTGGCACGAGGAGCCCGCCGCGGGGCTTCACGCCAAGGCCGTCCAGCACGAGATCGACCACCTCGACGGGGTGCTCTTCCTCGACCGCCTCACGCGCGACGTGCGCGCGGAGGTCATGGAGGCGCACCGCGCCGACCTGGCGCAGATGCAGCGCGACGCCCGCGCCCACCTCAAGGAACTGCGCGCCGCGGGGCTGCCGCCGCAGCCGTGGCCGGCACGGCCAGCCCGCCCCCCGCGTGCCGCCCGCTCGAGCCGGCGGCCGAAGCCGTGAGCCGCGACCGCCTGCGCGTCGCGCTCTTCGGCACCCCGGCGTTCGCCCTGCCGACGCTCGACGCGCTGCACGCCCACCACGACGTCGTCCTCGTCGTCGCCCAGCCCGACCGGCCGGTCGGGCGCGGCCGAACCGTGACGTCGCCACCGGTGGCGGCACGCGCCCGCGAGCTCGGCCTGCCGCTCGCCCAGCCCGAACGGCTGCGGCGCGACGCCGCGTTCGCCGAACGCCTGGCCCAGCTCGACGTCGACGTCGCCGTCACCGCGGCGTACGGTCAGATCCTCCCCGCCTCCCTGCTGGCGATCCCGCGGGAGGGCTTCCTCAACGTACACGCCAGCCTGCTGCCGCGCTGGCGCGGCGCGGCGCCCGTGCAGCACGCGCTCATCGCCGGCGACGAGGTCACCGGCGTCAGCATCATGCAGACGGAGGCCGGCCTCGACACCGGGCCCGTGCGCCTCGTGCGGGAGCTTCCCATCGCCGCCGACGACGACGCGCGCACGCTCCTGGACGCCCTCGCGCGCCTGGGCGCCGAGGCCCTGCTGGAGGCGCTCGCGCGGCTGGCCGACGGCACGCTGCCGAGCGTGCCGCAGGACGACACCGAGGCCACGCTGGCCCCGCGCCTCACGAAGGACGACGGCCGCATCCGCTGGGCCGATCCCGCCCGCCGCGTCCGCGACCGCCACCGCGGCGTCGCGGGCTGGCCCGGCAGCTGGTGCCGCATCGGTGCGGACGACGAGACCGCCGTCCTCAAGGTCCACGGGTTGGAGAACGCGCCCGACGCCGCGGGCGCCGCCGACGCATCCCCCGGCACCGTCCTCGCCGTCGACGCCGACGGCCTGCGGGTCGCCTGCGGCGAGGGCGCCGTGCGCCTGATCGAGGTGCAGCCGCCCGGCAAACCGCGCATGGACGCGCGGGCGTGGGCCAACGGCGCGCGCGTCGTCCCGGGGTGGCGCCTTGGCTAGGGTCGCGCTCGTCGGCCGCCCGAACGTCGGGAAGTCCAGCCTCTTCAACCGCCTCGTCGGCCGCCGCGAGGCACTCGTCGACGACTTCCCCGGCGTCACCCGCGACGTCAAGGAGGGCAGCGTCACGCTCGACTCCGGCCGCGAGATCACGCTGCTGGATACCGGCGGACTGTGGTCGGGCGACCGCTGGGAGCGCGACATCAAGGAGAAGGTGGGGCGCGCGCTGCGAGACGTCGACATCGTGCTCTTCTGCGTCGATGGCCGCGAGGGCGTGCTGTCGGCCGACGAGGAGATCGCCGCCTGGCTGCGGTCGCTCGGCAAGCCGGTGTGGCTGGTGACCACCAAGCTCGACGATCCGCAGCACGAGGAGCAGGCGCCGATGTTCGAGGCGTACGCGCTCGGCTTCGGCGAGGTCTACCCCACCAGCGCCGCGCACGTGCGCGGCACCTGGGAGCTGCTCGGGGCCCTCGAGGAGGCCCTGCCGCCGGACCCCGAGGAGGACGACCTCGCGGACGAGGCGCCCATCCGCATCGCGGTCGTCGGCCGCCCGAACGTCGGCAAGTCGAGCATCGTCAACACGCTGCTGGGCGAGGAACGCGTCATCGTGGCGGACGTGCCCGGCACCACCCGCGACAGCGTGGACGTCGCCTTCGAGTTCGGCGGCCGCCCCTTCGTGCTGGTCGACACCGCCGGCATCCGCCGCAAGCCGACGCGCGACCTCGAGCGCTGGATGACCATCCGCAGCGAGGAGGCCCTGCGCCGCGCCGACGTCGCGGTGCTGGTCGTCGATCCGTTCGAGATGGGCGACCACGAGATGGGCCTCGCCAACCTGGCCTTGGAGCGCGGCATCCCGACCGTGCTGGCGATCAACAAGTGGGACCTCGTCGAGGACGCCGAACTCGCGCCGCGCAGGAAGCTCATCGACGAGACCCTGCCGCACCTCGACTTCGCCCCGCGCGTCTACACCTCCGCGCTCACCGACTTCGGCCTGCACGAGCTGCTGGCGACCGCCGTGCGCGTCTACGAGACGGCCCGGCGGCGCGTCGGCACGGCCGAACTCAACGCCTGGATCGAGGTCTGGACCACCCGCCAGCCGCCGCCCAACTTCCAGGGCAGGCCGCTGCGCATCTACTACGCCAGCCAGGTCGAGACCGCCCCGCCGGTGTTCCACATGAGCGTCAACAGCGAGAAGTACGTCACCCGCACCTACGAGCAGTTCCTCATCAACCGCATCCGCGAGGACCTCGGCTTCGCCGAGGTGCCCTTCCGGCTGGTGTTCAAGTCGCGGCGCAAGGAGGGCGGCAAGCGGGTGCGGACGCAGACCTGAGGGCGGTCGGCGCCCGCCTCAGGCGGGCGTCGACGTCAGTTCCTTCCACAGGGCTTCGGTCGTAGGTTCGGGCTCCGCGCCGAGTTCGTCACGCAGCGCCTCGCAGAACGCCAGGTAGGCCCGGGCGCCGCGGGTCCGGTCGCCGCTCGCCGCGGCGGCGCGCAGGGCGAGCCGGACGGCGACCTCGTCGAGCGGGTCGTGCCGCAGGAGGGTGTGGACCAGGTCCAGCGCCGCCCCGCCCCGATCGGCGCCGAGCCGCTCCTCGGCGAGCGCGAGGACGCTCGACCGCCACCGCTCCACCAGGGCCCCGCGTTCCGCCCCGAGCCAGTCCTGGAAGGGGCCGACGTCCACCGCCTCGAGGCCGTCGAGGAAGGGGCCCCGGTAGGTCGCTACGGCCGCTGTCCACGCCGTCGCCTCCAGGTAGGACTCGAAGGCATCGAGGTCGGACGCGCCGCGCCAGCACACCCGCGTGGGCTGACGCTCGAAGGCGGATCCGGCGCGGGAACGGGCGATCGTCTGCAGGCATTGGCGGAGGTTCCAACTCGCACGCACCTGGTCGTGCTCGGGCCAGAAGGTCGCCGCCAGCGCCTCACGGCGCACCCACGTGCGTGCGTGGGCGACGTACGCGAGCAGGGCGACCCAGCGGCTGGGCGGCAGGTCGTGCCACGCCCCGTCGATGCGCAGGCGGGGCGCGCCCAGCAGCGCCAACGACGGCTGGGACGGGTGGCCGAGGCCGCCCGTCGCCCGCCGTCCCGGCCAGCGCCCCGTGCGGTGCACCGCGGCGGGCGTGCGGTGGCGGCCGTCACCTTGGAGGCGCCACGGCCGTCCGCGCCGGGTCGGCTCCGCGATCGCCCCGCGATCGAATCCCTTCCTGATGGTCATGAGCGGCCTCCGTTCCCGACGGCCGCGCCGATGGCGTGGCGTCGAGGTCAGGATGCGGAGGCGGCTCCGTTCAAGCTCCGTTCACCGGCCGGCCGGTGGCACACGCCGGCGCCGGTTGGCCCGCCGTCATGGCTGCCCCACCGTGCAGGGGTCGACGAGCTCGAGGCCGCTGGGGGTCCAAGCGTCACCAGCGAACGCCGCCGCCGCGGCGGGCGCCGCGAACGACGTGCCCCAGTACCCGAGGGGCGTGACGCCGTCGGCGGCGGCTTCTGGCGTCAAGAACCACGCGCCGAGGGCACGGGCACTGGGTTCCCCGACCTGGTCGGTGGTGCCCACGTTCGAGAAGGCGGCCTTCTCGCCCACGGCACCGGCAACGCACGCCTCCACGCCGACGACCCCCGGCCACGCGGCTGGCGGCATCGGGAACGGCAGTCCCTGGTTACCGGCGGAGGCGAACACGACCGTCACACCGACGTCGTCGCCCCAGTCGATCGCCTGCCGCGCCCGCGCGTCCGTCTCAGCCAACGCGGCGAAGGTGAGCAAATCGCCGATCGACGCCAAGAACGTGTCGTCATCGCAGTCGACGCGACCCACAGCCTTTTCGATCTCCGCGTCGAACGCGTGGCACAGCTCGCCCAGCAGCCTCATCCTGTCCGGCGATCCGTCCAAGCCGGCGGCCACATAGTCGGCGAAGGTGGCCGGCGTGGGGGCCGACGCGTTCACGTCGTCCGCGGCGTCGCGGTACCCCGCCTCGAGGGTGCAGTCGACCAAGCCCCAACTGGTCACGACGACCGCCTCGCCGAGGCGCCTGGCCGCGTTCATGGCCGCGCGGATGCTGTCGAAGTCGTCGTAATCGATGTCGAGAAGGTGCACTTCGGCGCGCCACGAACCCGTAGAGACGCTCAGCACCCGCCCGTCGGCGCGGACGTTCGCGACGCCCACCACCAACCCGTCGCTACCCGCCCACGACGCCAACAGGTGGAACAGGACCAGATGGCCGTGCGGCACCGGGCTGCCCTCGACGGGAACCTGAACGTGTGCAGCGATCAGGATGCGCCAGAGATCGGCCACGCCGAGCGCCGAGACGCCATCCAGCGCATGGAAGGCGCCCTCGCCGAAGTCGAAGGCGTCGATCACGGCCATGGGAAGGTCCGGTGGGTCGACGACGCCGACGTCACCGAACCCGACCCAATGGTCCTGCACGTCGGCGTAGATCCAGCCCGCGCCACGTGACGGGAACGGTGCCAGCACGGTGCCGCCACCGTCCATGCGGGGGTTGCCACCCCCGCCGTCCATGCGGGGATTGCCACCGGTTCCCGCGAGCATGGCGCACACGTTCGTTCCTTCGACGCTCTCTTCGTCGAGGCCCGCGCCCATCCGTGCGGCGCGGAGGATCCGGCCGCCCAGATCGCCGTAGCCGGCGAGCCGGCGGACGAACTCGCGGTAGATCCCGGCCGCGTCCCCTGCGTCGAGGTCGGTGGGCGGTGGTTGTCCCCAGGCCGCACCCGTCAGCGCCGCGAAGACGACCGCGAACACCAGGACCCTGTGGCGCCTGCTGCGTTCCATGCTCTCACCCTTCCGTTCAGGTCTCCCGTGGACCGGCCCGCGGCCACGCCGCGATGATGCCCCAGGCGCCGTGAACTCACGGTGAGGTCGCCGCCTCGCTGTCCCACGTCGACAGCAGTTGCTCGACGACCGCGCGGTTCTTGACGTCCCCTTGGCGGTCGTACAGGCGCAGGGCCTCCTCGGCCTGGCGCTGGGCGGCGTCCCGGTCGTCGATCTGCCGGTAGGCGAGGGCGAGGTCGTGCCGGGCGTAGGCGATCCAGAGGGATTGCCCACGGGCGAGCGCCACCTCCAGGGCCCGCCTGTGGTGCGGGATCGATGCGGCCACGCCAGCCGCCTCTTCCTCGGCTCCCGCGAGGTTGTGCAGGCTGAAGAAGAGCAGGCTGGGCACGCGATCGGCGTGCGCACCGGCCGCCCAGAGCCGGTCCGCGATCTCGACGGCCTGGGCGTTCAGCGTGCGCGCCCGAGGCCAGTCCTTCCGCGCCGAAGCGACGTACCCCCGGCGGTGCAGCACCTCGCAACGGAGGAGGTCGTCGTCTGCCGACTCCGCGAGGTCCCAGGCCGCGGTCATGTGGGCCTGCGCGACGTCCGGCAACTGCGCGTCCAGGATCCCTCCCAGGATCGCATGGAGCATGACCTGCCGGCCGACCTCGCCGCTCCGCTCGGCCAACCCCAGAGCGCGCGTGTAGAGCGCGACGGCCTCGAAGAGGTCGTCCTGGAGGAGACGCACGGCGTTGGCCACCTTCGTCCACAGGGGCTCGGCGACGTGGAGGTCGCCGCGGGCCTCGGCCGCGAGGGCCGCCTGGCGGGCCAAGGCGATGAGCTCGCCGCCGCCGCCCCGTGCCACCAAGAACTCGGCGTCCACCACCAACGCCCGCATCATGTCGATGGCGCGGGTGTCCTCGCCCGTTGCGAACCACCCCCGCACCGCGTGCATGACGTCCGGCAGGTCGGCCGCCAAGCGGTCCAGCACCTCGCGCGGCTCCTTGGCGGCGCGGGGCCCGTCGGACGCCAGCCGTTCGGCGAAGAACGTCCGGTGCGCCTCCTCGGCTTCCGCTCGCTCCGCCGCGCCGCAGCGCTCCCGGAGGAAGGCCAGCATGACCGGATGGAAGCCGAAGCGGCCGCGCCCGCTGCCGTCGCTGCGCAGCACGGCGTGGTCGACGAGGCGGAGCAGGGACGGCAGCGACAGGCCGCCGACGGCGGCCGCGGCATCGAAGGCGAAGGTTGTCCGGAACACGCTCAGCCGCACCAAGGCGTCGCGTTCGCGGGGCTGCAGCAGGGACCAGCTCGGCTCCAGGACGGCCCGGACACCTTGGTGGCGGGCGGGCGCATCGAGTGGCCCGTGGTCGAGCACCTCGAGGTCGTGTCGCAACGCCGCATGGATCTCCGCGACCGACAGGGCGCGCGTCAACGCCGCCGCCAGCTCGATGCCGAGTGGGTACCCCTCCAGCGTTCCGCACAGCGCCTCGATGGCGTCCGCGTCACGGGAGACGGCCTCCGTCGGGAACCCCACGCTGGTGGCCCGCTCGGCGAAGAGCTGGGCGGCCTCGGACATCGCCGCCAGGGTCGGGGCGGGAGCCACACCCGCGGGCGCGCCCGGATGGCGCGTCGCCAAGCCGCCGAGCTCGAAGGTCCTCTCGCACGCGATGCCCAGACGAACCCGGCTCGTGACGACGAACTGCAGGTGCGGGCAGCGGTCGGCGAGGAGCGCGAGATCGGTCGCGGCGCCGGCCACGCGCTCGAAGTTGTCGAGCACGAGCAGGGCCCGCCAACTCGCGAGGGCGTCGGCGAGGTCGCTCGCGCTCGCGCCGGCGGTCGCGGGCAGTGCGAGGCCCGCGGCGATCGTGGACGCGACCTCCGACGGCCGGTCCACCGACTCCAGCGACACGACCGCGACCCCGTCGGGGTAGCGCTCCGAGCCGTACGCCGCCACCCGCTCGGCCAGGCGAAGCACCAGGCGGGTCTTGCCGACGCCCCCGAGCCCGAACACGGTGAGGAGCCGCGTGTTCGGCTCGTCCAGGATCTCCTCCAGGGCCCGCAGCTCGTCTTGGCGACCGAAGAAGGCGGTGTTGCGGCGCGGCACGGTCGCGATCCGCGCGCGCTCGGCACCCGCGGGCCCCGAGCGCTCCAGGTCGAGGCCGTAACTCTCGGCGAGCTCGCGAACCTGGGCCGCCTCGGGCAGGTTCAGACGCTCCAGCACGGGCAGGGCGGCGGCCAGTTCGTCCATCTCGAGCTCCGGCGCCCCGCGCAGGTGGACGGCGAGCGCGGCGAGTCGACGGGCCTCGTCCAGCTGCCCCTCGGCGATCTGTGCTCGGGCTCGATGCAGCGCGGCCACGCGCACCCGCCGCGCGATCGCCTCGCGCGTCGTGAACAGCCAAGCCTCGAGGTCGAGGCCGAGGGACACGTCGATGCCGTCGAGGAAGGGTCCCTCGTAGGCGTCGAGGACGGCCTCGTAGCGGTAGGCGTCGAAGTCGCGCAGCAACCCGGTCGCGTCGCAGGCCACCAGGGCCGAGACCCGCTCGTCGGGCAGACGCTCCACCGCGCCCGCCCGGCGCAGGTGCCGCAGCGCGGTCGACAGGCTGTCGCGAGCGTCGTCGGCGTCGCGGAAGAAGACGTCGGCGAGCTCGCGGCGCGTGACCGGGCCCTCGACGCAGACGTACGCCAGCATGAGCAGGGGCTTGGGTCGCGTCAACGACGCGCCCCCCAAGGTGAGGCCGCCCAGCGTCCGCAGGAACACGTGACGTCATCCTAGCGGCCGTCGCGGCGCCCGGTACCGGATCGCGTCACGGTACGTTCTTGGGCGGAGGCCACCCGTGACCACGCTCGCCCACTGGATCCCGACCCACGTGCTCCAGGCCCGCATCGCGGCCCTGCGGGCCTGGCTCGCCGAGCGCGGCTTCGACGCCTACCTCGTGACGGGCGTCGAGAACGCCGCCTACCTCAGCGGCTGGAAGCCCGACGTGGAGCCCTGGGAGCGCCCCATCGCCCTGCTCGTCCCGCAGCGTGGCGACCCCGCGCTCGTGCTGCACGAGCTCTCCGTCCACGGCGTGCGCATGGCGCGCGAGCGCGGCACGCTGGCCGTCGAGGACGCCGCCTTCTACGTCGAGCGACCCGCGCCCGGCGGCCGCTCGCGCAGCGACTGGGGGGCCCTGGTCGCCGAGCGGCTCGCCGCCATCGGCGTGCCGGCGTCCGCGCGCGTCGCCTGCGACGCCCTCCCCGGGTACCTGAGCGAGGTCACGGCCGCGGCCTCCGGCGTGCGGCTCGAGGCCGACCCGTCGCCGCTCGTCGACGCGCGCGCGGTGAAGGCCCCCGAGGAGCTCGCGCTCATGCGCGCCGCGGCCGCGCTGACCGACTTCGGTCAGGAGGTCTTCTTCGAGCTCGCCCGCCCCGGCGAACTCATCGCCGAGGTCGACGCGGAGACGGTGCGGCGCATGCGCGTCGAGGCGGCCCGCCGCTTCCCGGCCAGCGACGTGTCCGCCCGCGCGTTCAGCCTCACCGGTCCCGCGTCGGCGGCGCCGCACGGCACCGGCGCCGGCTCGGACGCCCGCATCGAGCGCGGCCACGGCATCGTCAACATCATCATCGCCTCGCTGGGCGGCTACTTCGTGGAGAACGAGCGGACGCTCTTCGTCGGCGAGCCGTCGGCCGAGCAGCGGGCGGCCTACGCCTGCATCCGCGAGGCGCAGGCGGCCGCGGTGGCCGCGTGCGTGCCGGGCGCGCCGGTCGCCGGCATCGACCGGGCGGCGCTGGCCGTCATCGAGCGCCACGGCTACCTGGACCGCGTCCACCACCGCGCCGGCCACGGCATCGGCCTGCGCGGCCACGACCTGCCCGCCGACATGGCCTTCAACGAGCGTCCGCTGCGCGCGGGCGAGGTCTACACGATCGAGCCGGGCATCTACCTGTGGGGCATCGGCGGCTTCCGCGTCGACGACACGGTCGTGGTGGGCGACCCGCCCGAGCTGCTGACGACGACGGCGCGCGACCTCGAGGGCGTCACGCTGCCCGCCTGACCCGCCGCACCGGCCGCGGCGCCCGCCGTGCGGCCGCTCACCCGGCGCGCAGCACCAGGCCCTCGCCGTCGGGCAGGCGGACGACGCCGTCACCCACGTCGGCGCCGAGGGACGCCAGCAGCGGCGCCCAGTCGCCGGCCGTCGGCGGCGCGTCGAGGCGCACGTCGAGGGTCTCCCCCTCCAGGTTGGCGACCAGCCACAGCGCCTCGCCGCCGTCCGGCGCGCGCCGCAGCGCGTCGACCAGGGTGGCGCCCTCGCCGCGATGGATGCGGCAGTACTCGCCGACGGTGAGCGCCTCACGCAGCCACGGCCGCGCGCGCCGCAGCGCCCGCAGGCGGGCGCCGAACTGCGCCTGCGCCGCGTCGATGCGCACCGCGTGGCGCTCCACGTTGCACCACGCCGATGCGTCCGCCATGAACGCCCCCGCCAACCGCTTGAGGCCCTCCACGCCGGGCGGCCGGCCCAGCGCCTCGGGCAGCAGCGGGGCCACGCGCTCGGCCACCGTCGCCGCGTCCGCGCCGGCGCGCACCTCGGCCTCGAGCGCCCGGAAGGACTGCCGCAGGGTCGCCAGCTTGGCGAAGCCGAGCGCCTTCAGGCGCACGAAGGCGTCGGGTTCCGCGAAGCCGGCCTCGTCGACCTGCCAGTCCAGGAAGCCGGCCTCCTCGGCCGCCACCTTGACCGCGTAGCGGTCGTCGCTGTCGCGCACGAAGCCCCAGGGGGCGCGCGCCACCGCGTTGAGGAAGTCCATCGGCACGCCCGGGAAGGCGACGTAGGTGAGGAGCTGGCCGGCCGGGTGGTCGTAGGCGCGGCGCAGCACCTCGGGCAGGCTGGCGCCGAGCCGGTGGTTGATGGGGCCCTCCGGGTCGAGTTGCGTCCCGCGCCGCACGGTGTCGTGGTTGGCGCAGCCGCTGATCCAGCGGTCGCCGACCGCCAGGATCTGCGCGACGCGCCACCAGCGGTCCCACCAGAAGCCCTGGAGGGCGGGCGTGTTGTGGGCGAAGGTGAGCGGGCCCCACTGAAAGGCGTGCGGCTGCCGCTCGGTGACCTCGCGGTAGCGGCTGGCGGTCGGCCAGTCCTCGCGCGGCCAGGGGCGGCCGTCCTCGAAGACGCACCAGGGCCGGTAGCGCACGCCCGCCGCCTCCTGCACGAGGTCGCCCATCTCGACGAGGTAGTCGTCGTCGTGCGCCAGCTCGCCGCTGGCCGGGTCGTAGGTCTTGAGGTCCTGGGCGCCGTCGACCCGGATGCCGTCGGCGCCGACGTCGACCCGCCGGCGCTGCATCTCGAGCATGAGCGCGCGCACCCCCGGGTGCTGCTGGTTCACGTCCTGGCCGTACATGTTGGGCCCGCGGAAGAACACCGGGTCGAGGATGGCGAGCGACTGGTCGTCGGCGTGGCCGTACACCAGGTCGAGGACGAGCATGATCGGCCGGCCGGGGAACGTGTGCAGGGCGGCGGCCAGGTCGATCGCCTCGTCGGGTCGGCCGCCCTCGAGGAGCGCCGGGTTGGTGGCCGCCATGCCGGCGAAGGCGACGTCGTAGCCCCAGTCGATGACGTCCGGCCGGCGCAGACGGACCTCGACTTCCGCTGGGCCGTCGCCGTCCGCCGCCGGATCGACCGGGGCCGGCGACCACGGCCACGGTCCCCGCTCGCGCTCGATCGTGGGCTCGAGCGGCAGCGGCTGGATGGCGTCGTACTCGCTGAGGCAGCGCTCGAAGGGGGTGAGTGGCGCGCCGGCCTCCAACTTCGCGGCCAGGCGCCGCAGGGCGCGCGTGAGGCTGGCGATGGTGCCCCCCGCGGTGGCGGTCGGCACGTGCAGCTGCAGGACGTTGACCGGCGGCCCGAAGCGCCTCGGCCCCTCGCCGTCGCCGCCCGCCGCGTGGCGGCGGAAGAAGTCCGCGTCCGCCCGTCCCTCGTGGAAGGCACCGAGATCGACGATCTCCGAGGGCGCGAAGGCGCCGAACGGCATCGACGCGGCGAGCGGGTCCGGCAACCTCCGCCACGTGCCATGCTCGTCCGCCACCGCCAGGGCGACCAGCGCGCCGAGGCGCTCGCGCGTGCCGATCGGCAGCCCGGCGACCACGGCCCACAGGTAGGCCCCCTCGCGCACGAGCGGCAGGCGCTGGCGCACGAAGCGCGCGGCCGCCGACGGCCGGGCCGGATCGAGCCCGGCTGGGGGCAGGTACAGCTCCAAGCGGATCCGCTCGTCCGGCACCCGGCGAGCCTCCAGATCTGGCGCCCAGAAGCCGAACTCGACGACGGTCCCGGCGGTGCCGTGGCGCACGTGCGCGCCGAGCCGGGCCGCGCGGCGCCGCGCGCACGCGAAGTCGTCGCCGCCCGCGGCGCCGGCCTCGCGCGACCAGGCGACCAGCGCGGCGGTGGCGTCGGCGTCGATGCGGGCGGTCGTGTCGGGCATGCGGCTCCTCCTGCGGCGCGGCGGCGCCTCCCTGAGCCTAGCCGACACCCGCGGTATCCTCCCCCATGCCCCTCCCCTACCTCGACCGGGTGGTCGTCGGCTGCTGGCAACTGGCCGAGGGCCACGGCACGAACGTCGAAGACGGCCGAGCGGTGCTCGACGCCTACGCCGGCGCCGGCTTCCGCGTCTTCGACGCGGCCGACATCTACACCGGCGTGGAGGCGCTGCTGGGCGACTTCGTCGCGGCCCACGGCCTCGCCGGCGAGGCCCGCGTGCACACCAAGCTCGTGCCCGACCTCGCCGCGCTGCCGACGCTGACGGCGGACGACGTCGCCCGGGCGGTGGACCGCTCGCTCGCCCGCCTGCGGGTCGACGCGCTCGACCTGGTGCAGTTCCACTGGTGGGACCTCGCCGTGCCGGGGTACCTGGCGGCGCTCGATGCCCTCGCCGAGCAGCGCCGCCAGGGCAAGGTGCGGGAGATCGGCCTGACCAACTTCGACCGCGCCCGCCTCGCGGAGATCCTCGACCATGACGTCCCGATCGCCTCGCTGCAGGCGCAGACGTCGCTGCTCGACCGCCGCACGCGCGGCGCGTTCACCGAGCTGGCCGCGGCGCGCGGCGTCGACCTGCTGGCCTACGGCAGCGTGGCCGGTGGCCTGCTCTCCGACGCGTGGCTGGACCGGCCCGCCCCCGCCGGCACGCCCGAGAACCGCTCGCTGGTGAAGTACCTGCTGATCGTCGAGGAGCTCGGCGGCTGGGACGCCCTGCAGGCGCTGCTGCGCGAACTGCGCGCCGTCGCCGACGCGCGCGGCAGCGACGTCGCCACGGTGGCCAGCGCCTGGTGCCTGCGGCAGCCGGGCGTGCGCGCCTGCATCGTCGGCGTGCGCTCGCGGCGGCACCTGGCCCGCCACGTCGAACTGCGCGACGCGCTCGCGCTGTCCGACGCCGAGGTGGCGCGCCTGGAGCGCGCCCGCGCCGCCTTCCCCGAGGTCCCCGGTGAGGTCTACGCGCTGGAGCGCGACCGCGAGGGCCGCCACGGCCGCGTGATGAAGTACGGCCTCAACGAGGTGCGCGCGTGAACGGCGACGCGCGCACGTTCCGGCTCTACGACCTGCGCGTCGAGATCGTCGAGGTGGCGCCGGGGCTCGAGGACGTCTGCAACCACCACCTCGGCGACCACTTCACGGTGTCGGGCGAGAACGTGGCCATCCCCGCCGGACGCACCTTCAGCCTGTACGCGCTCGCCGCCGTGCTGCCGCTGCTGCCGGCCAAGCAGCGCGTCACGGACGCGAACGACTGGATGAGCAGCGACGACCTCGTCATGTGCCCCGACCCGCAGTGCCGGGCGGTCATGCGCATCACCCGCACGGGGGTGCGCACCTTCCGCCGCGCCGACGTGACCGCGACGCCGCCGCCCGACGCCACGTCGTAGGCCGGCGCCCGCGTCAGCCCTGCTCGACCTCGATCGTCACCTTCAGGTTGCCCCGCCGCGTCTCGCCGTGGACGGCGCTGACGCGGAAGCGGCCCAGGCCGTCCGCCCACACCTCGTCGCCCGCGGCGGCCTCGGCGCTCTTGCCGACCTGACGGCCGTTGACGTGGACCCGCCCAGCGGCGATGCCCTTCGCGAACCAGCTGCGCGAGACGCCGAAGGCCTTCGCCCCCAACGCGTCGACGCGCAGCGACGGCACCACCGCGGCCCGCGTGCGCTCGCGGGCCTGGGCGAGGGTGTGCAGGGGCACCTCGATCCCCGCCTCGCCCGCGGGTCGGACGCGCAGGGCGGCCTCGAGCACCGCCGCGGTGACGACCGCCGACGCGCCGCGGTCGTCGACCAGCACGTCACCGATCGCGTCCGAATCGACGCCCGCGGTGCTCAGGGCCGCGCGCACCGTGCCCTCGTCGCGGGCACCCGCGAACCACGCCGCGGCCAGGCGCGGCCCCGCCTCCGGCACCTCGGGCGGATGGGCGGTGACGACGCGCCGGTCGGCACCAGGCCGGCCGCCGTCGACGGTGACGCCCACGCCGGCCGCACGCAGGCGGGCGCTCCAGGCGTCGGCCTCGCGCGGTGGCAGGAAGGGGCTCGACGCGACGCGTCCGCCGGCCGCGGCGGCGGCGAGCTGGTCGGCGCCCTCGGTCGCGCGGCTCATCGCTCGTCGACGACGGTGATCCCCAGCGCCGCGAGCCGGCCGGCGAAGCCGTCGGCGCCCTCGCCTGCGACGCGGAAGACCAGGTGCCTGCGGCCGTCGGCCGCGCCCGCGGTGACGATGGCCTCGACGTTCGACGGCGGCGCCGCGGCCGCGGCCTTCGCCAACGAGCCGGGGGCGTCGGGCATGTCGACGGTGACGCGCCGGCCACCCTCCCGCAGGCCGAGGAAGTCGACGAACGCCCGTAGCAGGTCGGTGATCGTCAGGATGCCGATGATGGCGCCCTTCTCGACGACGGGGAGGCCCGACACGCGGTGTTCCTCCATCGTCAGCGCCGCCTGCTCGATGGCCTCGTCGGGACCGATCGTGACGACCGGCGTGCGCATGACGTCCTTGAGCGTCAGCTTGGAGAGCAGGTAGTTGAGCTCGTAGACCGACAGCGACGTCGCCTTGGAGGGGGTGGCCTCCTTGAGGTCGCGGTCGGTGACGATGCCCAGGAGCTTGCCGTCCTTGACGACCGGCAGGCGCCGGTAGCCCGCCTCGCGCAGCAACTGCATCGCTTCCATGACGGGCGTGGAGGGCGGGACCGTGTGGGGATCCTTCGTCATCCAATCGCGAACGAGCATGTCTCCTCCTTGGCCGGCCCCGCACCGCTCGGCTCCCCGCAATCTACCAGGTCGGGACCGAGTGTGGCCGTCCAGCACGAGCGCGGTCGGCCACGGGCGCGGCGGGACCGGCGATCACCGCGTGCCATGATGGACCCGTGACCGCGACCCTCGATCCGCTCGGTCAGCCCTTCCCCGCACGCGGCGGCCGTCGGCGCGTGGTCGTCCTCGGTTCGACCGGCTCGATCGGCAGCCAGACCCTCGACGTCGCCGCGTGGCAGGACTGCGAGGTCGTCGGCCTGGCGGCGGGCCGGCGCTCCGACGTGCTCGTCGCGCAGGCGTGGCGCTGGCGGCCGCGCCTCGTGGCGTGCGACGCGGAGGTCGCCGGCGAGGTCGAGGGCCAACTGCCGCCGGGCACCCGGCTGGTGGCCGGGCCCGCCGGGGCCGAGGAGGTCGCCGCCCTCGAGGCCGACACGGTCGTCGCCGCCATCCCGGGGTTCCGGGGGCTGGCGCCGGTGCGCGCCGCGCTGCGCGAGGGGCGCCACGTGGCGCTCGCGAACAAGGAGGCCATGGTGTGCGCGGGCCCGCTCATGTGGTCCGAGGCCGAGGCGCACGGCGCCCGCCTCACGCCGGTGGACTCCGAGCACGCCGCGCTCTACCAGGCGCTGCTCGGCGAGCCGCCCGAGGGCGTCGAGCGGCTCGTGCTGACCGCGTCCGGCGGCCCCTTCCGGCGCGCGCCCGCCGACCTGTCGACCGTCACGCCCGCGCAGGCGCTCGACCACCCGACGTGGCGCATGGGCCCGAAGGTCACGATCGACTCGGCAACGCTCTTCAACAAGGGCCTCGAGGTGCTCGAGGCCGCCTTCCTGTACCGCCTGCCGCTCGCCCGCATCGAGGTGGTCGTGCACCCCCAGTCGCTCGTCCACGGCCTCGTGCGCTTCCGTGACGGCAGCATCAAGGCCCAGGTCGGCCCGCACGACATGCGCCTGCCGATCCAGTACGCGATCACCGCGCCCGGGCGCCCGCCCGTGCCCCTCGAGCCGCTGCCGCTCGTGGGCGAGTGGACCTTCGAGGCGCCCGACACCGAGCGCTTCCCCGCGCTGGCGCTGGCCTACGCCGCCGGCGAGGCCGGCGGCGACGCCCCCGTGCGCCTCAACGCGGCCGATGAGGTCGCCGTGGACGCCTTCCTCGCGGGTCGTCTCGGCTTCGACGGCATCCCGCGGGTGCTGGCCGCCGTCGTCGCGACCGCCTCCGCCACGGCGCCGGACTGGTCGACGCTGGACGAGGTCGATCGGGAGGCGCGCGCGGCGGCCCAGGAGGCGGTGGCGCGGTTCGGACGCGCCGCGTGACCGGCCGCGGCTGGCGCCTGCCGTTCCGGCCGTTCGGGGTGCCGGTCGAGCTCGACCCCACCTTCGCCCTCATCCTGCCGCTCTTCGCCTGGCTCATCGGCTCGCAGGTGGCGGGCTTCGCGGAGCTCTTCGCGCAGCTCGGCGTCGACCTCGACCCCGCCCCGCTGTCGACCGGTGGCGCGCCCTGGCTCCTCGGCGCGTCGGCGGCGGTCGGCCTGTTCGCCAGCGTCTTGGTCCACGAGCTGGGGCACGCCATCACCGCCCGCATCTACGGCGTGCGCACGCAGCGGATCACGCTGTGGTTCCTCGGCGGCGTCGCGCAGCTCGACGACATGCCCCGCAGGCGCGGGGCCGAGGCCATCGTCGCGATCGTCGGGCCGATCACCAGCGGCGCCCTGTCGCTGCTGCTGTGGACGCTGCTGCGCAGCGACCTCTTCGCGGGCGGCATCGCCTTCGTCATGGCCTACCTCGCCGTCACCAACGCCGGCCTGGCGGTGTTCAACCTGCTGCCCGCGCTGCCACTCGACGGCGGCCGCGTGCTGCGCTCGCTGCTGGCGATCCCGCTCGGGGACGCCCGCGCCACGCGGGTGGCCGGCGCGGTCAGCCGGGTGGTCGCCATCGCGCTGGGGGTCTACGGCTTCCTCACCCTGCAGGTGTTCCTGCTCGCCATCGCGTTCTTCGTCGATGCCGCCGGCCGCGCCGAGGTCGCCGCCAGCCAGGCGCGGCGCGCCTTCGAGGGGCGCCGGGTGCGCGAGGCGATGACCCCCGACCCGGTGGCGGTCGATCTCGGCTGGTCGCTGGAGCAGCTGCGCCGCCTGCGCGCCTTCCGTTCGCACACCGCCTACCCGGTCCTCGACGTCGACGGCGCGCCGATCGGCTGGGTCCGCGCCTCGGACCTCGATCTCGGCGACGACGGCACGCCGCTGGCCGACCTGCTGCGGCCGGTGGAGACGGTCGCCGCGGACGAGGACCTGGAGACCGCCGTGCGTCGGCTGGCCGCCGCCGACGCGGGCCGCCTGCTCGTGGTCGATCGCGACGGCCGCGTGGTGGGCGTGCTGGCCAAGGCCGACGTCGTCCGCTGGCTGCAGCAGCGCGCGGCGTGACGCGCGGCGAGCGCCCGACTCGGTGGGCGGCGCCACCCGCCGGGACGCATGGCTCTGGCATACTGCGGGCATGACCGGCCGCCGCCGACCCACCGCGATCGAGATCCCGCCATGCTGACCGCCTTCGTCTTCCTGCTCGTCCTGATGAGCGCCGTGCTCGTCCACGAGCTGGCGCACTACCTCAACGCGCGCAGCGTCGGGCTGCCGGTGAGGGCCTTCAGCATCGGCATGGGCCCGGTGGTCGCCCGCTGGCGCTGGCGCGAGACCGAGTGGCGCCTCTCGCTGTTGCCGCTGGGCGGCTACGTCGACCTGCCGGGCATGGCGCCCAAGGTGGGCGAGGACGGCCGCCTCGAGCACCCCGACGAGGGCATGGCCGTGCGGCCGCTGCACCACAAGCTGTGGGTGCTGGTGGGCGGCGTGATCGCCAACTACGGTCTCGGCATCCTGTTGCTCGCGGCCGCCGTCACGCTGGCGCCCGGGTACCGCGAGCTCGTCAGCGGCCAACCGCCCGACGTGCGCGGCGCGGTGGTCGTGGGGGTGGCGGAGGGCTCGATCGCCGAACGCCTCGGCATCGTCGACGGCGACCGGCTGGTCGCCATCGGCGGGGTGCGCGAGCCGACGCCCGCCGAGGCGGTGGACGCCATCCGCAGCGCCCAGGGCCTCGAGCTCCAGCTCGCGGGCGAGGACGGAACGCTGCGCACCGTGACCACCGACTGGCCGCCGCCGGACCTCGCCGAGGGCGAGCGACCGCTGCTGGGCGTCCAACTGGCGCCGCTCGAGGTGGAGCCGGTCGCGTTCGGCACCGCGCTGATCGAATCCGCCGGCTTCGGCCTGCGGATCTTCCCGGAGATGGTGGCGGGCTTCGCCCGCGGCTTCGGCTCCGCCCTGTCGGGCCGGCCGAACGAGGACGTCGCGGGCCCGGTCGGCATGGTCACGCTCGTCGGCCAGGCGGCGCAGGTCGGCGTGGCACCCGTGCTGCTGCTGGCCGCGCTGATCAACTTCTCGCTGGCGGTGTTCAACCTGCTGCCGATCCCGGGCCTGGACGGCGGTCGCATGCTGCTCGCCACGATCGTCGCGGTCCGTGGCAGGCCCTTCCGTCCCGGTCAGGAGGAGACGCTCAACTTCATCGGCATCGCCGCCGTGCTCTTCCTGATCGTCCTCATCACCGTGCAGGAGCTCGGCGGACTGCTCTTCGGATGAAACGCCGCCACCCCAGCCGCGACGCGGTCGTGCTGATCCCCGCGCTCGACGAGGCGACGACGATCGCGAGCGTCATCGCCGTCGCGCGGGCTGCGGAGGTCGGTCCCGTGGTCGTCATCGACGACGGCTCCACCGACGGCACGGCCGAGGTGGCGGCCGCGGCCGGGGCCGAGGTCGTGCGCCTGGAGACGAACCATGGCAAGGGCGGTGCGCTGGCCGCCGGGGCCGGCGCCCGCCAGGAGGCGGTGGTGGTGCTGCTCGACGCCGACCTGACGGGACTGCGGCCGACCCACGTGCGGGCGCTCGTGCGGCCCGTCGTCGCGGGCAGGGTCGACATGACCCGCGGGGTGTTCGTCGGCGGGCGCTGGGCGACCGCGCTCGCGCAGCAGATGCTCCCCGTCCTGAACGGCCAGCGGGCCCTGCCGCGCGAGCGCTTGCTCGCCGTCCCCGGCCTGGCGGAGAGCCGCTACGGCGTCGAGATCGCGATCGCGGAGCACGCCAAGGCCGAGGGCTGGGTCACCCTGGACGTCGAACTCCCCGGGGTGTCGCAGGTCGTGAAGGAGGAGAAGCGCGGCTTCGTGCGCGGCGTCCTCGTCCGCCTGCGGATGTACGCGGAGATCCTGTGGGCGTACCTGTGGCTGCCGTGGCGATCGCGACGCCACGCCCGCGAGGCTCGACGGGCGCGGGTCCAACGGGCCCGTCCACGCTAGCCGCGGGCCGACCTAACGAGTTTCGCCGGCCGCCGGACCGAGGCGCGCCTCGATGGCCTGGGCGTGCGCCTCGAGGCCCTCGGCCCGCGCCAGCCGTGCCGCGGCGGCGCCGATCGCGTCGACGCCCGCCTGCGACAGCCCGATGAGCGGCAGCACCCGCTGGAAGTCGCGCACGTTGATGGCGCTGGAGAAGCGTGCGGTCCCACCCGTCGGCATGACGTGCGAGGGACCGGCGGCGTAGTCGCCGAGCGCCTCCAGCGAGGTCTCGCCGACGAACAGCCCGCCGGCGTGCCGCACCGCGCCGACCCACGACCACGGGTCGCGCACCAGCAGGCAGAGGTGCTCGGGGGCATACGCGTTCGCCACCTCCAGCGCGGCGGGCAAATCGTCGACGAAGACGACGGCGCCACGGCGCTCGAGGCTCTCGCGGGCGGTCGCGGCCGTCGGCAGCGTCGCCAGGCGCCGCTCGATCGCCGCCTCGACCCTGGGCCAGAGCCCGGCGTCGACGGTGACCAGGACCGGCTCGGCGCCGTCGTGCTCGGCCTGGGCCAGGAGGTCGGCGGCCACGTGCTCCGGGTCGGCGTGGCCGTCGGCGACGACCAGCGTCTCCGTCGGACCAGGCAGCGACGCGATGCCGACCTCGCCGAACACCTGCGCCATCGCGATGACGACCCAGGCGGAGCCGGGACCGACGATCTTGTCGACGCGCGGCACGCTCTCGGTGCCGTAGGCGAGCGCGGCGATCGCCTGCGCGCCGCCGAGGCGGTAGACCGCGGTCAGGCCCAGGCGCTCGGCCGCGTAGAGCAGCGCGGGGTCCACGCTGCCGTCCGCTCGGGGCGGCGTGGCCACGACGATCTGCTCCACGCCGGCCACCTGCGCCGGCACCGCGCTCATGATCAGCGAGCTGACCAGCGTGGCGGCGCCGCTGGGCACGTAGCAGGCGACGCGTTCGAGCGGGCGGATGATCTGGCCCAGGACGCCGTCGGCGCCGGCGGCCAAGAAGCCCTCCGAGGGCTGGCGCTGGTGGAAGGCGCGCACGCGCTCGATCGACGTGTCGATCGCGGCGGCGAGGCCCGCGTCGAGCCCGGCGGCGGCCGCGGCGCGGGTGGCGGCGTCGACCTCGAAGGCGTCGAGCCGCACCCCGTCGAGGCGCTCGCCGATCTCGGTGAGGGCGGCGTCCCCGCGGCGGCGGACGTCGGCGAGGATGGCGGCGACGATGGCGTGGCGTTCGGGGTCGTGCTGGGCGCTGCGGCGGTGGCGGAAGGCGGTGAGGGCGGCCTCGCGGCCGTGGAGTTGGCGCATGGCCCGACAGTCTACCCGCGGGGTAGCATGCCGCGCATGTCGCGTTCCCTACGCGTGCTGTGGCGGGCCGCGCCGCCCGATCCCCGCCCGACCGCCGACGACCTCCCGCCCGGCTGCGACCTCGTCTTCGAGCGGGACGAGGCCCGCGCCCTGGCGCACCGCGACACCCTCGACGTCCTGATCGACGGCCGGCCCGGCCCGCTGCTCGACGGCGCCTCCCTCGCGCACGTCATCGTGCCCTGGGCCGGCTTCCCGCCCGCCCTGCGCGAGGCGCTCCTGGAGCGACCGCACCTCGAGGCGCACAACGCCCACTACAACGCACCGTTCGTCGCGCAACACGCGCTGGCGTTGCTCCTCGCCGCGGCCCAGCGGCTCGTGCCGATCGATGCCGCCCTGCGCCGCGGCGACTGGGGCGACCGCGCCCGGCCCGAGCGCTCGCGCCACCTCGCGGGCGGCGAGGCGCTGCTGCTCGGCTTCGGCGCCATC
>JAABRV010000189.1 GCA_011390735.1 Trueperaceae bacterium | reverse complement strand
CCTGCACCGTGGTCGCCACGGATACGCCGCCGACGTGGGGCACATCACGCTCGTGCCCGACGGCCGACTGTGCTCGTGTGGCGAACGGGGCTGCGTGGAGGCCTACAGCAGTGGCAAGGCCGTCGCCGAGCGCGCGAGCGAGGCGTACGGGCGACCCATGACGACGCGAGAGGCCTTCGAGCTGGCCCGGGCTACCGACCAACCGGCTGCCACGGTGGTGGGCGACGCCGCCCGCGCGCTGGCCATCGGGCTGATGAGCGTCGCGAAGCTGGTCGACCCCGACGGCCTGGTGATCGGCGGCGGCGTGGCGGCCCACGAGCCGTGGTTCGTCGACCTCATCCGCGAGCACCTGGACCGCGCCCTACGAACCTACCGCCCGGTGCCGCTCAAGGTCGCGCAACTCGGCGACCGTGCCGGCGTGATCGGCGCAGCCAGCCTGTCGCGCTGAACGGCAGGGCGGGATGGCCTGCGTCAGGCGTGCCCAGGACTCCTCTGCCCGCCGGCACTGCCTGACCAGACGACGTTCGTCTCACCACTCGGCCACGGTGCCGTCGGCGTTGCGCCACACCGGGTTCTTCCAGTCGTGCCCCACCGCCGCCCGCTCGATCACCATGGCCTCGTCGATCTCGATGCCGAGGCCGGGCCCCGTCGGCAGCTCGAGGTAGCCGTCACGGTAGGCGAACGCGGCAGCGTCGCTGACGTAGTCGAGCAGATCGTTGCCGACGTTGTAGTGGATGCCGAGGCTCTGCTCCTGGATCACCACGTTGGGGGTGCAGGCGCCAACTTGCAGCGACGCGGCGAAGGCGATCGGCCCCAGCGGGCAGTGGGGCGCCACGGCGATGTCGTAGGCCTCCGCCATCGCGGCGATCTTGCGCACCTCCCAGATGCCACCGGCGTGCGACAGGTCGGGCTGGATGATGTCGACGACGCCCTGGGTGATGACGTCGCGGAAGCCCCAGCGGGTGAACAGGCGCTCACCCACGGCGATGGGTACGACGGTGTGGTGGGCGATCTCGCGCAGGGCCTCGAAGTTCTCCGGCGGAACGGGCTCCTCGACGAAGAACGGACGGTAGGGCTCGAGTTCCTTGACGAGCGTCTTCGCCATCGCACGGTGGACCCGGCCATGGAAGTCGACGGCGATGTCGAAGCCAGGGCCGCCGGCCTCGCGGGCCGCCGCCATGCGGGCGACCGCGGCATCGATCTTGCGGTGGTCGTCGAGGTAGTGGAGTTCCTCGGTGGCGTTCATCTTCACCGCCGTGAAGCCGTTCGCCAGCTGCTGCGCCACGCCGGCGGCCAGGTCGCCGGGCCGGTCGCCGCCGATCCAGTTGTAGACCCGGATGCGGTCGCGCGCGCGGCCCCCGAGCAGCTCGTACACGGGCACGCCCAGCGCCCGCCCCTTGATGTCCCACAGCGCCTGCTCGATGCCCGACAGGGCGCTGGTGAGTACCGGACCGCCGCGGTAGAAGCCGCCGCGATGCAGCACCTGGAACAGGTCCTCGATGCGGGAGGGGTCGTGGCCGATGAGGTACCCGGCGACCTCCTTCACCGCCGCGATCACGGTGTCGGCGCGGCCCTCCACGATCGGCTCGCCCCAACCGACGACACCCTCATCGGTGGCGACCTTCAGGAAGACCCAGCGCGGCGGTACCTTGTAGAGGTCGAGCGAGACGACCTTCACGCCGCGCCCCCGCGGGCGGCGTCGATGAGGTCACCGAACGTGCGCGCCAAACGGGTGGCGGCAGCCAGGTCCGGGTCTCGCCAGTCGAGGGTCGTCAGTGCGCCACCGATCCCCAACCCTAGGGCCCCAGCGGCCAGGTAGGCGGCCGCGTTGTCGAGCCCGACGCCGCCGACCGCGAAGACCTCCAGGTCGGGGTAGGGGCCCAACAGCGCACGCAGGTAGTCGGGGCCCAGGGGACCCGCCGGGAACAACTTGATGAAGGCGCAGCCCTGATCGAGCGCTTGGGCGATCTCCGTGGGGGTGGTAGCGCCACAGACCACGGGTAGCCCGTGGTCGACGGCGAAGGCGTTCACCTCGGGCGCCACGTGGGGGGTCACGAGAAAGCCCGCGCCGGCCGCGCGTGCCGCCGCCGCCCGCTTGCGGGTGGTGACCGTGCCGGCGCCCACCAGCACCTCGACGGGGAGCGAGGCGCGCAGCGCCTCGATCTTGGCGTCGGCGTCGGCGTCGGAGAAAGTCACCTCGAGGCTGCGCACGCCGCCCGCCAGCAGGGCCTCGCCAAGGGGCACGACGTGCGCGGCAGGGACGCCGCGCAGGATGGCGATGAACGGGAAGGCACGGAGTCGCTCGACGGGCGTGCTCATGTCGGGCGTCCAGCCTCCGCGGCGAAGTGCGCCTCCAGGAGGCGTACCGTGCCGACGACGGCGGCGTGATGGCTCGCCTCGGGCCCGACGACGCGAACGTCGCGGCCGCCCTCCGCGAGGAGCGCGTCGCGCAGGATGGCCGGGAAGAGGCCGCCGCCGTAGATCACGAGGGGCATCGAGGGCGGCAGCTCGTGCTCGATCAGCTGGAGGTCGAGGGCGGCCAGCGCGCCGAGCAGGAAGGCCGTGACGGCGGCCGCGTCGAAGCCGGCGATCGTCTGCCCCACCCGCACGAGGAAGGCGGCGCGGCCCAGGCCGAGCGTGCGGCCGTGCCGCAGCCCCGCCGCCACGGCCACGGGGTCGGGGACGAAGTCGTCGAGGGCGGCGAGGCTGCTGGCGAGGATCGTGCGCTCGCGGATGGCGGCGAGCAGCTCGCCGGTGATGGCCGTCACCGAGCGCTCGACCACCGCGCCCGCCGAGAGCTCGATCAGCTTGTGGTGCGAGCCGCAGTGGAAGAACGCCAGCGGCGGCGCGAGGTCCAGCGTCGCGAGCAGCCCCGCGATCTCGACCTCCTCGCCGCGCATGACGTCGAAGGCCGGCAATCCGTCCCAGCCGCCGGAGGTGCCGACCGTCTTGACGCCGGGCACGAAGTACGTCGGCAGGTCGGTCACCCCCGCCACGTCGTGACGCACGATGCGCCGTGCCAGCTCGTCGAGCGCGATCGGTGCGGTGGCGTGCAAGACCTCGACGAGGCCGACGTTCGACGTGATCATGCCGGAGCAGACGACCGCGCGGACGTCGTCATCGTGGCGGGCACGTAGGCTGGCGATCAGCCCCCGGAGGGCGTCCGCGATGGGCGCGGGACCGCCGGCGAGCGCGACGTCCTTGGCGCCGACCTGCTCGTCGAGCTCGTCCCGCACCCCGCCGTCGCGCCACAGCCGCACCCGGGTGCGGCTGGTGCCGGCGTCGACGACGAGGTAGGCGGGGGCGGCGCTCATGCCCCGACCGTGAAGTGCGGCGCGAGGTCCGCCCAGACGGCATCGAGTTCGGCCTCGTCGAAGGCGTCGAGGGGGGGCTCGATCATGCGCGTGACCCGACCCATCGGCACACCGCGCCGCTGCAGGCAGGCCTTCATGAAGGTCATGCCGTACAGACGCTCGAGGACCAGCGCGGGTTGCAGCGCCCGGAACACCTCGCGCGCCGCGGCGTCGTCACCGGCATCGACGAGGGCCAGGATCCTCACCATGACGTCGGCGAACTGGCAGGCGGGCATGGTTCCCGTCGCGCCTCGGGCGAGCTCGTTGAAGAGGTAGATGCCGCCCAGGCCGCCGATCACGCCCTGGAGACGCGGGCCGGCCGCCTGCACGAGGGCGCCCACACGCTGTGGGTTGGGCGCCGTCTCCTCCTTCACGGCCCGGATGCTCGGCACGGCCTCGATCAGCGCCATCAGGTCGGGTGTCGCCAGGGGCGCGCCGATGGGCTCCGGCGCGTTCTGCACCATGAGCGGCAGCGGACTCGCCTCCGCGATGGCCGGCGTCGGTCTCGACCTTGACGAAGCACCAGTTGTACACCACGCCCTCGACCAGCCACGACTCGACCTTGGTGATCTTCACGCCGCCTCCTCCTTGGGGTCGGGTGCCAGCGGGCCGGCCACCGACGCGGTGACGACGCGCTGCAGGTCGCCGGCCGCGACCGCCAGGTGCTCGCGCATCGCAGCGCGCGCCCGCTCCGAATCGCGTGCCTCCAGTGCCCCCAAGATCGCGCGATGGTACTCGTGGGCCCGGGTGCGCCCGGTCAGCCCGCCACCGCGCGAGGTCAGCTGGCGCCCCTCCCACAGGGCCGCGCGGACGTAGCGGACGATCCCGTCGAAGAAGCGGTTGCCCGCCGCCTCGATGATCGTCTCGTGGAACTCGAAGTCGGCATGGGCGGTGCGCTCGGCGTCAT
>JAABRV010000188.1 GCA_011390735.1 Trueperaceae bacterium | reverse complement strand
AGCGCAGGGCCTCCCGGACGAGGTCGTGCCGCAGGTCGTCGAGGTGCTCGGCGGTCTCCACCCGGCCCTCGGCGACGACCTCGAAGCGCCCGTCGAGGCTCGGCAGCAGCGTCACGCGGGCGGCCAGGCCGATCGTCGAGCTGATCGTGGTGCCCCCGAAGCGTTCGGCGTAGGCCTTGAGGTCGGTGAGGCCGCCGCCGAGCGGGATGCGCAGGGGGGTGCGGGCGACTAACACGTGCGTTCCCCTTCGGGGAACGCCTGTTGATCGGCCTCGTCGAGTCCCACCGGGTTCGTCGCAGCACCGGCGCGCGCAGCCGCCAGCGCGTCGCTCGCCGCCCACACGCGGCGCACGACGTCGCGCACGTTGGCCTCGGGCGTCGGCAGGGTGCCGCCGAGGTGGATCCAGGCGTCGGCGACGACGTGGCCGACCTCGGCGCCGTCGTCGAGGCTGCGCTGCAGGTTGGGCAGCATGCGGTACTCCCCCTTCTCCGCCCGCACCTCGGTCATGCGACCGAGCACGGCGGGCGCCAGCTTCCACAGCCCGATGTCGTAGAGCTGGCCATCACCGTCCCACACGCGCGTAACGCGATCGCCCTCGACGGTGGCGCGCAACCGGTCGGACTCGTCCTCGTGGCCCGGACCCAGCGTCACCACGTTCGGCGCGGCATGCCGCGCCACCGCGTCCACCATCGCGGCGGTCGGGAACAGGTCGGCCTGCCACGCGACCACCGGGGCCGACGGCCGCAGCGCCGCCGCCGCGAGCGACAGCGCGTGGCCCGTCCCCAGCCGCTCGCCCTGCTCGACGTAGACGATCGGCAGGCCCTCGTAGGCGCCGCCGAAGTGCCCGCGCACCTGCTCGGCCAGGTGGCCGACGACCAGCGCCAGCCGGTCGCGGGCGGGGTCGACCGCGTCGCTGGCGAGCACCTGCGCCAGCGCGTGCTCCAGGAAGGGCCGCAGGCCGACGGGGTACATGCACTTCTGCAGGTAGCCGCCCAGGCGGCCCATGCGGGTGCCGGCGCCGGCGGCGAGGCAGATCAGGTCCATGGCACGAAGCTAGCACCCGGGGAGCGTCAGCGTGCGCCGGGCGCGGCGTCCCCCGCCGCGGCGGCCGCCGCGGCCGACACCGTCAGGCCGAACTGCGCCTCGTGCAGCCGCCGGTAGACGCTGTCGCGCGCGAGCAGCTCCCGGTGGCGCCCCTGCTCCACGATCCGCCCGTCGTCGACGACCACGATGCGATCGGCGTCGTGGACGGTCGCCAACCGATGGGCGATGACGAGCGTGGTGCGCCCCGCGGCCAACTCGGCCAGCGAACGCTGGATGGCGCGCTCGGTCTCCGTGTCGAGCGCCGAGGTGGCCTCGTCGAGGATGAGGATGGGCGGGTTCTTGAGGAACATGCGGGCGATGGCGAGACGCTGCTGCTGGCCGCCCGAGAGCTTGACGCCGCGCTCGCCGATGATCGTGTCGAGGCCGGCGGGCAGCGCCGCGACCATGTCGTCGAGTCGCGCGCGCCGGACGGCCTCGCGGATCTCGGCCTCGCTGGCGTCGAGCTTGCCGTAGGCGACGTTGTCGCGCAGGCTGCCGCCGAAGAGGAACACGTCCTGCTGCACGATGCCGATCTGCCGCCGCAGCGAGGCGAGCGTCAGGTCGCGGATGTCGACGCCGTCGACGGCGATGCGCCCGCCGGTGACGTCGTAGAAGCGTGGCAGCAGCGAGCAGAGGCTGGTCTTCCCGGCGCCCGAGGGACCCACGAAGGCGACCGTCTCGCCCACCCGGATCGTCAGGTCGACGCCGCGCAGCACCTCGCGGCCGTCGCCGTAGGCGAAGCGGACCCCCTCGTAGCGGATCTCGCCGCTCAGGGCGGGCGCCTCGACCGCGTCGGGGGAGTCGGCGATGTCGGGGCGGGCGTCGAGGAACTCGAGGTAGCGGCGGAAACCGGCCACGCCCTTCGGGTAGGTCTCGATGACGGAGTTGATCTTCTCGATCGGCCGGTAGAACACGTTGACCAGCAGCAGGAAGCCGACGAAGCCGCCGGCCGTGAGCGTGCCCTGCATGACGAAGTACGACCCCGCCACCAGCACCACGACGTGCGTGAGGCGCATGCCGAGGTAGGAGAGCGAGATGCTCATCGCCATGTAGCGGTAGGCGTCGAGCTTGGTGGCGCGGTAGGCGGCGTTGTCGACGGCGAACAGCCGCCGCTCGTGCGCCTCGTTGGCGAAGGCCTGGACCACACGGATGCCGCCGACGTTCTCCTCGATGCGGGCGTTGAAGGCGCCGACCCGCTGGAACAGCTGCCGCCAGGTGCGCGTCATGCGGCCGCCGTAGCGCAGCGTCAGCCAGACCGTCGGCGGCAGCACGAGCATCGTGATCAGCGCCAGCGGCACGTTGATCGTGAACATCAGGACCAACGCCCCGATCAGCGTCATGACCGCGATGAACGCGTCCTCCGGGCCGTGGTGGGCGACCTCGCCGATCTCCTCCAGGTCCTTGGTCAGCCTCGCCACGAGGTGGCCCGTCTTGTGGTCGTCGAAGTAGCCGAACGAGAGCTTCTGAAGGTGGTCGAAGGCCTTCCGACGCATGTCGGTCTCGATGTTGATGCCGAGCATGTGGCCCCAGTAGGTGACGATCGAGATCAGGCCGGTGTTGACGAGGTACACGGCGAGCAGGCCCAGCGAGGCCCATACGATGGCGGCCAGGTGGCCGCTCGGCAGGAGCCGGTCCACGAACAGCGTCACCGCGAGGGGGAACGCCAGCTCGAGCAGGCCCGACACCACCGCGCTGCTGAAGTCGAGCCAGAAGAGGCGGCGGTAGGGACGGTAGTACGCGAAGAAGCGGCGCAGCACGAAGGCCCATGCTACGCGACGGGCCGCCGACCGGCGGCTCAGGTGGCGGCCAGCGCCCGCAGCGCCGCGGCCGCCGCCGCCACGCCGGCCTCGGCCGTGGGCGTCAGCGTCTCGCCGAGCGCGAAGTCGCGCGCCGGCAGCGTGAGCGTGGCCGCGCGCGGCGCGCGGCCGTGGAGTGCGACGCACCAGGCGAGCAGGCCGGGCACGTCGAGGGTGTGGCCCAGCAGCTGGCCGCCGCGCCCGGGGGCCGGGGCACCGTGGGCGATCCAGGTGGGGGCGTCCAGCGTCGGGTCGGCGGCGGCGTCGACGAACAGCGCCAGGTCGGCCTCGGCCAGCTCATCCGCCAGTTCGGGGGTCAGCCCGTGCACCACCTGGACCGTCCAGGGCACGGCGCCCGCGAGGGCGTGCGCGAGGCGCGGCCCCGCGCCGTCGTCACCGCGCAGGTCGTTGCCGATCCCGTAGAGCAGGACCCGGTCGTGGGGCCCCACGCGCGGCGCAGGCCCGCGGATGACCGCGGGGCCGCGGAGGGCAGGCGCCGGGTCGCGCCCGGCACCCCCCGCGGCCCCCGCCGCCTCGCGCGTCACCCGAAGGCCACGCGGTTCATCCGCGCCGCGCGGTTCATCCGCGCGCCACCTCATTCAGCAGCGTGCCGTCGGCCGCCTCGACGCGGAGCACCAGCGGCATCTGGCCGACCGCGTGGGTCGAGCAGCTGAGGCAGGGGTCGTAGGCGCGGATGCCCGCCTCGATCCGGTTGAGCGCGCCCTCGGCCACGTCGGGGCCCTTGACGAAGGCCTCGGCGATCTGGCCGATCGTGCGGTTCATCGCGAGGTTGTTGTGGCCGGTGGCGATGATCATGCGCACGCCGGTGATGCGGCCGTCCTCGTCGACGCGGTAGTCGTGGAACAGCGTGCCGCGCGGGGCCTCGCTCACGCCCACGCCGCGCAGCCGGTTGATGCCGGCCTCGGCGCGCAGCGGACCGCTACCGAGTTCGGGGTCGTTCAGCAGCTCCCCGAGCTGCTCGGCGCAGGCCAGGATCTCGATCAGGCGGGCGCCGTGGTAGTGGAACGAGCCGAGCGGCACGCGGCCGAACTCGCCGCGGAAGTCCGCCAGGGCGGCGTCCGCGAGCGGGGTGCCCATGCGCTCGGCGAGGTTGACGCGCGCCAGGGGGCCCACGCGGTAGGTGCCGGGGGCCCGCGGCCCCACGGGCGCCCCGCCCTGGGCGCCCAGGTGGTAGGGCGACTTGAGGTAGGTGTCGGCGTCGGCGACCTCGCCGATGAAGTCGGCGTAGCGCTCGGCCGGGAAGTCCTCGCCCACGCGGTTGCCCTCCGCGTCGATGAAGCGCAGCAGGCCCTCGTGGTGCTCCCAGTCGCCGTCGGGCGAGACGATGCCGAGGAACAGGCTGGGGAAGTCGCCGAACGCGGCGACCTCGGCGGGGTGCGCGTCGACGAGCTCGCCGTAGCGCGCCCAAGCCCACTTGGCGTCGTGCACGA
>JAABRV010000187.1 GCA_011390735.1 Trueperaceae bacterium | reverse complement strand
GGCGACGGCCGCAAGCGTCAGCTACGTCGCATGCTGGCGGCGGTGGGCCATCCGGTCGAGCGGCTGCTGCGGACCCACGTGGGTGGGCTGCCGCTCGGCGACCTCGCGGTCGGCGCCTGGCGAGAGCTGACGGAGGGCGACCTCGCGCGGCTCGGGTATACTCCCTCCACGAGCGCCCCGGTGCCGTCCAGCACGGCGGAGCCGCGCTCGGGACCGAGCCGGAGGCGGCGACCCGCCGGTCGCCCGGAGGAACCATGAACGAGTCGACCACGAGCGCCTTCGTCGCCGGACCCGGGCCCATCCAGCTCGACCAGGAGGCGATCGCCGCGCGCGTCCGCGAGCTCGGCGCCGCCATCGCGCGCGACCACGCGGGCCAGCCCCTGCACCTCATCTGCGTCCTCAACGGCGCCTTCCTGTTCATGGCCGATCTGGTCCGGGCCATCGAGGCGCCGCTGACGGTCGACTTCATCTCGGTCTCGAGCTACGGGTCGCGGACCGAGTCGTCGGGCGAGGTCCGGCTGGTGAAGGACCTGGACCAGTCGCTCAAGGGCAAGAACGTGGTGCTGGTGGAGGACATCGTCGACACCGGGCTCACGATGCGCTACCTGCTGCAGTACCTCGAGGGCCGCGGTCCGCAGTCGGTCAAGGTCGCGGCGCTGCTGAGCAAGCCGTCGCGGCGCGTGGTCGAGGTGCCGGTCGACTACCTCGGCTTCGAGATCGAGGATGCGTTCGTCTACGGTTACGGCCTCGACGTCGATCACCGCTACCGCAACTGGCCGTTCGTCACCAGCCTCGCCGGCGAGAGGCCCGCTTGAGGGCCGGCCGCTTCGCCTGGGGTACGGGTCGCGTCGCCTGGGGCGTGGGGCTCGCGGCCGTCGTGGTGTCGCTCGGCGTCGGCGTCGGCTGGGCCGTGCGCGACACCACGCCACCGGAGCTGTGGCTCGAGGCGCCCGCGCGGGTGGCGGCGGGCGAACCCTTCGAGGTGTTCGTCTCCGCGTCGAAGCCCGTGACCTTCGTGCTGCGCTACGGCGACGAGCGGATCGAGCGGGTGGCGGAGGAGCTGCGCGCCACGCTGGTGGCGCTCGCCGGCCGCGCGGTGCTGCAGGTGGACGCCGTCGACGGCACCGGCGCCGGCGCGCTGCTCGCCCGCGAGATCGACGGGCGCCGGCGGCCCGAGCCGAGTCTCGAGGCGCCGGCGGTGCTGGAGGCCGGCGATCCGCTGGTCGCCTGGGTCCGCCTCGAGCCGTCGAACGCCGCCGCGTCGCTCGCCGAGGTCCGCTCTCTCACGCTGACGCTCGATGACGAGCCGCTGCCCCTGCTCGCGCGACCGGACGGCTGGGTCGCGCTGCGCGGCGTCGCGCTGGACGCGGCCCCCGGGACGTGGGCGCTGACGCTGCGGCTCGAGGACGAGTTCGGGCCTTTGGCGCCGGTCGATTGGCCGATCGAGGTGCGCAGCAACCCGCGGCCGGTCGACGAGCTCAACGTCCCCGCGGGCACCCTCGCCCTGGTGACGCCGGCCGCCCGCGACGAGGAGGCCGCGGTGCTGGCGGCGGCGCTCGCCCAGGTGCCGCCCGAACCCCGCTGGGCCGAGGGGTTCCTGCTGCCGGTCGAGGGGCGCGACACCTCGGGCTTCGGCGATCCCCGCCGCTACGCCCCCGGCGGCAACGTCTCGTACCACCTGGGTGCGGACATCGCCGCGCCGACCGGTACCCCGATCCTGGCGACCAACGACGGCATCGTGCGGGTCGCGGGCTTCTACCCGATCAAGGGGGGCTGGGTGGTGCTCGACCACGGGCAGCGGCTCACCAGCCACCACTTCCACCTCGCCCGGATCGACGTCGCCGTCGGCGACGTGGTGGTGCGCGGCGACGTCATCGGTCAGGTCGGTTCGACCGGCCTCTCCACCGGGCCGCACCTGCACTGGGAGATGCGCGTCGACGGCGTGCCCACCGACCCGATGGCGTGGATCGGGCAGCGCTACCCGCTGGTGGTGCGGCCGTGAGGCGCTGGCCCGCTCGCTTCCTGGCCGTCCTGCTGGGCGTGGCGGCGCTCGCGCCCGGGCCCGCGGCCGCCCAGGCGACGCTGCCCGTCGGCGCCCTGGTCTACGGCGTGCCCTCGGCGCCGCCGCCCGCAGAGCGTTGGGCCAGCGACCCCGGCGACGGCGTCTACTACCAGGTGTTCGTGCGCAGCTTCCAGGACTCGGACGGCGATGGCGTCGGCGACCTGCGCGGCCTCACCGCCCGCCTGCCGTACCTGGCGGACCTCGGCATCGCGGGCCTGTGGCTGACGCCCATCCACCCGTCGCCGAGCTACCACGGCTACGACGTCACCGACTACCGCGCCGTCCACCCCGAGCTCGGCACGATGGCCGACTTCCTCGCCTTCCTGGAGGCCGCCCACCGCCACGGCATGCGCGTCGTGCTCGACCTCGTCGTCAACCACTCGAGCGACCGCCACCCGTGGTTCGTGGCGGCCCGCGCCGGCGACCCCCGCTTCCGCGGCTGGTACCGCTTCGAGTCCGACCCCGAGCCGCTGATCGGCACGCTCGGCGGCAGCGCCTGGCACGACGCCGGCGACGGCACCCGCTACCTCGGCCTGTTCGTGGCCGACATGCCCGACCTCGACCACCGCAACCCGGAGGTCGTCGAGGCGATGCTCGACGTCGCCGCCTTCTGGCTGGACCTCGGCGTCGACGGCTTCCGCATCGACGCGATCCAGCACGTGGTGGAGGGCGAGGACGGCGGGATCGCCAACGCGCCGGCGAACCTCGCGTGGGTCGCCGAGTTCGGCGCCCGGTTGCGCGAGCGCCACCCGGGCGCGTTCCTGGTGGGCGAGACGTGGACGTCGACCCCGACGATCGCGGCCTACCACCGCGACGCCGCCCTCGACATGTCGTTCGACTACCCCCTGTGGCGCGCGCTGCTGGGCGCCCTGCAGGCGCGCAGCGCGATCGACCTGCGGGCCCAGCTCGCCCTCAACGAGGAGGCCTACCCGGCGGACGCGCGCCGCGGCACCTTCGTCGGCAACCACGACCAGCGTCGGGCCGCCTCGGCGGTGGCGCTCCTACGGCCGGACCCCGAGCGCGTGGCGCTCCTCGGGCGGCTGCTCCTTGCCTTACCGGGGACGCCGTTCGTGTACTACGGCGAGGAGCTCGGGATGCCCAATGGCTCCGGCGACGACGACCGGCAGAAGCGCACGCCGATGCGTTGGACGGCGACCGAGGACGGTGGGTTCAGCGACGCCGCGCCGTGGTTCCCGCCGTCGACGACCGACCCGGCGATCAGCGTCGCGGCCCAGGCGGGCGACCCAGCGTCGGTCCTCGAGGCGTACCGCTCGGCCATCGCCCTGCGCGCCGCTCACCCGGCGCTGGCCCGCGGCGGCGCCACCGTGCCGCGCGACCTGCCCGGCGCCGCGCTGGCCGTGTGGCGCACGCTCGAGGGCGAGGCGCCCGTGCTCGTGCTCGCCAACCTGAGCAACCGCGACCTCGAGGTCGACGCCGCGCAGTTGGCGGCGCCGGGGGCGGACCCGGGCGACCTGGCGCCGCTCGACGGCCTCGGCTTCGACGGCGACGGCCCCGGCGTCTGGTCGCTGCCGGCGAACACCCTTCGGCTCCTCGGCCCCGCGCGGTAGACTCCGCGCCATGGAAACCCACGCCGCCGCCGGCGCCCCGCAGCGCCCGCGCGTCTTCTCGGGCATGCAGCCCACCTCGGCCCTCCACCTCGGCAACTACCTCGGCGCCCTCAAGCACTGGGTGACGGGCCAGCAGGAGCGAGACAACGTCTTCTGCGTCGTCGACCTCCACGCGCTCACCATCCCCGAGGCGGTCGACCCCGCCGAGCTGCGCGGCCGCAGCCGGTCGGTGGCGGCGCTCTACCTGGCGGCCGGCATCGACCCGGAGCGCAGCACGGTGTTCGTCCAGTCGCACGTCCCCGAGCACGCGGAGGCGAGCTGGCTGTTCAACTGCGTCGCGCCGCTCGGCTGGCTGCAGCGCATGACCCAGTTCAAGGCCAAGACCCACGGCCGCGAGTCGATCGGCAGCGGCCTGCTCACCTACCCCGCGCTGATGGCGGCGGACATCCTGCTGCACGACACCGACGAGGTGCCCGTGGGCGAGGACCAGATGCAGCACGTCGAGCTGACCCGCGACCTCGCCGTCCGCTTCCACCACCTCTTCGGCGAGGTCTTCGTGCTGCCGAGGGCGGTCATCCCCACGGCGGGCGCGCGCATCATGGGCTTCGACGACCCCGAGGCGAAGATGAGCAAGTCGACGGCCGAGGAGCGCCCGGGGCACGCGGTCTTCCTGCTCGACACGCCGGACGCCGTGCGCAAGACGATCATGTCGGCGG
>JAABRV010000186.1 GCA_011390735.1 Trueperaceae bacterium | reverse complement strand
TGCTCCGCGCCGATGCCCCGCTCGCGCTCGGGCCGGAGGACCGCGCCCAACTGGCGCACTTCGGCCTGACGACGGTGGTCGACCTGCGCGAGGCCCACGAGCTCGCCCGCGAGCCGAACGGGCTCGCCGACACCGACGGCATCGCGGTCGAGCACGTCGAGGTGTGGTCGCTGATCAACGCCTCCGGCATCGAGCCCGCGGACCCGTGGGACATCACCGGCTTCTACCTCGCGGCGCTCGACCACGCGGGGCCCGCGTTCGCCACGGCCGCACGGCTGCTGGCCTGCGCCGAGGGCGCGGCGATGTTCCACTGCACCGTCGGCAAGGACCGCACCGGCCTGCTGGCGCTGCTGATCCTCGAGACGGTGGGGGTCACGCGCGAGGCGGTCATCGAGGACTTCGCGCTGACCGAACCGCGCATCGGGCCCATCCGCGAGCGCCTGCTGCTCGACGCGGAGCAGCGTGGGATCGCCCGTCGGGACTTCGTCCGCCTCCTCGGCGCCACGCCCGACCTGATCGAACCCGCGCTCGAGCACCTCGATCGGCGCCACGGCGGCGCCGAGGCATACCTGCTGCGGCACGGCGCAGGACCGACGACGCTGGCGCGCCTCCGCTCGAAGCTGCGCGGCTGAGCGCCGCGGCGTCGCTCGACGCCGGCGGCGCAGCCGACGCCGGTGCCCTAGCCGCCGCCGGACTCGCCGGCCGCGAGCGCCGCGCAGGCCGCGACCAGGCCCGGCCAGACGGCGGTCACGTAGGGGCGCTCGTGCTCGAAGGCGGCGAGGAAGGCGAGGTTGTCGACCATCGCCAGCGCCCGAAACGCGCCCGAGACGCGTTCGAAGCCGTCCCCGAGCGGCCGCCACCGCCGGTAGCCACGCAGCAGCGCCCAGGCGTTGGCGTCCTCGTGCTCGAGCAGCGCGAACGCCAGGTCGAGCGCCACCGGCGCCAGCCCGGCGCGGTCGACGTCGATCAGCGCCAGCTCCACCCGCTCGCCCACGCGCGCCACCTCGAGCACGTTGCCGGCATGGATGTCGGCGTGGGCCATGACCACGGGGCCGCCCGGGCCCCCGTGCCAAGCCGCGGCGAGGACCTCGGCCGCCCGCGCCAGGCCCGACCGCACGGTCGCGCACTCGTCGGCCGTCGCCATCGGCACGGCCCGCTCGATGGCCAGCCTGCGCCAGGCGCCGCGGGCCCACGCCGCGTCGTAGCGTCGCGCGCCCGGCAGCGGGCCGCCGCCCGCCAGGTGGGTGCGCGCCATGAGCGTGCCCAGGGCCTCGGCGCGGGCGCCGTCCCAGCCGAGCTCGAGCACGGCGGTGCCGCGGCGCCAGCGGGTCACCAGGGCGACGCCGTCGCCGACGGCCAGCAGGTGGGCGCCGGCACCGGCGGGGCGCCACGGTCGCGGCGCGACCACGCCGGCCCCCGTCAGTCGCTCGAGCCACAGCGCGGTCGCGGCGAGGGCCGCCGCCTCCGAGCGCGGGACCCAGCGCACCGACCAGGCGCCCTCGGGCCCCACCGCGCGCCAGACCGAGGCGCCGGGCCGCACCGGTTCGAGCGAGGCGAAGGGCAGGCCCGCGCGCTCGAGCGCCTCGCGGATGGGTAGGCGCAGCACGCTGGACTCAGTACACGAAGGGCACGAAGCGGCGGGTGGCGGCGGCGTAGGCCGGGTACGCGGGGTACGCCTCGGTGAGCGCGCGCTCCTCGTAGCGGGACTTGGCCTCGAACAGCCCCCACAGCAGGGCCGTGGCCGCGAGGGTCGCGAGCGACGCCTGGGCGACGGACCAGCCGATCGCGAGCAGCAGGACGCCGCCGTAGATCGGGTGGCGCGCGAAGGCGTACACGCCGGCGGTCACCAGCTCGCCGCCCCGCCGCGGGCGTGGGAAGGGCGTGAGGTTGCGGCCGAGCCGGAGGCCGGCGGCGAGCGCCAGCAGGAGCCCCGCGAGCATGATCGCCTGACCGAGCCAGCGCGCCTGCGGGGGCACGCCCGCGTCCGCCGCGAGCGGCAGCCACGGGCCGAACCCGACCACCACGAAGAGCGCGGCCTGGAGGCCCACGAAGCGTCGGCCGAGGGGGTCGTCCATCGCCGGAGCGTACCGCGCGCGGCGCGCGCGGGCGGTCGCGCCCGGTGCCCCCGACGCCGCCGGGCCCGGCCGCCGCGGGCGCTCACGCCTTCGGGTCGAGCGCGTCGCGCAGCGCGTCGCCCAACAGGTTGAAGCCGAGCACGGTCAGCGACACCGCCAGCCCCGGGAAGACCATCAGCCAGGTCGCGTCGGGCAGGTAACGGCGGCCGCGGGCGAGCATCTCGCCCCAGTCCGACACGGGCGGCTGCACCCCGAGGCCGAGGAACGACAGCCCGGCGATCGCCAGGATCGCGAACCCGATCCCGAGCGTCGCCTGCACCACGATCGGGCCGATCGCGTTCGGCGCCACGTGGCGCCACATCAGCCGGCCGTCGCGGGCGCCCAGGGCGCGGGCCGCCTGCACGTACTCCTCCTCGCGCGCGCCGAGGACCACGCTGCGCACCAGCCGGGCGTACTGCGGGACGTCGACGACGGCGATGGCGATGACCGCGTTGACGATGCCGGGCCCCAGCGTGCCGACGACCGCCAACGCCAGCAGCAGCGACGGGAACGCGAGCAGCACGTCCATCGTGCGCATGAGGACGGCGTCGAGGCGGCCGCGGAAGAAGCCGGCCACGAGCCCGATCGTGGAGCCGAGCACCAGCGCCGCCGCCACCGGCAGCAGGCCCGTCGCCAGCGACAGCCGCGCCCCGTGCAGCACGCGCGAGAGCACGCTGCGGCCGAACTCGTCGGTGCCGAACGGCTGCTCCGCCGACGGGGGCCGCAGGCGCGCGCGCAGGTCCTGTTGGGTGGGCGGCCGGTCGGCCAGCAGGGGCGCGAACGCCGCCACCAGCACCAGCGTGAGCACGATGAACGAGCCGACCCAGGCACCCGGGTGGCGGCGGAAGCGGCGCATGCCCGGCGCCGACCAGACGCGCCGCCACCAGCGGGAACGAGGGGGTTCAGCCATAGCGCACCCTGGGGTTGATGGCGGCGTACGACAGGTCGACCGCCAGGTTGACGAGGATGAAGAGCAGCGACACGACGAGCACGCTGCCCTGCACGAGCGGCAGGTCGCGGGCGACGATGGCGTCGACCAGCAACCGCCCCACGCCGGGCCAGGCGAAGACCGTCTCGGTGAGCACCGCGCCGCCGAGCAGGCCGCCGAGCTGCAGGCCGACGACCGTGACGATCGGCAGCAGCGCGTTGCGCAGCGCGTGCCGCATGACCACGCGGCGCGGTGCCAGCCCCTTGGCCTTGGCGGTGCGCACGTAGTCCTGCGCCAGCGCCTCGAGCACGGCGCCGCGCGTGATGCGGGCGATGAAGGCCGCCGAGGAGACGCCGACGGTGAACGCCGGCAGCACCAGGTGCTGCCAGGTCCCCCGGCCGCTGGCCGGCAGCCAGCCGAGCTCCAGGGCGAAGACCATCATCAGCAGGAAGCCCGACCAGAAGACCGGGATCGACACGCCCACCAGGGCGACGGCGATGGCGGCGCCGTCGACCCAGGTGCGCTGGCGGACGGCCGCCAGCACGCCGAGCGTGACGCCCAGCGCGACGGCGATGGCCAGGGCCGCGAGGGCGAGCTCGATCGTCGCGGGCAGCCGGTCGCGGATCTCCGCGAGCACCGGGCGCCGCGAGCGGACCGAGTCGCCGAGGTCACCGCGCAGCAGGCCGGCGACGTAGTCGAGGTACTGCACGGGCAGCGGCCGGTCGAGGCCCAGCTCGCGCCGCAGGTCCTCGAGCGCCTGCCGCGAGATGCCCTGCGAGGCCTCGCCGAGCATGGCGACCACGGGGTCCCCCGGGGTGACCCAGGCCATCAGGAAGACGAGCAGGGTCACCCCGAACAGCACCGGCACCGTGCCGAGGAGCCGGCCCAGCGCGTAGCGCAGCAAGGCTCAGTCGGCCAGCGTGGCGCTGCGCAGGTCGAGCAGGATCCAGGAGAAGGCGATGGCCTCGCCCTGGACCGCGGGGCGCTTGGCGTAGGTGAAGCGCGGGTAGTACAGCGTCACCATCGGCAGCGCGTTCGCGGCCGCGGCCTGGACCTGCGCGTACACCTCGGCGCGCACCGCGTCGACGGGCTCGTCGCGACCGCGCTGCAGCAGGGCGTCGATCTCCGGGTCGGCCCAGCGCGAGCGGTTGTTGCCCGGGATCTCGCCGGAGTGGAAGAAGGCGTACAGCGTGTAGTCGGCGTCGAGGGTGACGGTGCCCCAGCCGGTCATGGCCAGCTCCATGTCGTCCGACTGCACCGCCTGCGTGTAGGCGGAGAAGTCCTGGACGCGGATCTCGAGGTCGACACCGATCTCGGC
>JAABRV010000185.1 GCA_011390735.1 Trueperaceae bacterium | reverse complement strand
CTGCTCGCCGCCGAGGCTCAGGCCCTCGGCCCGCAGCCCCTCGAGCACGTAGCGGTCGCCGACCGCCACCCGGTGCAACGCGATGCCGCGTTCGGCGAGGTGCTCGTAGACGCGCAGGCCGGTGATCGTCACCGCGTGGCCGGGGAGCATGAAGCCCTCGATGTCGAAGCCGTCGAGCTCGGGCAGCAGGCTGGTGGCCGGCGGCGTGTAGTAGTTCGCCTCGATGACCGTCAGGTTGTCCGGGGCGCCGCGCTTGAGCATGGCGGCGACCGCGACGACGGTGGTCTCGAAGCCGACGGAGAAGAACACGACCTGCTTGTCGGGGTTCGCCTCGGCGATGCGCTTGCACTCGAACACGCTGTACACGGCGCGCACGTCGCCGCCGCGGGCGCGGGCGTCGAGCAGGCTCATGCGCACGTCGCCGCGGCGCTCGCCCTCGAGCGGGATGCTGCCGGGGACCGCCAGCATGTCGCCGAAGGAGCAGAGGATGACGCCCGGCGTCAGCGAGAGCTGGATCGCCATGTTGATGTACTCGTTGTCGCAGACGCACACGGGGCAGCCGGGGCCGGCGAGCACGGTCACGCTCTCCGGCAGCAGGTCGCGCAGGGCGAAGCGGCCGATCTCGTGCTCGTGCGTGCCGCAGATGTGCATGAGCTTGACGGGCCGGCCGATCTCGGCCGCCACCTCGGCGATGCGTTCGCTGAGCTGGGCGACGAGTTCGGGGTCCTTGTAGGTGTCCGGGCGGAAGGCGCCCGGCGCGCCGCCGCCCTCAGTCACGGATGGGTTCCAGGTACTTCTCGATGAGCTCGAGGTTCGCGCGCGCGTCCTCGGGCGCGATCTTGTCGATGGCGAAGCCGGCGTGCACCACCACCCAGTCGCCGGCCTTCAGGTCGTCGATCAGGCCGATGAAGCAGTGTTGCGTGGCGCCGCCCAAGCGGATCAGGCAGCGGTCCTGGTCGAGCACGTCGACCACTTCGTGGGGAATACCTAGGCACATACGATCTCATCCTCCCGGCAGGGTCACGGCCATGGCGAGCTGGCCGAGCGAGATGCCACCATCGTTCGTCGGCACGGCGGCGTTGCGCCAGTGCCCGATGTCCTGCGCGTCGAGCCTCGCCACGACGCGCTCGAGGAGCAGGCGGTTCTGGAAGACGCCGCCCGAGAGGACGACGCGGTCGAAGGGGTGGGTGGCGCGCAGCGCGACGGCCGCCTCGAGCACGCCCTGCGCGAACGCCTCGTGGAAGCGGCGGGCGACGACGGCGGGCGGGGCGCCGTCCTCGACGTCGGCCATGACGGCCGCCAGCAGCGGCGCGTGGTCCCACTGAGCGCCGTCGAACGGCCAGGGGTAGGGCTCGGCCGCGGGCACCCGCCACGCGAGCGTCTCGAGGCCGATCGCCGCCTGCCCCTCGAAGCTCATCGTGTGGTGGAAGCCGAGGAGCGCGGCGACGGTGTCGAACAGGCGGCCAACGCTGGTGGTGGTGGGCGCGTTCACGCCCGTCGCGACCAGCCGGCGCGCGACCGCCACGCGGGCGGGCGGGAAGCCGAACGGCGGCGCCAGGAGCCGGTCGAGTGCGTCGTCGCCGAGCGCGGCGAGCCAGCCGACGGCGGCCTGCACGGGCGTGCGGGCGGCGGCGTCGCCGCCGGGCAGCGCCGCGGGCCGCAGGTGGGCCACGCGCCGCAGGCCGCCCTCCAGGGCGCCGTGAAAGACCTCGCCGCCCCACACCGTGCCGTCGTCGCCGAGGCCGGCGCCGTCGAAGGCGAAGCCGAGCACCGGCGCGTCCCACGCGCCCCGCTCCGCGAGGACGCTCGCCACGTGGGCCGCGTGGTGCTGGACCGCGACGCGCTCGCCGCCGAGCTGCTCGGCGAAGCGGCTGCTGGGGTACGCGGGGTGGAGGTCGTGGACCAGCCGCACGCGCCGCGGGTCGACGCGGTACATCGCGCACAGGTCGTAGACGGTCTCCTGGAAGGCCGTGAACGACTCGAGGTCGCCGAGGTCGCCCAGGTGCTGGCTGACGTACGCCGCCCCGCCGACGGCGAGCGCGATGCTGCTCTTGAGCTCGGCGCCGAGGGCCAGCAGCGGCCGCTCGAAGCGCTCGCCGCGCAGCAGCGGCGCGGGGGCGTAGCCGCGGGCGCGGCGGCCGACGGCGGCGGCGCCGGCGACCACCTGCGCCACGCTGTCGTCCACGCGCCGGGCGATCGGCCGCTCGCCGATGAGGAAGGCGTCGGCCATGCCCGCGAGGCGCTCGAGGGCCTCCTCGTCGCGGTAGGCGATCGGCTCCGAGGAGCGGTTGGCGCTGGTCATGACCAGCAGGTCGGGCGCGCTGCCGTCGAACAGCAGGTGCTGCACCGGGGTGTAGGGGAGCATGACGCCGAGGTAGGCGTTGTCGGGCGCGAGCTCGTCGGGCAGGGGCGCCTCGCCCCCGAGCGCGAGCGGCCCCTTGGGCGCCAGCACGATCGGGCGCGCGCTCGACGCCAGCAGCGCCCGCGCCTCGTCATCGAGCTCGACGACGCCGTCCAGCGCGTCGAGGTCGCGCGCCATGATGGCGAACGGCTTCTCCTTGCGGTACTTGCGCTCGCGCAGCGCACGCACGGCGGCGGCGTCGCGCGCGTCGCACGCCAGGTGGTAGCCGCCGAGGCCCTTGACCGCGACGATGCGTCCGGCGCGCAGGGCGGCGACGGCGCCGGCGATCGCCGCGTCGTCCCACGAGCCCTCGCCGGACGCGAGCAGCGCCGCGGCGTCGAACCCGCCCGGCGTCGCGGCGCCGGGCGACGCCATGAAGCGCAGTCGCGGCCCGCAGCGCGGACAGGCGGTCGGCTGGGCGTGGAAGCGGCGGTCGAGCGGGTCGTGGTACTCGCGGGCGCAGTCCTCGCACATGGCGAAGGCGCGCATGGTGGTGAGCGGCCGGTCGTAGGGGAGCGCCTCGATGATCGAGTAGCGCGGCCCGCAGTTGGTGCAGTTGATGAACGGGTAGCCGTGCCGGCGGTCGGCCGGGTCGCGCATCTCGCGCAGGCAGTCGTCGCACACCGGCAGGTCGGGCGAGATGGCGGTCGTGACGTCGCTGGCGTCCTCGCTCGGGACGATGACGAAGCCGTGCGCGGCGCCATCGATCGGGGCCCCGCGTTCCAGCTCGGCGACCGCCTCGACGCGCGCCGCGGGCGGCGCCTCGGCGGCGATGGCGGCGGCGAACCCGTCGAGCACGTCGGCGTCGCCGGCCACCTCGATCGTCACGCCGTGCACGTCGTTGCGCACCCAGCCCACGAGCGCGTGCTCGCGGGCCAGGCGGTAGATGAAGGGTCGGAAGCCGACGCCCTGCACGGTGCCGGTGACGCGCAGGCGCCGCCGTTCGGCGGCCACGCCGTCAGCTCGCGTCGGTCGCGGCCGCCGCGATCGCGGAGGCCTTGAGCCGCCGTCGCTCGCGCAGGTAGTCGAGCCAGTCGCCGACGCCCTCGCCGGTCCGCGCCGAGAGCTCGAACACGCGGGCGCCGGGCGCCACCTTGCGGACGGCGTCGAGCGCGCGACCTCGGTCGAAGCCGACGACCTCGGCGATGTCGATCTTGTTGATCACCACCGCATCGGCGTCCTTGAAGATGCGCGGGTACTTCAGCGGCTTGTCCTCGCCCTCGGTGACCGACAGCATCGTGACGCGCAGGTCCTCGCCGAGGTCCCAGGCGGCCGGGCACACGAGGTTGCCGACGTTCTCGATGACGAGCACGTCGAGGCCTTCGAGGTCGAGCTGGTCGACGGCGCGCGCGACCATCTCCGCCTCGAGGTGGCAGACGGTGCCGGTGACGATCTGCACGGAGGGCGCGCCGGCGGCGTGGAGCCGCTCGGCGTCGTTGTCGGTCTCGAGGTCGCCGACGACGATGGCGACGGAGAGGTCGCCGTTCAGGTCGCGGACGGTGCGCTCGAGCAGCGCGGTCTTCCCCGAGCCGGGGCTGGAGACGACGTTGAGGACCAGGCTGTGGCGGAAGGCCTCGCGGTTGGCGGCGGCCACGCCGTCGTTGTGCACCATGAGCGACTTCTGCACCTGCACGACGCGCGCGCCAGGCGTCGCCACGGTGCCGTGGGGGCTGACCTTCACATCGCGTGTCGTCACGGCCGTGCCGGCCGTGCCGACACGTGGCGTTTCGGCTGGCGCCGAACCGCGCTCGGTGATGTCGGAGCGCCCGCTCATTCCTCTACCTCGAGGTGGGCGAGCTGGAGCTCGCGCCCCTGGCGCAGGTCGGCGGACGGGGTGTCACAGGAGGGGCACACGGCGATCCCGAAGCGGTTGTCGAGTTCGAACTCGGACTGGCATGTCGCACAGTACGCGATGGCGGGCAGGTACGTCACCTCCAGGTGAGCATGCTCGGCCATCGTGCCGACGCGC
>JAABRV010000184.1 GCA_011390735.1 Trueperaceae bacterium | reverse complement strand
CACGCCCTGACGCTAGCACCCCGCGGCGCGCTCGGCCGTCGGGCGCTCGGCGGGCGCGTGGTACGCTCTCGCGCGGCGCAGACGCGCCTCGGAGGTCCAGGTGCCCGATTCGACAACCCCCAGCAGGGCCGCTCGTGCGACGAGCGCCTCATTGGACGACGCGGTCGCCCGGCTGTCGCGTGGTGCCGAGCACGTGGTGCCCGACGGCGGTCTCGCCGCCAAGCTCGCGCTGGCGGCGCGCGAGGGCCGGCCGCTGCGGGTGAAGCTCGGGGTCGACCCGTCCTCGTCCGACCTCCACGTCGGCCACGCCGTCGTGCTGCGCAAGCTGCGGCAGTTCCAGGACCTCGGCCACCGGGTGGTGCTCATCATCGGGGACTTCACGGCGACGATCGGCGACCCGTCGGGCAAGTCGAAGACGCGTCCACAGCTCACGCTGGAGGAGACCCGACGCTACGGCGAGACCTACGTCGCCCAGGCCGTCGCCGTGCTCGACACCGACCCGGAGCGGCTCGAGATCCGCCACAACTCGGAGTGGCTGGCGCCGCTCGGCTTCGGTGAGCTGGTGCGCCTCGCCGCGAGCTACACGGTCGCGCGCATGCTCGAGCGCGACGACTTCACCAAGCGCTACCGCGACGGCGTCCCGATCAGCGTGCACGAGTTCCTCTACCCGCTGGCCCAGGCCTACGACTCGGTGGCGATTCGGGCCGACGTCGAGCTCGGTGGCACCGACCAGCTGTTCAACCTGCTGGTCGGGCGCGACGTGCAGCGCGCCTACGGGCAGGAGCCGCAGGTGGCGCTGACGGTGCCGCTGCTCGAGGGCACCGACGGCGTGGAGAAGATGTCGAAGTCGCTGGGGAACTACATCGGCCTGACCGAGGCGCCCGAGATCATGTTCGCCAAGGCGATGCAGGTCCCCGACCCGTCGCTGGTGAAGTACCTGACGCTGTGCACGGAGCTCGAGGTCGCGCCGCTGGAGGCGTTGGCCGCGACGGACCCGGTGGCCGCGCATCGCGCGCTCGCGCGCGAGCTCGTGCGCCTCTACCACGGGGCAGACGCCGTGACAGCGGCAGAACGTCGCTACGACGAGGTGGCGCGCGGCGGCCTGCCGAGCGAGATGCCCGAGCGCCGCCTGGCGCCCGACGACGCCCCCGGCGGCCGCATCGAGGCCGCGACGCTGGCCGTCCTGCTCGGCTTCACGAGGAGCAAGGGCGAGGCCCGAAGGCTGATCGACAACCGCGGCCTGCGCGTCGACGGCGAGCCGCTCACCGACCGCACCGCCGTGGTCGACCTCGGCGCCGGCCCACGCGTGCTGCAGGCCGGCAAGAACACCTACGTGCGGGTGCGCTGGGGCGACTGAGCGACCTTGCGGTGGGGCGAACGTGGACCGGCCGCGGCGGTCCACGGCCGATCCACCTCCGCGCGCAGGGCCGCGCAGACGGCGCGCCCGCGGGCGGTCAGCCCGCCCAGGCCGGCAGCTTGCGCGGCACCAGGTTGCGCTGCAGGCGGACGTACTTCGGTAGGCCGCCCGCGTATGGGGGGTAATCCTCGCCCTGGATCAGTGGCGTCAGGTAGCGACGGCAGGCCGGCGTGATGTGGAAGCCGTCCTCGGTGATGTAGTCCGGCGGCAGGTGCCGCTCGACGTTGGCCACCGCCGACAGGTCCGCCTGGCCGACCTCCCAGCGGTAGGGCTCGTCGGACGTGCGCACGATGACCGGCAGCTTGCCGTGGGCGCCCGCCAGCGCCATCTCGGCGGCAGCGCGCCCGAGCGCGTAGGCCTGCTCCACGTCGACCGCCGACGCGATGTGGCGGGCCGCGCGCTGCAGGTAGTCCGCGACCGCATAGTGGAACTTGTACCCGAGGCGGCCGCGCACGACCTCGGCCAGGTGCGGCGCGACGCCGCCGAGCTGGGCGTGCCCGAAGTCGTCCTTCTGGCCGGACTCGGCGACGAACGTGCCGTCTGCCCGGCGGATGCCCTCGCTGGCGACGACCACGCAGTTGCCGTAGCGCTCGACGCGGTCGCGGACCGCCTCGACGAAGCGGTCCTCGTCGTAGGCGACCTCGGGGAAGAGGATGAGGTGCGGCGGCTCGCCCGGGTCCTTGCCGGCGAGGCCGCCCGCGGCCGCGATCCAGCCGGCATGCCGGCCCATGACCTCGACGATGAACACCTTGGTCTGGGGCATCGATTCGACGTCGAACGCGGCCTCGAGGGTCGAGATCGCGACGTACTTGGCCACCGAGCCGAAGCCGGGGCACACGTCGGTGATCGGCAGGTCGTTGTCCACCGTCTTGGGCACGCCCACGCAGGCGATGTCGTAGTCCATCGAGGCGGCGACCTGCGCCAGCTTGTTGGCGGTGTCCATCGAGTCGCCGCCGCCGTTGTACACGAAGTAGCCGATGTCGTGGGCGCGGAAGACCTCGATCAGGCGCCGGTACTCCGCCTCGTTCTCGGCCACGCTCTTGAGCTTGTAGCGCACGGAGCCGAACGCCCCGCCTGGCGTGTGGCGCAGCGCGGCGATGGTCGCGTCGGACTCGACCGTGGTGTCGATCAGGTCCTCGCGCAGCGCGCCGACGATGCCGTTGCGGCCGGCGTACACCGCACCGACGAGGTCCGGGCGCGCGCGTGCGGCCTCGATCACGCCGCAGGCGCTGGCGTTGATGACGGCGGTCACGCCGCCGGACTGGGCATAGAACAGGTTGCGGGGGTGCTTCATCGTGCCTCCGTTGAGGATGCGACGGCGCGGGCGACGGTCGCGCGCTGCGACGCCCGGCCAAGGGGGTTGGACGCGGACGACCGGGACGCAGGTCGCGGCGCCGCGCGGGCACAGCGGCGGTCACGATACCAGGGCGCCGTGCCGCGCCGGATCGCGAGTATGCGCCCTGCCCAGGGGCCCGCGTCCCACCCGGGGCGTGCGAAGATGCCGCATGGTTCTTACCGCGATCCCGTCGCCTCCGGAGGAACGTCGTCTCGCGCTCGTACCCGCATCGGTCGAGCGCCTCGTCAAGTTGGGGCACGAAGTGCGGCTTCCCAAGGGTTACGGCGCGCCGTTGCACATCGCCGACGACGCCTGGGCGGCCGCGGGCGCCACGGTCGTCGCCGCGGCCGAGGCACGGGCGGGCGCCGACGTGGTCCTCGTCGTCACGCCGCCGGCGCCGAAGGCACTCGAGGGCCTCGCGCCCGGGACCTTCGTGGTGGGCTTCCTCGACCCGTTCTTCTCGCTGCCGACCGTGAAGGCGCTCGCCGATGGCGGCCTGCGCGGGATGTGCGTCGAGCTCATGCCCCGCACGACCTACGCGCAGAAGATGGACGCGCTCTCGTCGCAGGCGAGCCTCGCCGGCTACGTCGCCGTGGTGCTCGCCGCGCAGCGCATCGACAAGGTGCTGCCGATGATGTCGACGCCCGCCGGCACGATCGCGCCGGCGCGGACGTTCGTGCTCGGGGTCGGCGTCGCCGGCCTGCAGGCCATCGCCACCGCCAAGCGCCTCGGCGCGAGGGTGGACGCGTACGACACCCGCCCGGTCGTGGCCGAGCAGGTCAAGTCGCTCGGCGCCCGCTTCGTCGAGTTCGACCTCGGCGGCGAGCAGGGCCAGACCGACCAGGGCTACGCGCAGGTGCTGACCGACGAGCAGCTCGAACGCCAACGCGTCCAGATGGCCAAGGTCGTCGCCCAGAGCGACATCGTCATCACGACCGCCCAGGTCTTCGGACGGCCCGCGCCGCGCCTACTCGGCGCCGCCGCGATCGCCGGCATGAAGCCGGGCTCGGTCGTCGTCGACCTCGCGGCCTCCACGGGGGGCAACGTCGAGGGAACCGTGGCCGGCGAGGAGGTCGTCACCGACAACGGCGTGCGGATCCTCGGCCTGCACCCGCTGCCAGCATCGGTCGCGCGCGACGCGAGCCAGATGTACGCCGCCAACCTGACCTACCTCATCGAGCACGCCTGGGTGGACGGCGCCCTGCGGCCCACCTCGGAGGACGGCATCGTCGACGCCGTCCTCCTCACCGACGACGGCGCGGTGCGGCACGACGCCGTGCGCGCGCGCTTGGAGGCCTCCGCGTGAACCCGCTCCTGCTGTTCGTTTTCGTCCTGGCCATCTACCTCGGCCTCGAGCTCATCACCAAGGTGCCGTCGCAGCTGCACACGCCGCTGATGTCGGGCTCGAACGCGATCTCGGGCATCTCGATCGTCGGCGCCATCGTCGCCTCGGGCGAGACCGGGTTGCTGCCCACGATCCTCGGCACCGTCGCCATCGCGGCCGCCACGATCAACGTCATCGGCGGCTACATGGTCACGAACCGCATGCTCGGCATGTTCAAGAGCGGCAAGGACGCCTGACGTGGAAGCCGGGCAGACCTTCGCTTACATCGTTGCCTCCATCCTGTTCATCACCGGCCTGAAGATGCTGGGCCGGGCCG
>JAABRV010000183.1 GCA_011390735.1 Trueperaceae bacterium | reverse complement strand
GATCCTCGGCTTCGCGTTCATGCAGCGCGCACTGGCCGCCGGCCTGCTCGTCGCGCTCATGAGCGGGCTGCTGGGCACCTTCGTCGTGCAGCGCCGTCTCTCCTTCCTCGGCGATGGGCTGGCCCACGCCGCCTTCGGCGGCATGGGCATCGGGGCCCTCGCCGTCGTCAGCTTCGGCGTGGTGGAGGCGGGTGGCGGCTGGCTGCGGCACCCGCTGTGGGTCGCGCTGCCGTTCGCCCTGCTCACCGCGCTCGGCATCGCCTACGTGCGTGACCGCACCGACCTCTCCAGCGACACGGCCATCGGCGTGTTCTTCGCGGTCGCCGTGGCGCTCGGCGTGCTGGCCTTCTCGCGCATCCCGCCCGACGTCAACCTCGGCTTCAACGTCATGGACCTGCTGTTCGGCAGCATCCTGGCGGTGCGCACCACCGAGCTCACCGCCATCGCGGTGGCCGCCGTCGTGGTGGTCGTCACCCTCGGGTTCGTGTGGGGGCGGCTGGCGTACGCGACCTTCGACGATGAGCTGGCGCGCACCGACGGCGTGCGCGCGCGCCGCCTCGAGTACCTGCTCTTCGTGCTCGCCGCCGTGGTCGTCGCGGTCAGCGCGGTGGTGGTCGGGATCGTGCTGATGGCCGCCTACCTGGTCATCCCCGCGGCGGCCGCGCGGCTGTGGTCGCGCTCGCTGGCCGGGACGAGCGTGCGGGCGGTCGCCATCGGGATGACCACGACGGTGGTCGGCGTGGTCGCCTCCTTCTACCTCGACGCCCCCACCGGCAGCGCGATCATCCTGACCCAGGCGGCGGTCTTCGTCGCCGCCATCGTGCTCCGCCGCCGCTGAGCGCGCGCGGCGCCAGCCGTCGCTCATGTGCAGCAGCCGCGGCAGCGGCTGCTGCTAGGTGTGCGGCGCCAGCCGCACACACCTGCTAGCCTGTCGCCATGTCCTCCGGTCAGCGGGCCTGGCCCGACGTCGAGGCGCGCCGCCGCCGCATCTTCCTGGCGCTGCTGGCTCTGGGCCTGGTCGGCTCGGTCGCCGGCCTGGTCGCCAACCTCGGCGGCCCGGCGCCCGAGTTCATGGTGGGCGCCTCGGGCGCCATCGCGTTCCTGGTCCTGGGGGGCGTGGCCGTGCTGTTCGGGGTGCGGCGCATCTCGAACCGCACGCTCGGCTGGGCGGTGCTGGCCGCAGGCTCGCTCCTCACGTGGGCAACGCTCTTCCACGGCCTCTACTTCGGCGCGCAGGGCGCCAGCCCCGCCGAGGGCGTCCTCACGATCCTGCACTGGGTGCCCGTGCTGCTCGTCTTCGCCTTCCTCGCCTTCGACGGCACCCTCGCGATCTGGGCCGGCGCCGCGCTGGTCGCCTCGGTGACGCTGCTCATCGGGCCGCACGCCTGGTTCGGCGTCGGTCCGGGCGGCAGCCCCCTCACGGCGACCTACGCCGTGCAGCTGCTGATGGCGAACCTCGTCACGCTGGTCGCGCTGTCGTTCTTCGCGAGCCTGCAGCGAACCCTCACGGCCTGGCGAGACACCGCGCGGGAGATGCACACGCTCGCCCACACCGACGCGCTCACCGGGCTCGCGAACCGACGCGCGGCGCAGGAGGTGCTGGGCCGCGAGGTCGCCCGGGCGGACCGCTACGACCGCGAGGTCGGCGTGCTGATGCTCGACCTCGACCGCTTCAAGGTGCTCAACGACAGCTACGGGCACCCCGTCGGCGATCGCGTGCTCGTCGCGCTGGCCGAGCGGCTGCGGGCGCACGTGCGCGCCAGCGACCTGGTCGCCCGCTGGGGCGGTGAGGAGTTCGTGGTGGTCGCACCGGAGACGGCGACGGCGCAGGCGCGGAAGCTCGGCGAGCAGCTGCGTGCCCAGGTCGCGAAGGACGCCTTCCTGGACGGGCACCGCGTGACCATCAGCGTCGGGGTGGCGTCGTTCCGGCCGGGCGACGACGTCGAGACGTTGGTTTCGCGCGCCGACGCGGCCCTGTACCGCGCCAAGGAGGCCGGCAGGAACCGGGTCGCGGTCGTGGAGGACCTCACGGCCACCGACCGCGAGCGGCTGAGCGTGGCCCCGCCTTCGGCGAGTTAGAGACCCAGCCGCTCCGCCAGCGCGTCCATCCGCTCCTGGACCTCGGGCGTCATCGTGATCTTGTCGGGCCAGGCCCGCGTGAAGCCCTCGGCCGCGATCTTGGGGGTCGCGTCGACCACCCACACCGGTCCGGCGCCGTGGCCGCCGTCGACCACCTGCACGTCGCGCTCCGGGTCGATGTTGTTGAGCAGCGTCCAGGTGGCGTCCTCGAAGTCGCGCGGGTCGGTCTCGTCGTCGAGCACCGCGATGAGCCGCACGCCGCGGGCGGCGACGTGGTGGGCGGCCCACTCGCCGATGTGGCGTCCCTGGTCGGCGCGCTCCTTGCGGGTCGTCAGGAACCAGAAACCGTTGCCGGGCTGGTGCTGGTCGAGCACCTCTGCGTGCGCCGGCAGCTGCGTGCGGTCGCGCTCGGGGCCCGGCTCCCAGGCCGCCGCATCGCCGTCGCCGGCAGCCGTGGCGCCGACCTCCTCCGCGTGCTTGACGGTGCCGTCGACGATCAGCTTGCTGCCGTAGCTCCAGGCGCGGCTGGCGTGGTCGAGGACGTCGATCGGGCCCTTGGCGATCTGGTGGTCGCGGCCGGGCACCGCGTTCGCCAGCACCGTGCGCCAGAAGCCCGCGTGGTCGTTGGCGGGCACGTCGGCGTCGGTGACCAGGATGACCTTGGCGAACATCATCTGGCCCAGGCCGAGCAGGCCGTTGCCGACCTTGTACGCCTGCCCCGGGTAGCCCTTCTGGATGACGACGTTGACCAGGTTGTGGGCGATCCCCGCCGGCGGCATGTGGTAGTCGACGATCTCGGGCAGGATCAGCTGCGCCGGGACGAGGAACAGCCGCTCGCTCGCCTCGATGAGGTAGGCGTCCTCCATCGGCGGCCGGCCGACGATCGTGGCGGGGTAGACCGCCTCGCGGCGCATGGTGATGGCGGTGACGTGGAAGGCCGGGTAGAGGTCCTGCAGCGTGTAGAAGCCCGTGTGGTCGCCGAACGGGCCCTCGACCACCCAGTCCTCGTCGGGGTCGACGTAGCCCTCGAGGACGATCTCGGCGTTGGCCGGCACCTCGAGGTCGACGGTGACGCCCTTGACGAGCTCGACCCCGCGGCCGCGCAGGTAGCCCGTGAGGGAGTACTCGTTGATGCCCGGGATGGGCGGGATGGGCGCGGTGGCGGCGTAGGTGAGCGCCGGATCGCCGCCGAGCGCGACCGCGACCTCGAGGCGCTGGCCCAGGCGCTGGGCGGACTCGAGGTGGCGGGCGCCGGTCTTGTGCCGCTGCCAGTGCATGCCGGTGACGTTCTTGCCCATCACCTGCATGCGGTACATGCCGATGTTCACGTCGCCCGACGCCGGGTCCTTGCTGATCACCAGCGGCAGGGTGATGAAGGGCCCGCCGTCCTGCGGCCAGCAGGTCAGCACCGGCAGCCTGCCGAGGTCGACGTCGTCCCCCCGCCACACGACCTCCTGCACCGGCGCGCGCCGCACGCGCTTGGGGGGCAGCGACGCCAGCTCACGCAGCTTGGGCAGGTTCGACGCCAGCCCCACCAGGCCGCCGCCCACCTTGACGTCGAGGAGCTCGCGCAGTCGGGTGCCGAGCTCGTCGAGGTCGTCGAGGCCGAGCGCCCAGGCCATGCGTCGGCGGGTGCCGTACACGCCGATCGCCAGCGGCAGCTCGCTCCCCTCGACGTTCTCGAACAGCAGCGCGGGGCCGCCGGCCTTGACGACGCGGTCGGCCAGGGCGGTGATCTCGAGGACGGGCGAGACGGGTTCCTTCACCCGCACCAGCTCACCCTTCTCCTCGAGGAAGCTCAGGAAGCGTTGCAGGTCACCATGCATGCCCTCATGCTACCGGTGGCGGCGGGGTCGAACCGTGCGCCGCGGCGCGGAGCTCAGCGCCCGCTTGCCTGGGCGCGCTCGTCCGCCGTATGCCACACGGGGGGCTCACCGGCGGCCCGCTCGAGCCAGCGCACCAACTCGTCCTTCAGCGCCGTCAGGCCGTCGCCCGTGCGCGCCGACACGGCGGGGCCGTCGTAGCGCGCCTCGAGCTCGGCGAGGGTCGCCTCGTCGGCGGCGTCCGCCTTGTTGAGCACCACGCGCCGCGGCCGCTCCAGCTTGAGGTCGTCGAGGATGCGGTCGACGGCGGCGACCCGGTCGGGCGCGCCCGGCGAGGCCGCGTCCACCACGTGCAGCAACAGGTCCGCGTCGTGCAGCTCCTCCAGCGTGGCGCGGAAGGCGTCGACCAACTCGCTCGGCAGGTCGCGGATGAAGCCCACGGTGTCGGTGTAGACCACCTTGCCGCCCCAGGCGCCGAGGCCCGGCAGCCACCCCTCGCGGGTGGTCGGGCGCAGGGTGGCGAACAGCGCGTTGC
>JAABRV010000182.1 GCA_011390735.1 Trueperaceae bacterium | reverse complement strand
GGGGCGGTAGTAGCCGCCGATGTCGACCGGCGAGCCCTGCGCGGCGAGCAGCTCGCCCACGATCGCCGCCTCGTCTTCGGCGAGCGCTCGGGCCAGCTCGGTGAATCGCCCCGCGAGCTCGGGATCGTCCGCCTGCGAGGCCAGCTCCTGCGCCCAGTACAGCGTCAGGTAGAAGTGGCTGCCCCGGTTGTCGATCTCGTTCACCTTGCGTGAGGGCGACTTGTTGCTCTCCAGGAAGCGGGCGTTGGCGCGATCGAGCGCGTCGGCCAGGACCTGGGCGCGGGGGTTGCCCGCGCGCGTGGCGAGGTGCTCGAACGAGGCCACCAGCGCCAGGAACTCGCCGAGCGAGTCCCAACGCAGGTGCCCCTCGGCGACGAACTGCTGCACGTGCTTGGGGGCGGAGCCGCCGGCGCCGGTCTCGAACAGCCCGCCGCCGTGCATCAGCGGCACGATCGACAGCATCTTGGCGCTGGTGCCGACCTCGAGGATCGGGAACAGGTCGGTGAGGTAGTCGCGCAGGACGTTGCCGGTGACGGAGATCGTGTCCTCGCCTCGGCGCAGGCGCTCGCACGAGAAGCGCGTCGCCGCGACCGGCGGCATGACGTGCAGGTGCAGCCCGGCGGTGTCGTGGTCGTTGAGGTAGCGGCGCACCTTGGCGATGAGCTGCACGTCGTGCGGGCGGTCCTCGTCGAGCCAGAAGACCGCGTGCGCGCCGCTCGCCCGCGCGCGGGTGACGGCGAGCTTGACCCAGTCGCTTACGGCGGCGTCGGTGACGCGGCACATGCGCCACACGTCGCCAGGCTCCACGTCGTGCTCCAGCAGCGTCACGTCCGCGGCCGACACCACCCGCACGCGTCCGGGCGCGTCGATCTCGAAGGTCTTGTCGTGCGAGCCGTACTCCTCGGCCTTCTGGGCCATGAGCCCGACGTTGGGCACGCTCCCCATCGTGCGCGGGTCGAAGGCGCCGTGGGCCTTGCAGTCGTCGATGACCGCCTGGTACACGCCGGCGTAGCTGCCGTCGGGGATGACGAACTTGGTGTCGTGCTCGTGGCCGTCGGGCCCCCACATGCGACCGGAGGCGCGGATGGCGGCGGGCATCGAGGCGTCGATGATGACGTCGGAGGGGACGTGCAGGTTGGTGATGCCCTTGTCCGAGTTGACCATCGCCAGCGGCGGGCGGCGATCGTAGGTCGCGACGAGGTCGGCCTCGATCGCGGCCCGCTCGCTCTCCGGAAGCGTCTGCAGCTTGGCGTGGAGATCGGCGAGCCCGTCGTTGGGGTTGACGCCCAGGCGCGCGAAGGTCGCCGCGTGCTTCTCGAACACGTCCGCGAAGAACACCGAGACGGCGTGCCCGAAGAAGATCGGGTCGGAGACCTTCATCATGGTCGCCTTGAGGTGCAGCGAGAAGAGCACGCCCTTCGCCTTCGCGTCGTCGATCTGCTCCGCGAGGAACGCGCGCAGCGCGCGCCGGCTCATGAAGCTGGCGTCGATGACGTCGCCCACCCGCAGCGGCACGCGGGCCTTCAGCACCTTCACGTGGCCGTCGCGGTCCACGTGCTCGATGCGGGCGTCGCCGGCCTCGGCCTCGGTCACCGTGTGGGACATCTCGTTGCTGCGCAGGTCGCCGGCCGCCATGTGCGCCACGTGCGACTTCGAGTCGCTGCTCCACGCCCCCATCGGGTGCGGGTGCTTGCGCGCGTACGCCTTGACCGACGCGGGCGCGCGGCGGTCGGAGTTCCCCTCGCGCAGCACCGGGTTGACGGCGCTGCCCTTCACCCGGTCGTAGCGCTCGCGCGCGTCGCGCTCGGCGTCGCTCGCCGGCTCGTCCGGGTAGTCGGGCAGCGGGTAGCCCTTCGCCCGCAGCTCGCGGATGGCGGCCTTGAGCTGCGGCACCGACGCGCTGATGTTCGGCAGCTTGATGATGTTCGCCTCGGGCGTCTTCGCGAGGTCGCCGAGGTAGCCGAGGTCGTCCTCCACGCGGCGCTCCCCAAGGAGGTCGGGGAACTGGGCGAGGATGCGGCCGGCCAGCGAGATGTCGCGCCGCTCGACGGCGACGCCGGCCGCGCCGGCGAAGGCCTCGACCACGGGCAGCAGCGAGTAGGTCGCCAGCGCGGGCGCCTCGTCGACCTTCGTGTAGACGATCTTGGGGCTCGTGGGTCCGTCCATGGGTCAGGCTCCTTCAGTCGAGCATGTAGGCGATGTCGTCCCATGGGTGCCGGTACAGGCCCTGCTTGAGACGCTTCTGGTCGAGGTGGTGGCCGATGAGGCCGATCGTCCGGCCGAGCACGAACAGCCCGTTGAGCGCGCCGAGGGCGACGTACTGGTCCGCCTCCTCGCGCGGCATCTCCGAGCGGAGCATGTCGGCGAAGGCGATCCCGATGGCGCCGTCGACGTTGAGGATGAGGTTGTTGCGCTTCGCGGTGGTGATCTTCTCCACCTCGAGAGCGTACGTCAGGAGCGCCGACGACCCGAAGTGCTCGAGCGCGTAGGCCTTGATGATGCTCACGCGCAGGTCGGGGTTGTGCACGCTCTTCACCCGGTGGCCGATGCCCTGGATGTTGACGCCCTTGCGCTTCATCTCGTCGACGAACTGTTGCGGCGTCAGGCCGCGGTCGTAGGCGTCGGAGAACATCTGGGCGGCGCCGTCCACCGCGCCGCCGAAGCGCGGGCCGATCGTGAGCATGCCGCTGACGATCGACGACACCAGGTCCTTGCCGGCGCGGGTGGCGACGATCGTGTTGTGGGCGCCCGACACGGCCGGCCCGTGGTCGGCGGTCACCATGAGCGCCATCTCGATGAACTTCGTGGCGTAGGCGGGCAGCAGCCGCTTGAACCACAGCACGCTCAGGACGCCGCCGACGCCGAGTTCGCGCTCGAAGACCTGCGTGATCGGCAGGTCGCCGTACATCAGCTCCTCGCCGCGGTCGTCGGAGATCGTGCTGATGAAGCTGGCGGGCTTGCGGATGACGCCTTCCTTGACGGCCTTGGCGAAGTCGAGCGGGACGGCCGGCGCCTCGGGTTCGGGCGCGGGCGCGATGACGCCGTCGGCCACGAGCCGCTCGTAGGTCTCGCGGATCCGGTCGCCGTAGTCGTCGTAGGAGTCCGGCACGATGGCGCCGGCGGCCCGCAGGGCCGCGTTCTTGGCGTCGGCGCTCTCGCGGTCGCCGCTGACCTTGGCGCCTGCGTGGCCGAACTGCACCTCGGTCTTGAAGGCCTTGGCGCAGGTGCCCGTCACCCACATGACCAGCGGCTTGGTGATGCGGCCCTGCTCGAGGGCCTCGACGACGTCGTACTCGCCGGCGCCGCCGAGCTCGCCGAGGCAGACGAGCATCTTGATCTCGGGGATCTGCTCGAAGCGCAGCAGGTGGTCGAGCAGCGTCGAGCCGGCGAAGGCGTCGCCGCCGATGGCGATGCCCTCGTAGAGCCCGTCGGTGTTCATCGCGATCGTGTAGTACGCCTCGTTGCTCAGGCCGCCGGACTTGGAGACGAAGCCGACGGAGCCCGGGCGGTGCAGCTTCGACTCGACGATGTTCTCGATCGTCCCGCCCGTGTTGCCGATCTTGAAGCAGCCCGCCTTGATGCCGCCGACGGTGGCGGGGCCGATGATCGTCTTGCCGAGCGCCCTCGCCTTGGCGGCCATGAGCTTCGATCGCCGCTCCGGGATGCCCTCGGCGATGACCGCCACGGTGCGGATCTGCGGCAGGTCGAGCGCCTCCATCGTCGACGCGGCGGCCGACCGGAACGACGCGAAGTTGATCATGACGTCGACGCCCGGGTGCTGCTGCGCCGCGCGCTCCAGCTTGCGGTAGACGGGGATCAGCACCTCGCGCCGCCCGAAGAACACCTTGGCGAAGCCGTCGCTGCCGGTGGGGTTGATGATCGCGGCGACCGAGGGCGTGCTGCGCCCCGACACGTAGTCGAAGTCGAGCATGCGCTGGGTGGCGACGGTCTGGTTGTTGTAGATGAACGCCTGGGTGTCGGCGTCGAACAGCTCGAACGGGTTCTCCTTCACCAGCGCCATCGCTTACCCCGCCTTCAACGCGATCGAGACGATCTTGGTCATGTGGGTCTCGGGGCCGTAGACCTCGATCGGCACCCCGAGCTCCTCGCCGAGCTGGCGCATCATCCGCAGGCCCTCCCGGTAGTTGGGGCCGCCGCGGCGCACGTAGACGCGCACGCCGTACTCCTGGAGGCGCGACCGGTACTCGCGCAGCGCGCGGATGATGCCCTTGAAGGTCTTGGCGACGTCGGTGAAGTTGGCGATCCCGCCGCCGATCAGCAGGACCTTGCCGTCCGGGTGCTGCGTGCGGGTCATGAGGTCGAGGATCGTCTTGGCGTAGAGGTAGGTGAACTCCTCGCTGGGGTCACCGGAGTACTCGCCGTAGTTCGCCATCTCGTTCATGAAGCCGAGGTCGGTGATCGTGTCGGCGAAGATCACCGAGGCGCCGCCGCCGGCGACCATCGTCCACACG
>JAABRV010000018.1 GCA_011390735.1 Trueperaceae bacterium | reverse complement strand
GAGGCGGCCTCGTGGTCGAAGCGGGGCCTCTCGCGCCTGGGCGACGTCACCTCGATCGAGGGCTCGGCGCTGGCGCGCCGCGCGGACGGCCGCTGGGAGCTGTTCGTCGCCCTGGAGAAGGACGCGGCCTACCCCAAACCGGTGGCCGCGCTGCAGAAGCCCGGCACCGGCGTGTGGTCGATCGACCGGCTGACCGGCCCGCGGCCCGACGCCCTCGATGCCGCGACGCAGGCCCCCTGTCTCGCGGGCGCCGAGCCCGAGGCGCTGCACGTCAAGGACCCGGTCCTGCACCGCGAGGGCGACGTCACCCACCTCTACGCCTCCGTGCACCCCGCCTCGTGGGCGTCGTCGAACACGGCCTGGGCCACGCGCGACGGCGACGACGCGGCCTTCGCCGTGCGCGACTGGCAGTTCGCGCCGCGCGGCTCGCTGTGGGACGTCGCCGTCACCCGCGTCACGCACCGCTGGCCGGTGCCCCGGGTCGGGCGCTTCGCGGACCTGCCCGCGCGCTCCGTCTACCTCTACGACGGCGCGGAGTGCATGCGCCCGCTGGACGAGAACCCGCGGGCCGCCGCGCGCCCGCGCGGGTACTCGTGCGAGGAGCTCGGCGGCGCCCTGTGGAGCCCGGACGACCACCCGGCCGCGCTGCGGCGCCTGTCGCGCTGGGCACCCCTGTTCGTGTCGCCGCACGGCACCGGCTGCAGCCGCTACCTCAGCCTCGTGCGGATCGGCGACGAGCTGGTGGCGGCGTGGCAGCAGGGGCAGCCCGATGGCTCGCAGCCGCTGGTGGCGCACCGGCTGCCGTGGGCCCGGGTGGTGGCGCTGCTCGGGGGTTGAGGGGCGCCTCGGCACCGCCCGATCGCGAGAAGTCGTGCGCGCGCCCGTGATCGCGCGCCCGGCGACCGCGCAGGCGGCGCGCGGCGCTCTCAGCCGGCCGCGCCGCCGACCCGATGGACGACGAGGGGCAGTCCCTCCGCCGCGCTCGGCGGCTCGAACAGGCCCTCGAACAGGTCGAGCATCTCCGGCGTGATCCCGAAGCTCCCCTCGGGCGCCGCGGCGTTGCGCCGCGCGAGGCGCTCCTCCAACACCTGACGGGGCGCGTCTAGGAAGACGAACAGGGGCACGCCGCCGGCCGCGGCCACCCGCGCCGCCGCGTCCGCGCGCGCCGCCCGCGTCCAGAAGCCGTGGTCGAGCACCACGTGCACGCCGAGCTCGACGAGGCGCTCCGCGATCGACCAGGCGAAGCCCTGCAGCGTCGCGGAGCGCGCGTCGAAGACGTCCCGCGGCATGTGCTCCCCGAAGAGCGGGATCATCCACTCGTCGACGTTGAGCCGCACCGCCGGCAGCGCCCGCTCGAGGCGCCTCGCCAGGACGGTCTTGCCCGCGCCCGGCAGGCCCGTCATGAGCAGCACGTGCGGGCGTCCGGAGGCCCGGACCTCCCCGACCCAGGCGGGCGCAGCCCAGGCGTCGCCGGGCTCAGTCAAGCGCCTCGCCCCGCAGGTAGGCGGCGAGCCACTGCAGTGCCGGCCGCTCCTCGTCGAACCAGTCGACGAGGTAGGCGTTGCGCTTCCAGATGCTGCCCGCGCGGTAGCCCCAGAGGGTGACCCCGGCGACCGCGGGGTGCTCCCACAGGACCGGGAACACGCGCTGGAACATCGCCAGCTGCTCGGCGTCGTCCGAGGCCTCGAGCTCGAGCTCGGAGACGTAGATCGGCAGGCCGAGCGCGGCCAGCGCGTCGAGGTTGGCCGCGATCACCGCCGGGTCGACGCGCTCCAGGCCATGTGCCTGCACGCCGATGCCGTCGATCAGGCCGCGTTCCTGCAGCAGCGCGACGAGCTCGGCGTAGCGCGCGCGGTTGGGCGCGCAGCACAGGATGCCGTAGTCGTTGATCAGCAACTCGGCGTCCGGGAACAGCCCGCGGGCCCGCGCGAACGCCCAGATGACCCAGTCCCAGCCGCTCTCGCCGGCCCCGCCGAGCGCCTCGGCGTACGACGGCGGCGCGTGGAGCGGTTCGTTGACGACGTCGATCATCGCGACGTCCGGGTAGCGCTCCGCGAAGGCGCGCATCCAGCCCTCGACCGCGTCGCGCTGCTCGTCGGGCGGGAGGCCCGCGACCCAGCGGGGCTCCTGCTGCCCCCACACGAAGGTGTGCTGCTTGAGGGGCATGCCCTGCTGCCGCGCGGCGGCGAAGACCAGGTCGAGCACGCCCCACACCATCGTCCCGCGGGTGGCCTCGACGGAGAGCCACTTGCCGGCGTCCTCGGGCGTGACCTGGTTCCAGTAGCGAGCGAAGAGCGGGTCGTACTTGGCGCTGAGGACGTTGCCGAGGAACTTCGGGTGGCCGGCCGCGAGCGGCGCCGGGTCGGCGGCGTGGGCCGTTCCCGCCCACAGGCCGGCCGCGAGCAGGAGGGCGAGCGTCCAGTGCCCGGCGGCGTGGCGGCGGGCGCCGCTCACGCGGGCGCCTCCGCGGCCACGGCCGGCTGGCGGGCGATGAAGTCCGCGTACCAGCGCGCGCTGCGCTTCGGCGTCCGTGCCTGCGTGGCGTAGTCGACGTGCACCAGGCCGAAGCGCTTGGCGTACCCGTGGCTCCACTCGAAGTTGTCCATGAGGCTCCAGGCGAAGTAGCCGCGGACGTCGACGCCCTGGCCAAGGGCGTCCGCCAGGGCGGCGACGTGCCGTTCGAGGTAGCGCACGCGGTCGGCGTCGTCCACCCGGCCGTCGGCCCCCGGGGCGTCGGGGTAGGCGGCGCCGTTCTCGGTGATGAAGACGGGCGGCAGGTCGTAGTCGCGGTCGAGTCGCACGAGCAGCTCGGTGAGCCCCTGCGGGTAGACCTCCCAGCCCATCTCCGTGCGCTCGGCGTCGGCGGGCGGCGGCGCCATGCTGAGGCCCTGCGGGCCGGGATCGGCGGCCACGATGGAGCGGCTGTAGTAGTTCACGCCCAGGAAGTCGAGCGGCCGGGCGATGACCTCCAGGTCGCCGTCCTCGACGGCCGGCGCGTCGGCGCCGTAGGCCGCCCACATGTCGTCGGGGTAGCGCCCCCGCAGCAGCGGATCGAGGTACCAGCGGTTGAAGAAGCCGTCGAACCGGCGTGCGGCGGCGGCGTCCGCGGGCGCGTCGCTCGCCGGGAAGGTCGGGTAGAGGTTGAGGACGATGCCGTGCCGTGCGGCGGGGGCGTTCGCCCGCATCGCCGGGAGCGCGGCGCCGTGCGCGAGCAGCAGGTGGTGGCTGGCTTGGAGCGCCTGCGCGAGGTCGCGCAGGCCGGGGGCGTGCTCGCCGAACCCGTAGCCGAGGTGCGCGCTGCACCACGGCTCGTTGAGGGTGGCGTAGCCGCGCACGCGGTCGCCGAGGCGTCGCGTGACGGCGTCGGCGTACGCCACGAAGGGCTCGACGATCCCGCGCCACGGCCAGCCGCCGGCGTCCTGCAGCGGCTGCGGCAGGTCCCAGTGGTAGAGGGTGGCGTAGGGCTCGATGCCGCGCGCGAGCAGGCCGTCGACCAGTCGGTCGTAGAAGTCGAGCCCGCGTGCGTTGACGGCGCCGGTGCCGTCGGGGATCACCCGCGGCCAGGCGACGCTGAAGCGGTAGGCCTGCACGCCCAGGCGCTGCATGAGGTCGAGGTCGTCCTCCCAGCGGTGGTAGTGGTCGCAGGCGACGTCGCCCGTGTCGCCGTCGGCGACCTTGCCCGGCGTCGCGCAGAACGTGTCCCAGATCGACGGCCCGCGGCCGTCCTCGGCGACGGCGCCCTCGATCTGGTAGCTGGCGGTGGCGACCCCCCAGCGGAAGCCCGGCGGGAAGGTGGGAAGCGGTTCGGTGGGCATGGCGTCTCCTCGGGGCCGGGCGGTGGGTCAGCGCTCCGCGCGGATCGTGACGACCGAGCGGGCGGGCACGGGCACGGGCAGGTCGGCGGGGCGTTCGGCACGGTCGTGGTCCAGGGCGAGGTCGAAGGCGGCCTCGTCCAGGGTGGCGACCGTCAGGGTGGCGGGCAGGTCGGGGGCCACGAGGGTGACCTCGAGGTCCTCGTGGGAGCGGTTCACGAGCAGGAGTCGCAGCGTGCCGCCGTCGACGGCGGCGTAGGCGCCGAGCCGCTCGTCCGCGCCCTCCACGGCGTGGGCGAAGCCGCCGAAGCCGGCCAGCATCGCGTAGACGTGGTAGGTGGGCCGGATCCAGCCGCCGCGGTCGATCAGGCCGTGGCCCCCCATGGACTGCAGGGCGAAGTACTGGCCCAGGTCGAGGCCCGACGTCGCCATCTGACCGAGGGCGTCGGCCAGCCACAGGGCCGCGGTCTGGTCCTCGAGGTGGCGGTACATGCTGGTGCGCCACGACAGGCCGAACTCGGTGATCGCCAGGCCGATGTCGCGATCGAAGCCCAGGGGGTTCGCCGCGGGGTCCGTCAGCCAGCCGCGAACCTCGCGGATCTCGGCGCCGACGGAGCGAGCGGTCGCCAGCGCGGCGTCGTCGTCCCAGGTGCCGTCGGTGGGGTAGACGTGCCAGGTGAGGACGTCGATCACGTCGCCGCAGCGCGCGAGCACCTCGCGCAGGTAGGCGAGGCCCGAGGGGCGCGAGCCGGACACGGCCGGGCCGGTCATGACCGCGTCCGGCACCAGGGCGCGGACCGCGTCGCGCACCTCGCGGAAGCGCTCGCAGTAGACCTCGGCGGTCCAGCTGGGGTCCATGCGGTTCTGCGGGTACAGGTCGGGCTCGTTGCCCACGGCCCACCAGCGCACCCGGAGGCCGAGTTCGTCGAAGCGCCGCACCACGTCGGCGGCGTGCTCGGGCCCCTCGAAGAAGTTCAGGATCACGTGCAGATCGGGCTCCCCCAGGAGTTGCCAGGGGAGCGTCAACGCGTGCGCCATGTCGTCCGTGAGCGGCTTGTCGTCGGCGTCGTTGCCCGGCGGGAAGCGCAGCGAGCGCAAGCCGAGGGCGCCGAACTCGTCGAGGTGCAGTGCCACCGGCATGGACAGACCGAAGTTGAAGCCGGTGATGGCGTCGGGCGAGATCGCGCCGAGCGGCGCGCCGACGCGCAGCGTCAGGGCGCCGCCTTGCGCGGCCGCCGTGGAGGCGGCCAGGAGCGTGACGACGGCCACGACGAGGGACGCGGCCCGGGCGGCGGCCAGGGCGCTGCGGCCCGCTCGGGGCCGGTCAGGACGCCGAGACATGGCTGGCGGTCGAACGGCGCGGCACCTCGCGGGTGTCGCCGACGATGTTGAAGGCGCCGCGCAGCCGAACGTCGGCCGACGACGCGCCCACGTGGACCTCGATCTCGCCGGGCTCGACCACGAAGCGCATCGCGCGGTCGTAGAAGGCGAGCATCGCTACCGGGACGCGGAAGGCGACGCGTCGCGACTCGCCGGGGGCGAGCGCCACGCGCGCGAAGCCGGCGAGCAGCCGCACGGGCCGCGTCACGCTCGCAACGGGGTCGTGCAGGTAGAGCTGCGGTACCTCCTCGGCCGCCCGCTCGCCCTCGTTGCGCAGCTCGAAGGACACCGTGACCTCGTGGTCGGCGGTCGCCTCCGCGGGCGCCACGCGCAGGTCGGCGTAGGCGAAGCGGGTGTAGGCGAGGCCGTGGCCGAAGGGGTACAGCGGCGAGGTCGGCATGTCGACGTAGTCGCCCTTCCAGTGGGAGCGCCCGCCGGACGGCTTGTGGCCGTGGTAGACGGGGATCTGGCCTGGGTGGCGGGGGAAGCTGACGGGCAGCTTGCCGGAGGGGCTGACGTCGCCGAAGAGCGCGGCGGCCACGGCGGTGCCGCCCTCGGCGCCCGGCAGCCAGGCGGCCAGGATCGCACCGACGCGCTCCGCCAGGCCCCCGAGGGCCAGCGGGCGGCCGCCCAGCAGCACCAGGACGACGGGCGTGCCGGTCGCCGCGACGGCCTCCACCAGCGCCTCCTGCACGCCGGGCAGGCGCACGTCGGCGCGGTCGCGCGCCTCGCCGCAGGTGGACGCGTCCGTGAGACCCGAGCGATCGCCCACCACCACGACGGCCACGTCGGCCGCAGCGGCCGCCGCGACGGCCTCCGCGAAGCCGGAGGTGTCGTCGCTCAGCACGTCGCAACCGCGGGCGTGCCGCACGTCGGCCGCGGCGCGGGCACGGAGCCCCTCGAGCAGCGTCACCATGGGCGGGTAGTGATCTTCGAGGTCCTCCACGCGGGCGGCGATCATCGGCGTCGGGGCCGGCAGGTCGCCCTGCGACTCGAACATGACCTCGACGTGCGCCGGGTAGTGGTAGTCGCCCTGCAGCAGGCGCCGGTCGTCGGCGCCGGGGCCGATGAGGGCGACGCGGGCGTCGCCCTGCAGGGGCAGGAGGGCGCCCTCGTTGCGCAGCAGCACCAGCGATTTCTCCGCCATCTCGCGCGCCAGGGCGCGTTGCTCCGGGGTGTCGAACACCCGTGGCGCGGACGGTGCCTCGACGAACGGGCGCTCGAACAGGCCCAGGCGGAACTTCTGTGCCAGCAGGCGGCGCACGGAGGCGTCGACCAGCGCCGGATCGATCGTGCCGCTGGCGAGCCCCTTGCGCAGGGCGTCGCCGTAGCAGTCGTGGTCGGGCAGCTCGACGTCGATGCCGGCCTCGAGGCCCAGTCGTGCGGCCTCGGTCTTGTCGCGCGCCACGCGGTGGTAGGCGACCAGCGTCGCGAGCGTGAAGTAGTCGGACACGACCACCCCATCGAAGCCGAGTTCCGTGCGCAGCATCTCCACCATGAGCTCGCGCGATGCGCCACAGGGCACGCCGTCGAGCTCGTGGTAGGCGTTCATCACCGACGCCACGCCGGCCTCCTCGATGGCGGCGGCGAAGGGTGCGGCGTACACCTCGCGCAGCTCGCGCGGCCCGATTCGAACGGGCGCCCAGTTCAGGCCGCCCTCGGAGGCGCCGTAGCCGAGGAAGTGCTTGGCGGTGGCGACGACGCTGCCGTCGCCGAGTTCCTCGCCCTGCACGCCACGGACGTAGGCGACGCCCATGCGGCCCACCAGATAGGGGTCCTCGCCGTAGGTCTCCTCGATCCGGCCCCAGCGCGGGTCGCGGGCGACGTCGAGCACCGGCGCGAGCGCGTGGTGGGTGCCCACGGCGCGCATCTGCTCGCGGATCACGCGGCCCATCGCCTCGACCAGGCGCGGCTCCCAGGTGGCCGCCTGCCCGATCGCCTGGGGGAAGCAGGTGGCGTCGCGCGCCATGAAGCCGGCGCAGGCCTCCTCGTGCAGGATCGCCGGGATGCCGAGGCGCGTGGCGTCCCGCAGGTGCGCCTGGACCTCGTTCGCCAAGACCGCGACGTCGGCGGGGCGCCTGCCGGTGGCGGCCACCAGCCGGGTCACGTGCCCGATGCCGTGGGCCAGCCGCGGGGCGGCGCGCGCCGGCGCGAAGCGGCCGCCGTCGAGCAGGTCGGTGATCCAGACGCCGCCGAGCTGGGCGAGCTTCTCGTCCAGCGTCATGCGCGCCAGCAGGTCGTCGACGCGCGCGTCGACGCTGCGCGTGGGGTCGCGGTAGATGTCGGCGGTCATGCGTGCTCCTCCCGCCGCCCGTGGTGGGCGGCGCTCAGCCCTTGACGGATCCCGCCACCAGGCCCTCGATGACCTGGCGCGAGGCCAGCATGAAGATGATCAGCAGTGGCAGCACGGCGAGCGACGTGCCGATCAGCACCGCCCCCCAGTCCGTCTGGATCAGCCCCTGCATCGTGCGCAGGGCGACGGGGACGGTGAAGTTCTCCCGCGAGCTCAGGACGACGAGCGGCACCAAGAAGTTGTTCCACTGGCCGATGAAGGTCACCAGGCCGAGCGTGGCCAGGCCGGGCCGGACGATCGGCAGCGCGATGCTCCAGTAGATGCGGAACTCGCTGGCGCCGTCGATGCGGCCGGCGTCCATGAGGTCGCGGGGCATGCTCGAGGCGATGTACTGGCGCATGAGGAAGATGCCGAAGGCGCTGGCCATCGCCGGGAACCAGATCGCGCGCGGCGTGTCGATCCACCCGAGCCACTGGATGATGAGGTAGTAGGGGATGATGCCGAGGACGGGCGGGACCATCAGCGAGGCGACGACCGTGCCGAAGAGCACGTTCTTGAAGCGGAACTGGTACATCGCGAAGGCGAAGCCCGCCAGGCTGGCGAAGAACATCGTGAAGGCGGTGGCCAGGCCGGCGATGTAGAAGCTGTTCCAGATGTTGCGCAGGAAGGGGAGGCGCGCGAGCAGCGCGTCGTAGTTGCGCTGCAGGGCCTCGCCGAACCACATGGGTGGCGGCGCCGAGAAGATGTCGGTCTGCAGGTGGGTGGCCAGCACGAACATCCAGTAGAAGGGGAACAGCGTCAGCAGGGCCAGGGCCACGAGCAGGAGGTACACCAGCGCGCGGCCGATGCGGGCGCCGAGGCCGTGCTCGGCGACGACCCGAGCGTCGTTCTTGGCGGAGGCGCGCATCAGTCCCTCGTCTCCAGGCCCGAACGGCCGAAGAAGCGGAAGTGGATCATCGTCAGGACACCGATGAGCAGGACCAGCAGCCAGGCGATGGCGGCCGCCGTGCCCATCTCGAGCCAGTTGAAGCCGGTGCGGTAGAGGTACATGACCACCGTCATGCCGGCCTGCGAGCTCCCTCCGGTGCCGTCGGTGAGGATGAAGGGCTGGTCGAACAGCTGCAGGTTGCCGATGATCGTCAGCGAGACGGCGAAGAAGATCATCGGGCGCAACAGCGGCAGGGTGATGTTGAAGAACGCCTGGCGTCCGTTGGCGCCGTCGATCTCGGCGGCCTCGTAGTAGTCCTTGGGGATGGTGGCGAGGCCGGCCGCGTAGAGCACGACGTTGAAGCCGAAGTACTGCCAGACCACCAGGATCGAGATCGCCGGCTTGATGTTGGGCGCGCGCCCGAGCCAGTTGATCGGCAGGGCGTCGGCCAGACCCCCGAACAGCCAGGCGCTCCAGGGCGCGGTGGCGAGGTACTGCAGGGTCTGGTTCAGGATGCCGAACTGGGTGCCGAAGATCGTGAGGAACACCAACGACACCGCGACGGCCGAGGTGATGTAGGGCAGGAAGTAGGCGGCCGTGAGCGGGTGCCGGAAGCGGCGGATGCCGCGCGACAGCGCGAACGCGAGCGGGATGGCGAGGACGTGCTGCGGCACGCCGCTGGCGATGGCGATCCACAGGGTGTTGGTGATGGAGCGCCAGAACCATGGGTCGTCCATGAGCCAGACGTAGTTCTCGAGGCCGATGTAGCGCATCGTCCCCAGCCCCTGCACGGGGTTCCACGCCTGCAGCGAGAGGTAGAGCGAGAAGACGATGGGGAACAGGCCGAAGACCGCGAACAGGAGGAAGAACGGGCTGATGAAGATATAGGGCGCGTAGCGCCGCTGGAACTTGTCCAGGCGGGTGCTCCAGGGGAGCCGTGGCGTGCCGGGGGCGATCGTCTTGGCCATGTCGTGACCTCGTGCCGTGGGGGGCGCGGGGCCCCCCACGGCGTTCGATGGACGTGTGGGGTCAGCGGCGGACGCGGCGCTCCACGAGCGACTGGGCCTCGTCGAGGGCCTCTTGGATGTCGCGGCCCTCGTTGAGGACCTCGGTCAGCGCCGAGTTCCAGATCTCCTGGGCGACCATGTCGCCCGGGAAGGTGAGGACGCCGGGGATGTTCTCGGCGACGTTGGCGAAGAGCTGGCGCGCCGGCTGGTTGGCCAGGAACTCGAGGGGCTCGTCGAACATCGGGTCGTCGTAGGTGGAGGGCAGGGCCGGGAAGGCGTTGATCGACTTGAAGGCCTGGAGCTGGATGTCGGGGCGGATGGTCAGGAACTTCACGAGCTCCCAGGCCAGGTCGAGCTTCTCGGCGGGCGTCTGGTTGGGGATGCCGTAGAACGAGCCGCCCCAGCTCAGCAGGCGCTCGTCCGGGATCACGGAGGCGCCCCACAGGCCGGCGGTCTCGGGGGCCATCCAGGTCTGCAGGTGGCCGCCCAGCCAGGCGCCGGAGAGCTCGGTCGCGGTCGTGCCCGTGCGGAAGGCCTCGTACCACTCGTTGGACCAGGAGCCGATCTCGGCGTCGAGTCCCTCGTCGCGGATCGTCTTGGCGACGCGCGCGGCGTCGAGGAAGCGCTCGCTGTTGAGCAGCGGGCGACCGTCGGCGTCGAAGTAGATGCCCGAGCCGGCGGGCACGTCGCTGCGGATCAGCGCGTCGGCGACGGATGCGGCAGAGGCGACCAGGTACACGTCGATGGCCTTGAGGTCGCGGCCGTACTGGATGTAGTTGTCGATGCTGGAGACGACGTCTTCGATGGTCCAGCCGGTGGTCTCGAGGTGGTCGCGGCGGTAGTACATGACGCCGGGGCCGATGTCGGTCGGCAACGCGATCTGGCGACCGTCGGCGGTGCGACCCTGCGCCCAGGCGTACTGGACGAACAGGTCCTCGTACTGGTCCGCGCTGAAGGGCTCCGAGCTGAGGTCGCGCAGGCCGCCCTCGGCGACGAAGCGGGCGATGTAGCCGATCTCGATGGCCACGACGTCGGGGGCGCCGGAGCCGGTCGCGAGGTAGGTGACCAGCGCGTCGTGGTGGTCGGCGTAGCCGAGGGTGCGGACGTCGAGCGTCACGCCTGGGTGCTCGGCGATGAACAGGTCCATGACGCGATCGAGGTGCTCGTTGAGGGGTTCGAACAACCCGACGGTCAGGGTGGTCTGGGCGAGGGCGACGGACGCGGTCAGCAGGCTCGCTAGGGCCAGGGCCAAGAGCTTCTTCATGGATTTCCTCTCACGCGGGTGTGTGCCCCGCTCGCGGGGCGGCGACGGACTCACGTTCCACCAACACGGGTTCGAACCGAAGGTTCACCTCCTCCCTGGCGGCGATGCCGAGTCGAGCGAGCGCGAGCGTGGCCGCCGCCTGGCCCATCTCCCGGAGCGGTTGGCGCACCGTCGTGAGCGACGGGACCATGTAGTGGGCCAGCAGGGTGTCGTCGAAGCCGACGACGGAGACGTCGTCCGGCACGCTCAGGCCGGCGTCGCGCAGGGCCCGCATGGCGCCTGCGGCGCTCTGATCGTTGGCGGCGAACACCGCCGTGAACGGCTCGCCACCCTCGAGCAGTCGCCGCATGGCGCGCTGGCCCCCCTCCTCCACGAAGCCGCCGTCGGCGACGAGCGATGCGTCGAAGGGGACGCCGTGATCCGCGAGGGCTTGGAGATAGCCGGTGAAGCGGTCGCGGGCGTCCTGGATCGACGGCAGGCCGGCGATGTGCGCGATGCGCCGATGCCCGCGGTCGAGCAGGTGCCGGGTGGCCAGCTCGCCCCCGGCGACGTTGTCGAGGAAGACGCAGCGATCGGCGAGCCCCTCGACGCGGCGCCCGACGACGACGAGCGGGACGCCGAGCCGCGACCACGCGACGACCTCCGCGTCCTGGGCGCCGTCGAGCTGCAGGATCAGGGCGTCGCTGCGGCGCTGGCGGAGGAACTCGAACGCCTTGCGTTCTCGCTCCGCGCGCGCGTGGCCGCTGGACACCAACAGGTGCATGCCGTGGCGCTCGGTGACGCTCTCGATGCCCTGGAGGATGCCGCCGTAGACCGCGCTGGAGACCTCGCTGACGACGACGCCGATGCCCCCGGAGCGGTTGGTGGCCAGGCTGCGCGCGAACGCGTTCGGCTGGTAGCCGAGCTCGTCGATGACGGCCAGGACGGCCGCGCGTGTCACGTCGCTCACGCCGTTGCCGCCGTTGATCACGCGCGAGACGGTGGCCGGCGAGACGTGTGCGCGCTGCGAGACGTCCTTGATGGTCGCCAATTCTTAGACTCCCTTTGGAACTGCTTTCGTCCATGCTAGAGGATTGATGACCGTGACGTCAAGAGCGTTTCGCGTCGCCGGTTCGGCTCCGGCATCATCGGCGTCCTGGACGGTTCTCGGTGCCGAACGGCGGGGTGGCGTCGGCGCCGTCGGGTAGCCTCGGGCATGGCCGACCTCGAGATCGCCACCCACCACCTCGGCACCACGCCCGACGGCCACCCGATCACCCGCCTCGACCTCGCCGCCCCGGACGGCAGCGGCGTGTCGCTGTGCGACCTCGGCGCCGCCGTGCTCGAGGTGCGGGTGCCCGACCGAGAGGGCCGCGTCGCCAACGTCGTCCTCGGTCACCGCGACCTCGCCGGCTATCTCGTCAACGCGCCCTACTTCGGCGTCGTGGTCGGCCGCTGCGCCAACCGCATCGGCGGCGCGGCCTTCGAGCTGGATGGGCACACGTACCGGTTGTCGCCGAACGAGGGGCCGAACCAGTTGCACGGAGGGCCCGGTGGCTTCCACGCCCGCGTGTGGGAGATCGCGGCCACGGAGGCGGGGCCGGAGCGGGCCTCCGTGTCCCTGCGGCGGGTATCCGGGAATGGCGACCAGGGGTATCCCGGTCGGCTCGAGGCGTGGGTGACGATCGTCTGGACCGCCGGGCACGCCCTGGAGTTCGCGTTCGAGGCGCGCTGCGACGCGCCGACGGTCGTCAACCTGGCGCACCACGGCTACTGGAACCTGGCGGGGGAGGGCTCGGGCACCGTGGACGGCCACCACTTGTCCGTGCACGCCGATGCGTTCCTGCCCGTGGGCGAGGGGATGCTGCCGACCGGCGAGCTGCGGCCCGTGGCCGGCACGCCCTACGACCTGCGGCGGGAGCGGCGTCTGGCCGAGGTGCTGCGCGCCGACGACGCGCAGGTCGCCGGCGCGCAGGGCGTCGACCACTGCTTCGTGCTGGACCGCGCGGGCGCGGGCGACGACGAGCTCGTCGAGGCGGCCCGCCTGCGCGACCCCGTCAGCGGCCGCACGCTGCGGCTGTCGACCACCGAGCCCGGCGTGCAGGTGTACGCGGGCGGCTACCTCGACGGTTCGCTCGTCGGCCGCTCCGGCCGCCGCTACCGCCAGGGGGACGGGATCGCCCTCGAGCCGCAGCGCTTCCCGGACGCCGTCCACCACCCGCACTTCCCGTCGGTGGTGCTGCGGCCGGGCGAGGTGTACCGGCAGCGTTCGGTGTTCGCGCTCGGGGTGGACTGAGCTTTCGCCGGGCGCCTCGGCGCGTCAGCCGCCTGCCGGCGGCGCCAGGTCGAAGATCTTGCCCGGGTTCATGACGTGGTTCGGGTCCCAGGCGCGTTTGATGGCGCGCATGAGGTCGAGTTCGACGGGGTCGGTGACGTCGGGGAGGTACTTCTTGCGTTTGAGGCCGATGCCGTGTTCGCCGCTGATCTTGCCGCCGAGTCCCTGCACGAAGCGGTAGAGCTCGCGCAGGCAGGCGTCCTTGTTCGTGAGCCAGGTGGCGTGGTCCATGGCCGGGTCCTTGACCAGCTTGGCGTGCAGGTTGCCGTCGCCGGCGTGCCCGAAGCAGGGGATCTGCATGCCGTACGCGGCGGTGAGGCGCTCGAGTTCGGGGAGCACGTCGGGGATGCACGCGATGGGGACCACGATGTCCTCGGTGCTGTGGACGGGGCTGGCGACCTTGAAGGCCTCGGGGATGTTGCGGCGCACCGTCCACACGCGTTCGATGGCGTTGCGGTCTTCGGCGACGTAGACCTCGAGGGCGCCGTGTTTCTCGCAGAGGTCGCCGATGGCGTAGGTGTCGCGTTCGACGACGTCGGGGTCGTGGCCGTCGACCTCGATGAGGAGCATGGCGCCGGCGTCGTGGTAGGGCAGCGTCTCGTTGAGGTACTCGCAGCTGGTCTGGAAGGAGAGCCGGTCCATGAACTCGATGCCGGTGGGCACGATGCCCTGCCGCAACATGCGGGGCACGAGGTCGATCGCCGCTCGCGGGCTCTCGAAGAGCACCAGCAGGTCGGAGGCCGCCTTGGGGTACGCCGTCAGCTTGATGGTGGCTTGGGTGACGATGCCGAGAGTGCCTTCTGATCCGATGACGAGTTGTTTGAGGTCGTAGCCGCTGACGTCTTTGGCGAGTTTGCCGCCCAGCCACACGACGTCGCCCGTCGGGGTCACCAGCTCGAGCCCGAGGACGTAGCGGCCGGTGACGCCGTATTTGACGGCTTTGCCGCCGCCGGCGTTCTCGGCGATGTTGCCGCCGATGTGGCAGGTTTCGACGCTCATGGGGTAGCCGGCGAAGAAGAGCCCGTGCTCGGCCACCAGGTGCGCGAGGTCGTTGGTGACCATGCCGGCTTGGACGGTGATGGTCATGTTGTCGAGGTCGAGGTCGATGAGTTGGTTCATGCGCTCTAAGGTGATGAGGATGCCGCCGAGGTGGGGGATGGCGCCGCCGGAGAGGCCGCTGCCGGCGCCGCGGGGGGTGATGGGGATGTGCTCGCGGTTGGCGAGCTTGACGATGGCGGCGACGTGTTCGGTGGTGGTGGGGACGACCACCACCTCTGGGGCGTGGGCGTATTCGCTGATGCTGGTTTCGTCGTGGGCGTAGGTGTCGAGGCGGGCTTCGTCGGTCCAGACGTTCTTGTCGCCCACGATGGCGCGGAGCTCGGCGACGATGGCGGGGGTGACGGTGCCGTAGCTCATGCTCCGTCCTCCTCGCCGCCGCGCAGGCGCTCGTCGAGCCGCCGCTGGAGTTCGTTCAGGACCTGGAACAGGTCGCCGACGATGCCGAAGTCCGCCACCTGGTGGAGGCTGGCGTCCGGGTCGCTGTTGATCGACACGATCGTCTCGCTGGTCTTGATGCCGGCGAGGTGCTGGATGGCGCCCGAGATGCCGGCGCCGACGTACAGCCGCGGCGAGATCGTCTTGCCCGACAGGCCGACCTGGTGCGGGTAGCCGACCCAGCCGCGGTCGACCGCGTCGCGCGTCGCGCCCACCGCGCCCCCGAACGCGTCCGCGAGCTTCTGCAGGAGCGCGAAGTGCTCGGCCTTCTTCATGCCGCGACCGCCGGCGATCACGACGTCGGCCTCCTCGAGGTTGACGAAGTCGACGGCGTCGCCGCGGTAGCCCCGCGCCTTCACGCGCTCGTCGACCAGGACGTCGTCGAGCGGCACCTCGATCACGCGCCCGGCGCGGGTGGGGTCGGCGGGCAGCGGGCGACTCGACTTGGGCCGCACCGTCGCCATCTGCGGCCGGTGGTCGGGCGTCTTGATCGTCGCCATGATGTTGCCGCCGATCGCCGGGCGCGTCTGCAGCAGGTGGCCGGTGCCGGGCTCGATGTCGAGCTCGGTGCAGTCGGCGGTGAGGCCCGCGTGGCTGCGCACGGCCACGTGCGGCATGAGCGTGCGTCCGGTCGAGGTGGCCGCCGCCAGGATGACGCTGGGCCGGTAGGTCTTGATGAGGTGGACGAGCACGTTGCTGTAGGTCTCGCAGGTGAACTCGGCGAGCCGCGGGTCCTGGATGGCGTACACCTCGTCGGCGCCGTGGTGCACCAGCGTCTCCAGCTGCTCGCCGGACACGCCGTCGCCGATGAGCAGCGACGCGAGCTTGGTGTCGAGCTTGTCGGCGAGGGCGCGCCCGCGCCCCAAAAGCTCGTACGACACGGCCTTCAGGCGCCCCTCGTGCTGCTCGGCGAGCGTCCAGACGAAGCTCATGCTGGGCCCCCCGTCGGCAGCAGGTCGCGCGCGTCGAGGAACGCGAGCAGCTGCTCGACGGCGTCGGCCACGGCGTCGTCGTCGGGCGCCCGGACCAGCGTGCCGCCGCGCGTCACCCTGGGTGTCGCGACCTTGACCACCTTGGTGGGGGAGCCCTTGAGGCCGAGGAAGCCGGGCTCGAGGTCGAGGTCGGCGGCCGTGAACAGCGGGATCTCGGCGGCCTTGGCGCGCTTCTTGCCGCGCAGGGTCGGGAGTCTCGGGGCGGCGATCTCCTTGACGACGGTGATGAGCGCGGGCAACGGCAGGTCCAGCACTTGGTAGCCCTCCTCGACGAGCCGCTCGACCGTGAGGCCACGCGCCGGGTCCACGCGGGTGATGGCGGCGACGTAGGTGGCGAGCGGCAGGTCGAGCCACGCCGCGATGCCGGGCCCCACCTGGCCGGTGTCGCCGTCGGTGGCGCGCTCGCCGGCGACGATGAGGTCGAAGTCGCCGAGCTTGCGGATCGCCTGGGAGAGCGTGTACGAGGTCGCCCAACTGTCGGAGCCCGCGAACGCGCGGTCCGAGATCAGCACGCCGTCGTCGCAGCCCATGGCCATGGCCTCGCGCAGCGCCTTGTCGGCCCCGCGCGGCCCCATGGTGAGCGTGGTGATGCGGCCGCCGTGCGCCTCCTTGAGGCGGACCGCCGTCTCGATGGCGAAGAGGTCGAGCGGGTTGACGACGGTGCCGACGCCGGCGCGGATCATGGTGCCCGTCACCGGGTCCATCTTCACGTTGCTCGTCTCGGGCACCTGCTTGATGGGCACGATGATGTGCACGCTTCGCCTCCGATGGGCGGCCTCCCCGGCGAGGTCGCGAGGTCTCGTGGCCCCATCATCGCGCGACCGAGCGGGTACGGATTGCCCGCGAGCGTGACCCGACGCGTCAGCTCGGCGTGTCGGCGGCCCGCGAGCTCACCCAGTCGACGCCGACACTTGCGTGGTTCCGCACGCGGTCCGCGAGCTGCGCCGCGTGGTGCTGCAGGTGGCGCAGGTTGACGAGCTGGTGCTCCAGCTTGGACATGGGTCGGTACCACCAGAACCCGGTCTCGGGCGACAGCAGGTCGAGAGCCTGCAGCGCGTCGTGCAGGCGTTCGTCGAGGTGGGTGGCGTAGGCGAGCACCTGGTCGCGGGTGTAGGGCTCGGGGATGAGCGGCAGCGGGCTCGAGGGATCGTCGGGTCCGGCGATGCCGTCAGGGTGCTGGACGTCGGCTCGATGACCGGGCCAGGGCCGGAACGCCGCCTCGCCGGGCTGCAGGTAGAGGTGCGTGAAGTACAGCGTGTGGTACGCGATCTGCCAGAACGCGTTGGTCGGCGCGGGGTCGTCCCAGAGCGACTCGGGGCAGCGCTCGACCGCGTCGCGCAGCATCGCGAGGGCGGCGCGGAGCTGGCGCTCGAGGGTGGTGCGGAGCGTGTCGAGCGCGACGGCGTCTTGCACTATGCGATGCGCACGTGCTCGGCGAACCAGCCGCTGGCCAGGTCGACCACCGACTCCAGCGTCCCCGGCTCCTCGAAGAGGTGACCCGCGCCCGGCACGATGGCCAGGCGGTTGTGGGCCGTCATCGCGCTTTGGGCCTGCTCGTTGAGCTCGATCACCTTCGTGTCGTTCCCGCCGACGACCAACAGGGTAGGCGCGCGAACGGCGGCGAGCAGGCCGCCGGCGAGGTCGGGTCGGCCGCCGCGCGACACCACGGCGGCCACCGCCTCGGGGCGGCGGGCGGCCGCGATCAGCGCGGCCGCCGCGCCCGTGCTGGCGCCGAACAGCCCCAGCGGGAGCGAACCCGTCTCGACGTCGTCGGCCAGCCACGCCATGGCCCCGGTCAGGCGACCCGCGAGCCACGCGACGTCGAAACGCAGGTGATGGGTGACGTCGTCGATGCGCTCCTCTTCCTCCGTCAGGAGGTCCATCAGCAGCGTCGCGAAGCCCGCTTGCTGCAGCCCGCGGGCCACGAAGCGGTTGCGCGGGCTGCGACGCCCGCTGCCGCTGCCGTGCGCGAAGAGCACGACGCCGAGTGCCCCGGCGGGCACCGCGAGGTCACCGTGCAGCGTCGCGTCCTCCATCTGGATCTCGACTGGGCGTTCGAGGGGATCGTCCATGCTCACCATCCCTGGAGCGTGCGCGCGTGAACGGCCGTGCTGGCTGGTCCACGCCGAGCGCTTCGCTGGCCCGCACCCCAGGTTACGTCCCGGGTGCCCCTCGGGCCGCCCGCCGCGTCACCACCCCGGTGCGCACGGCACACCCGCCGCGATGCGCGCCCGCGACGGCCCGCCGCTCAGGAGGCATCGGCGAGGAACGCCCGCTCGGCCGCGAGGGTCGCCTCGTGTGTCGTCAACGCCTCGAACAGGGGCACGGGCACCGTGACCGCGCCCACGCCGAGCCGCAGGAGGTCGCGGAAGGCCTCGCGCGAGCGGATGCTCGCCACCAGCAGGCGGAGGGCCGGGTCGTAGGCCGTGCCGTACGCTCGGGCGACGGCCTGCATCGCGCCGACGACGGCGAGGCCGTCGCGACCCGACTCGTCCATGCGCCCCAGGTAGGGCGCTGCGTAGCGCGCGCCGACGAGTGCCGACCAGAGCACCTGCTCGGGCTCGACGACGGCGGTCATGGTGACGGGCGCGCCGTCGGCCGTCAGCGCCCTGGCCGCGGCGAACCCGGCGCGCGTCGCCGGCAGCTTGGTGATCACCGTCGTACCGGCGCCCAACGCCAGATACTCCCGGGCGTCGCGCAGCATGCCGTCGGTGTCGGCGTGGCGGACCTGCACGTGGACGGTGGTCACCCCCAGCTCGCGCAGCCGCCGCACGAGGTCCGGTAGGCCGTCCCACCCGAGGCCGGCGCGGCGCATGAGCGTCGGGTTGGTGGTGACGCCCGCCACCAGCGGGCTCGGGAGGACGCGGGCGAGCTCGTTCGCGTCCGCGGAGTCGAGGTAGAGGTGCATGCCCCGGAGTCTACCGGGCGGGCGGCGGGCGCCCGCCCGCGCGCGGTGCGCCGGCCGATGGCCCCGGATGGGGCCGCCGCTGGCGTAGGCTGGTGCCGTGCACGGGGCGACGATGTTGCTGACGATCCTGGGCGTCGGGTTGGCGAGCCAGTGGCTCGCGTGGCGCCTGCGGCTGCCGGCGATCGTCGTCCTCATCGCCTCGGGCTTCGTGCTGGGCCCGCTCACCGGGGTCATCGACCTCGGTCCCGACCGGGCCGCGCTGGCGGAGTGGATCGGTCTCGGCGTGGCGATCATCCTCTTCGAGGGCGGCATGGACCTGCGGCTCGGCGAGCTGCGCCGCGTGGGGCACGGCGTCGGCCGCCTGACGGTCCTCGGGCCACCGCTGGCCTGGCTCTTCGGGGCCCTCGCCGCCCACTACCTCGGGGGTCTGTCGTGGCCCGTCGCCCTGGTCCTCGGCGCGATCCTGGTGGTGACGGGTCCGACCGTCATCCTGCCGCTCATCCGGCAGGCCCGCCTCAACAAGCGTTCCGCGGCGCTGCTCAAGTGGGAGGGCATCGTCAACGACCCGATCGGCGTGCTGCTCGCGGTCCTGACCTTCCAGTTCTTCACCTCGACCGGTGGCGGCTGGGCGGACACCGCCGCCAGCCTGGGGCGTGCGCTCCTGGCGGCCGCCGCGCTAGGGGGCGCCGGCGGCTGGGCGACCGGTTGGGCGTTCCGCCGCGGCGCGGTGCCCGAGCACCTCAAGCCGCCGCTGCTGACGGTGCTGGTGCTGGCCGTCTACTGGGCGAGCAACCTCTTCCAGCACGAGGCCGGCCTCCTGAGCGTCACCGTCATGGGCCTGGTGATCGGCAACATGCGCCTCGTCGAGCGCGACTCGCTGCGGCACTTCAAGGAGAACCTCACCGTCGTGCTGCTGTCGGTGCTGTTCATCGTCATCCCAGCGCAGCTGGAGCTCGAGCAGTTCGCCCTCCTCGACGTGCACGCCATCGCGTTCGTCGCGGCCGTCCTGCTGCTCGTCCGGCCGCTTGCCATCGCCCTGGCCACGATGGGCGCGCCGGTGCGGCGGGAGGACAAGCAGCTGCTCGGCTGGATCGCCCCCCGCGGCATCGTGGCGGCGGCGACGGCGAGCATCTTCGGGCCGGCCCTGCTCGACGCCGGCTACACGGACGCGGAGCGGCTGCTGCCACTCGTGTTCGTCATCATCGTCGTGACGGTGCTCGCCCACGGCCTGACGATCGGCCCGCTCACCCGCCGCCTGGGCCTGGCGGCGGAGGACAGCGATGGCGTGCTGATCGTGGGGGCGTCACGCTGGACGCTGGCGTTGGCCGAGGCCCTGAAGCGCCTGGGCGTCCAGGTGCTGATCGCCGACGGCGCGTACGCCCGGCTCGGCGCCTTCCGCATGGCGGAGATCCCGACCTACTACGGCGAGGTGCTCTCCGAGCACGCGGAGGACGAACTCGAGACCCACCACTTGGGCCACCTGCTGTGCGCGACGTCGAACGACTTCTACAACGCGCTCGTCTGCCGCGCCCTGGGCCCGAGCTTCGGGCGGCACCGGGCCTTCCAGCTGGCCACGCACCAGGAATCGGACCGCAGCGAGCGGCGCATGACCCTGCAGCAGCGGGGCTACCTCGCGTTCCACGCGGAAGCGGACTTCGAGACGCTCGAGGGCCGTCTCGACGGTGGCTGGACGGTGCAGACGAAGCGGCTCGGCGAGCGCAACAGCATCAAGGACCTCGAGGCCCGCCTCGGTGAGCGTGGTCGCGACTGGGTGCTGCTCGGCGGCGTGGCCCCGGACGGCGACTTCTCGCTGCACGCGGTCGAGCAGCCCGTCGCGCCGGGACCGGGCTGGTCGGTCGTGGTGTTCGCGCCCGCCAAGGCGGCCGCCGGGCCGCTATCATGAACGGTTGGGGGCGCGGCCCTGGTGTCGCGCCCCGGGAGGAGCGAGCCATGGAACGCGACGACCCGCGCACCGACGACCTCTGGAGCACCGCCCAGGCCATGGTGGCCGAGGGGAAGGGCATCCTCGCCGCGGACGAGAGCACGGGCACGATCGCCAAGCGCCTCGCCTCCATCGGCGCCGAGAACACCGAGGAGAACCGCCGCGACTACCGCGAGCTGCTGTTCCGCAGCGAGGGCTTCGAGCGCACCATCAGCGGCGTCATCCTGTACGACGAGACCCTGCGGCAGCGGGCGGCCGACGGCACGCCGCTGGTCGAGCTGTTGACCGCCGCCGGCGTGATCCCCGGCATCAAGGTCGACGCGGGCGCCAAGCCGCTGGCGGGCGCGCCCGACGAGACCGTGACCGAGGGGCTCGACGGCCTCCGCGGGCGGCTGGCCGAGTACCGCGAGCTGGGTGCGCGCTTCGCCAAGTGGCGCGCCGTGCTGCACATCGGCGACGAGCGTCCCACGACCTACGCGATCGACGTCAACGCCCACGCCCTGGCGCGCTACGCCGCGCTGTGCCAGGAGGCGGGCCTCGTGCCCATCGTGGAACCCGAAGTCCTGATGGACGGTGACCACGACATCGAGGCCTGCTTCGACGCCACCGAGGCGACGCTGCGCGAGGTCTTCTACCAGCTCAGCCACCAGGGTGTGGCCCTCGAGGGCATGATCCTGAAGCCGAACATGGTGCTGTCGGGCAAGTCGGCGAGCGACCGCGCGACGCCCGACGAGGTCGCCGAGATGACGCTGGCGTGCTTCCTGCAGACCGTGCCTGCGGCGGTCCCCGGCATCGCCTTCCTCTCGGGAGGCCAGGGCGACGACGAGTCGACCCGCAACCTCGACGCCATCAACCGCCTCGCCAACGACGTCGGCGCCCCCTGGGAGCTGACCTTCTCGTACGGCCGTGGCCTGCAGGCCGCCCCGCTGAAGGCCTGGGGCGGGAAGCCCGAGAACGTGGCCGCCGCCCAGCGGGCCTTCCTGCACCGCGCCCGCATGGTCGCCGCCGCGCGCATGGGGGCGTACGAGCCGGAGATGGAAGAGGAGGACCTCGGGAACTGACCTCGGCCGATCCGCGGCAACCCGCGACGTCGTCGCGTATCCTCGTCACATGCGCCGATCCGGCCGAGGCCGGCACGACCGGTGATCACGTCGGCGACGAGGAGCAGACATGCCGAAGTTCATGTTCACGGGCGCCTACAGCACGCAAGGCCAGAACGGCATCCTGAAGGAGGGCGGCACGGCCCGTCGCGCGGCGGTGGCGGCGATCGTCGAGCGGGTGAAGGGGAAGGTCGAGTCGCACCACTTCGCGCTCGGCAGGAACGACTTCTACATCATCGCGGAGCTGCCGAGCCACACCGCCGCCGCCGCCGTGGCCGCCACGATCTGCGCGTCGGGCGCGGTCGCGGAGTTCGAGACCGTGGCGCTGCTCACCGGCGAGGAGCTCGACGGCGCCGTCAAGATGAGCCCGATCTACCGGGCGCCTGGGCGCTGAGGACCGGCCCGGGCCCACGGCGCGCGTAGGCAGCGGGCCAGCGGCGGACCCGTGCTCGGCGGCCCGCCACGGGCGCGCTGCGTTATGCTGTCGTCGAACGATTCGCCCGTACGCCCCGCTCGGGCGTCGCATCGCGGCCGACCTTCGACCCTGGATGTTGCGTCCCGCGCGGGTCAGCCCTCGAAGGCCCAGGAGGCGACCATGGCCGGTTACACCACCAACATCGAGACCGACACCCTGCAGAACGGCGACTTCCGCCGCGTGCTCTACACCGCCAAGGAGCTCCAGCTCGTGCTGATGACGCTGCAACCGGGCGAGAACATCGGCATGGAGACCCACGAGCACGGCGACCAGTTCTTCCGGGTCGAGGCGGGCGAGGGCGAGGCGATCCTCGACGGCGAACACCACCCGCTGTCCGACGGCGTCGTGGTCGTCATCCCCGCCGGCACCGAGCACGACATCGTCAACACCTCGAGCAGCGAGCCGCTCAAGGTGTACACGATCTACACCCCGCCCGAGCACCCGGACGGCACCGTCCACGCCAACAAGGCGGAGGCCGACGCCTACGAGGAGGCGCACGGGCACTGACGCGCGGGCGTTCGCGCCGCGCGGTTCCTAGGCCTCAGGCCCGCGCCCGCCGCTCGAAGGCGACGGCGCCCTGGCGCCGCGCCACGCGGCGGGCGCGCTCGCGGCAGGTGTGTGCGGCGCGGGGGCGCATGCCCGGCAGCACCCGCAGCAGGTCGCCGGCGACGCGCCAGGCCTCCGCCTGGAACCACGTCTCGCCGCTGCGGGCGGCCTCCGACAGCGCCTCCGTGACCGCCGCGACCCCGCTCTCGACCCGCCCGGCAGCGCCGCAGGCGTCGGCGTAGAAGGTGAGGAAGCCCGGCCGGTTGAGGGCCGTGCCGGCCGCGCGGTAGGCGTCGATCGCTTCGCGCATGGGCCGCAGGAACGACGCCGCGTCGCCGTCGGTCGCGACGTCGCGGACGCGGGTCTGGTGCAGGAAGAAGGCCGCCGCCAGGCGGAACGCGCCGAGCCCGTGGGCCCCCGCCATGTCGCCGAGATCGCGGGCGAACCGCCGGGTGGCCTCGGGGTCGCCGCGGGTGGCGGCGCGCCAGCAGTGGCGGCCCAGGACGTAGCAGGTCGTCATGGGGTGATCGACGCGCTCGGCCACCGCCAGGGCCTCGGCGCCCCGCTCCTCCGCCGCCTCGGGCAACCCGAGGATCCACAGGCACTCCGCCAGGTACGCCAGCGACACGGCCGCAGGCGCCATGCCGAAGCGCTGCGCGAGCTCGCGCTGCAGGCCGAGGTCAGGACGGGCGCTCGCGGCCTCGAACACGTCGCGCGCCCGGGCGAAGCGGCCCTGGTAGAAGGGGCTGATCTTGAAGGGCGTCAGGGCGAGCAGGGCCGGGTCGCCGGATCGCGCCGCGAGGCGCTCCATGCGGTCGGCCAGCGCGTCGACCTGCGCGTGCTCGGACCGACCGATGCGGAACAGCGTCAGGGGCCACAGGGCGGCCACGAGTTGTGCGTCGTCCTCGAGGCCGGCCAGCAGCGCCTGCGCCCGCGCGTACGCGGCCTCGAGCTCCGGCGGCGCCCAGCCCTTGGCGGCCGTGAGCGGTGGGCCCAGCGCCAGCTGCAGCGCGAGCTCTCGGCGGTCCCGGCCCGGGGTCGCGGGGAGCGCCTGCAGCAGCCGCAGCGCGGTCTGCAGGTGGGCGACCGCCTCGCCGTTGGCCGACAGGCGGGCCGCGTGCCGTGCGGCGCCCGCGTAGTGCTCGATCGCCTCGTCGAGCGCTCCGGCGGCCTCGAAGTGGTGCGCCAGCACGGGGGCGGCCTCGACCCGGCGCTCTGGATCGGCCGGGAGCGTCGCCAGCAGGGCGCGAGCGACCTGTGCGTGCAGGCGTGCGCGCTCCACCTCGTCGAGGCGCTGATGGAGGAACGACTGGAACAGCCCGTGCCGGAAGCGGTAGCCCGCGACCGGGCGCCCGTCGGTGTCGAGCCAGGTGGTCGCCGTCACCAGCCGGTGCTGCCGCCCCGCCTCCCGGCTCAGCAGGTCGCAGGTATCCGCCAGGGGTCGACCCGTCACGGCGGCCGCCACCTCGGCCGTGAACGCCTCCCCCTCGACGCTGCCGGCCGTCAGCAGTTCGGCGCACGTCGGCGACAGGTGCCCGATGCGGCGCGCGATGACGGCCTCGACCCGCGCGGGCAGCGCATCCCAGTCGAGGCCGGGCCGCGCGGTCCAGCGGCCCTCAGCGTCCCGTCGCAGGTCGCCGCGCAGCTGCATGCCGCGCAGCAGCTCCACCGTGAAGAGCGGGTTGCCGGCGGTCAATCCGTGGAGGCGCGCGCGGAAACCGTCGCCCAGGTCGTTCGGCTCGAGGTCGAGCAGGGCGTCGACGAACGCCCGTCCGGCGCCGCCGGTCAGGTCGATCCGCCGGCCGCCGCCGCGGGCGAGCAGCTCCTCCACGACGTCGAGCAGCGGCCGGACCTCGCCGGGTGCGGGCCGCGCCGCGTCCTCCTCACGGTAGGCGCCCAGCAGCAGGCAGCGCCGCTCGCCGAGACCGCGCGCCAGGTGGAAGAGCAGGTCGATCGACGCCGGGTCGATCCACTGCAGGTCGTCCAGCAACAGCAGGAGCGGTCGGTGGTGGGCGAGTTCCCCCAGCACCGCCGTGAGCTGTGCGAACAGCGCGCCCTGAGGGCGGGGCTCGGTCGGGGGCGCATCCGCCCTTTGCCCGAGTTCTCCGAGACGCCGGAGCTGCTCGCCGCTCACCCCGCCGTGGCGGCGGGCGAAGGCGAGCAAGGAGCGGCCCGAGACGAAGCGGTCGACGAGGTCGGGGCCGTGGTCCAGCAGCGAGGCGACGGTGGCCGGCAGTCGCCGCCACAGCCTGCGCGCGGAGTCGCTGCCGCTGGCGC
>JAABRV010000181.1 GCA_011390735.1 Trueperaceae bacterium | reverse complement strand
GACCGGGTGCGCCGGCCGCTGGTCCGGCACAACGGCCAGCTCGTCGAGACCGACTGGGCCGACGCGATGGACTACGTCGCCGCCCGCCTCCGCGAGCTGAACGGCAGGGACGTCGGCGTCGCCATCCGCGCCGACGCGACCCTCGAGGAGGGCGTCGCCGCGCGCGCGCTGGCCGACCACATCGGCAGCGGCCAGCTCGACCACGCCCCGCGGCCCGCGGGCGGCGTCATCGCCGCGGGCGGGCAGGCGCGGCTCCAGGAGCTGGCGGTCGCCGGCGCGATCCTCGTGGTGGGCGACGTCACCGAGGAGGTGCCGATCGTCGACCTGCGCATCAAGGACGCATTGCGCGGGGTGACGCCGCCGGCGCTCTTCGATCACGGTGCGCCGATCGCGGACCTGCGCCTCAAGGAGCGCGCGCCGCGCCGCGCCGAGATCCTGACCGTCGCCGCACCCTTGCGCGTCGACCTCATGCGCCACGCCGGCCGGGCGGCTCGTTACCCGGCGGGCGGCGAGCAGGCCTTCTTCCGTGCCATGACGGCGCTCGCCGAGGGCGGCACGGCCGACGCCGAGGCCCTGGGCATGTCGCCCGAGGCCGCCACGGCCGCCGTCGCGGGCCTGACCAAGGCCGAGACCGCCGTGGTCGTGCTCGGCGGCTGGGTGCTCGCGAGCCTGCAGGCGACCGAGGCGGCGCTGCACTTCTGCCGCGCGGTGGGCGCCAAGCCGATGCTGCTCGGCCCGATGGCGAACAGCTACGGCCTCGAGCTCGTGGGCGTGGCGCCGAGCCACGCGCGCTACGCCTACGGCGGCATGCTGACCGGCGCCAAGGCGCTGATCCTGTCGCAGCTCGACCCCGCGGTCGATCCCGCGGTGGCCGACCATCTCGCCAAGCTCGAGCTGCTGGTGGTGCACGCCTCGTTCATCACCCCGACCGCGAGCCTCGCCGACGTGGTCCTGCCCGCGGCGACCGGCTACGAGAAGGACGGCACGGTGGTCAACCTCGAGGGGCGCATGCTCCCGGTCCGCGCCGCGCCGGTCGACGCCGGCGAGTCGCGCGACCTGACCGGTCTGGTCAAGGCCTACGGCGAGGCCGCCGGCCAGCGGCTCGAGGGGCGCAGCGTCAAGAGCGCGCGGCGCTGGCTCAAGAAGAGCCTCGGCGTCGACCTCGACGCCCTCCCCGAGCGCGGGGCGTGGGCGCCCGCCAAGCGCGGCCCCGCGCGGGTGGCGATCGCCGCCCACGAGGCCCCCGCCCACGGCGGCGCGCTGCGCGTGCCGACGATGGTGCGGGCCGAGGTGCTCGACCGCAACCCGCACCTGCGGGCCGCCACCGGCGGCCTGGCGCTCGGCTTGCATCCGGACGACGCCGCGGAGCTGAAGCTGCGGGCGGGTGACGAGGTCACCGTGCCGGTGGCCGGCGTGCCCCGCCGGCTGGTCGTGCGCCCGAGCGAGGCGGTCCCCGCCGGCCTGGCCACGGTGCCGGCGACCCCCGACGAGCCGGTCGGCCTGGTGCCGATCGACCTCAAGCAGATCGCGCTGGAGCGACGAGCGCTCGAGGTGGCCTGATGGCTGAGTCGTTGCTGATCGTGTTCCTCAAGGCGCTGCTGCTGGCGGTCGCGCTGCTGGGGGCGTTCGCGTACATGACGCTGATCGAGCGGCGCATCCTCGGCCGCATGCAGCACCGCATCGGCCCCAACCGCACCGGGCCGTTCGGCCTGCTGCAGCCGATCGCCGACGCCCTCAAGTCGATCTTCAAGCAGGACATCATGCCCGCGCGGGCGGACAAGTTCGTCTTCGTCCTGGCCCCCGCGATCTCGATCACCTTCGCGCTCTCGGCCTTCGGCGCCATCCCCGGCGGACCCGCGGGCAGCCTCTTCGGCCTCGACCCGTGGGTGGTCGACCTCGACATCGGGCTGCTGTACGTCCTCGCGGCGACCTCGATGGGCGTCTACGGGATCTTCCTCGGCGGCTGGGCGGCGAACAGCAAGTACGCGCTGCTCGGCTCGCTGCGCTCCGCCGCGCAGATCATCAGCTACGAGTTGGGCCTCGGGCTCTCCGTGCTGACGATCATCATGATCGCGGGCACGCTCAACCTGCGCGAGATCGTCGAGGTCGGGGTGTGGTCGGTCAGCCCCTGGCTGTGGCCCGGCCTGGCCGTCGCGTTCGTCACCTTCGTCATCAGCGGGATCGCCGAGGTCAACCGCACCCCGTTCGACCTCCCGGAGGCCGAGCAGGAGATCGTGGCGGGCTACCTCACCGAGTACTCGAGCATCAAGTGGGCGCTCTTCCAGATGGCGGAGTACGTCAACATGTTCACCGCCGCGGCCTTCATGAGCACGCTGTTCCTGGGCGGCTACAAGGGGCCCGCGTTCATGAACGCGCTCATCCCCGGCAGCGCCGACTGGCCGATCGTGTGGCTCGTCGCCAAGATGGCGATCTTCATGTTCCTGTTCATCTGGCTGCGCGCCACGCTGCCGCGGCTGCGTTACGACCAGCTCATGCGCTTCGGCTGGATCTACCTCTTCGAGGTGGCGCTCGGCGCCGCCCTGCTGACGGGGGCGGTGATCGCGTTTGTGCTGTGACCGCGATGCCCGCAACGGCGGACCCGGCCGTGCGGCCTGGTCGCCCACCGACCGGACCGTGACCGAGGGAGGCGAACGATGAGCGTGCTCGACATCGCCAAGGGCATGGGCGTGACCCTCGGCCACCTGTTCAAGAAGCCGATGACGGTCCAGTACCCGGAGCAGAAGGCGCCCGTCCAGGCCCGCTTCCGTGGGCGCCATCACCTGCTGCGCCACCCGGACACGGGGCTGGAGAAGTGCATCGGCTGCAGCCTGTGCGCCGCCGCCTGCCCCGCCTACGCCATCTACGTCGAGGCGGCCGAGAACGACCCGGCGAACCCCACGTCGGCGGGCGAGCGCTACGCCTCGATCTACGAGATCAACATGCTGCGCTGCATCTTCTGCGGCATGTGCGAGGAGGCCTGCCCCACGGGGGCCGTCGTGCTGGGCCACGAGTTCGAGCTGGCCGACTTCCGCTACCAGGACTTCGTGTACGGCAAGGAGGACATGCTGGTGGGCGTCAAGGGCGCCAAGTGGCAGCGGCGCGAGGCCGCGGCCAAGGGCAAGGACGTCGTGCTGGGCTTCACCGCCCCGCCGCGTCCCGAGCTCGAGGGCGTGGACTACTGATGGCCACCTTCGTCGTCCTCGCCGTCGTCATGGTCGTGGGTGCCCTGGGCGTGGTCCTGCTCAAGCAGCCCGTCCACGCCGCCCTGTCGCTCGTCGGGACGCTGCTCGCGCTGGCGGTCACCTACGTCACGCTCGAGGCGCACTTCCTCGCCGCCGTCCAGGTGATCGTCTACGCGGGCGCGATCATGGTGCTCTTCCTCTTCGTGCTCATGCTGCTCAACGTGCAGGACGCCGGACCGCGGCGCTCGCTCCCCGGCCTGCGCTGGGCCGCCTACGCGGCCGCGGTCGTGACGGCGACGGCCATCGCCGTCGTCGCCTTCTGGGACGGCCGGCCGGCGCCCGACCCGGCGATCGTGTCGCTGCACCTGCAGGGCGGGTCGGCCGGCGGGATCGGCGACGCCCTCTTCGGTGAGCTGCTGCTCGCGTTCCACCTGGTGGGCGTGCTGCTGCTCACCGGGGTCATCGGCGCCGTGGCGCTGGTCCAGCGGCGGGCCGAGTCGGCCCACGGCGCACCCAAGGGTGGGGGCCTTCCCGGCGGCCGCACCGCGGCCGCCGGGGGAGCACGCGCCCTCGGCTCCGGAGGACCACGATGAACGTGCCCACCGATGCCTACGTCGCCCTGTCGGGCGTCCTGTTCGCGATCGGCGCGATGGGCGTGCTCGTCCGTCGCAGCGCGATCATGGTGTTCCTCAGCGTCGAGCTGATGCTCAACGCCGCCAACCTGGCCATCGTCGCGTACGCCCGCCACTGGGCCGGCTTCGACGCCCTGGCGGGCCTGACCGGGCAGACGGTCGTCTTCGTCGTGTTGGCGGTGGCGGCGGCCGAGGTGGCCGTCGGCCTGGCGATCCTCATCGCGATCTTCCGTGATCGCGCCAGCACCGACGTCGACGGACTCGCGGAGGTGCGGCTGTGAACGGTACCTGGTCCGATCCGGTCGCCTGGGCCGCGCTGGCCCCGCTCTTCGCCCTCGCCGGGGCGCTCGCCATCGGCTTCTTCGGTCGCCGCTGGCCCGAGCCGCTGCCCGGGATCGTGGCCAGCCTCGCGGTCGGTGCCGCCTTCGCGGTCTCGCTGATCGCCTTCGTCGGCCTGATCGGGCGCGAGGCCGGCGTCGCGCTGACCCTCTGGTCGTTCCTGCCCGTCGCCGGCCTCGACGTGTCGGTCGGCGTCGTCGTCGACGCGCTCTCGGCCACCTTCCTGCTGGTCATCACCGGCGTCGGCCTGCTCATCCACGTCTACTCGATCGACTACATGCGCGACGACGAGGGCAACGCGCGCTACTTCGCGCTGCTCAACCTCTTCGTCGCCTCGATGCTCGTGTTGGTGCTGGCGGACTCGCTGGTGCTGGTGTTCGTCGGCTGGGAGGGCGTCGGCGTCTGC
>JAABRV010000180.1 GCA_011390735.1 Trueperaceae bacterium | reverse complement strand
GGCCGGTGGCGCCTTCGCGCCGGGCGCGCGGTCGGGGGGCGGCGCGGCGGAGGGCACCGCCACCGCCTCGGTCGCCGGCGCCGAGTCGGCGGCGCGGCGCTGGCGCGACGGCCTGGCGGCCGTGCGGCGCGAGCGGGCCCGGGCCGCGGCGGCGGTCGTGGACCTGACGCCGGTCCGGGCGCTGGCCGCCCTCGACGACGAGGAGCGAGCCGATCTGCGCGGCCACCGCGCGGAGGTCGCCGCCTGGGCCGCGCGATTGCAGGAGGCCGAGGCCGCCTGGCGCGGGTGGCGCGCGCGGCTCGACGAGGCGGACGAGCGCTTCGGCGAGGTCGCCCCGCTGGCGAGCGACGCCGCGGCGGACCTCGTCGCCTTCGCCCGCGCCGAGGAGCGCCCCGACGCCTGGGCGCCGTGGCGTTGGATCGGCGCGCTGGCCGCTGCCGGCGCGGCGCTGGGGGTCGCCCGGGTGACGGGCGTCGAGGGCGGCTGGCCGTGGGCCGCGGCCGCAGCGATCGGGTTCGCATGGCTCCTCGCGTGGCCCCGCCGCCCTGCCCTGGCCCGCGCGCGCCGCCGGCTGGACGCCCGCGTGAGGGCCGGCGAGGCCCTGCTGGACGGCGACGACGACCGGCGGCGCGAGTTGGCGCGACGGCGCGAGGCGTTCGAACTGCGGCGTGACGACCTGGCGGAGCTCGCCGCGGGCGAGCGGTCGTCGGCCGCCCGGTTGGCGGAGGTCCGTGCCGGCGCCGCGGCGTTCCGCGAGCGCTGGGCGCCCTGGCGCGAAGCGCTGATCGCTGCGGGCGCCGACGACGACGTCGACCTCGGCCTCGCCAACGAGCACTTCGAGCGCTGCACGCGCGAGCTCGCGGACGCGGTCGAGCGGGCCGGCGCGGCGGCCCGCTCGCTGGGCGCGGCGGACGGCCCGCTGGCCTGCGACGCGCGGGGCGTGCCGGACGTGCCGGCGTTGCGCGACGAGGCCCCCGCGTCCGGCGCCGGCCCGGACGGCGCGCGCGTCTGGGCCTGGGCCAATGCGCAGGGCGCGTTGGGCGAGGACGCCTCGGTCGCGGAGCTCGACGACTGGCTGGCCCGCGTCGGCGGCGCCACCTGGCGCGCTTGGCGGGAGGCGGCGGTGCGGGCCGACGAGGCGGCCGCCCAGCGGCGCGAGGCGCGCCTGAGACGCGAGCGCGCGGAGGAGGAGGCCGTCCGCGTCGCGCGCGAGCACGAGCGTGCCGTCCTGGCCGCGGAGGACGCCGTCGCGAGGGCCCGCGGGGCGGTCGCGTCGGCATCCGCCGCGGCGCTGGCGGGTGGCCGCGGCGAGGACCTCCCCAGCGACGCGGGCGGCCTGCGGGACGCCTGGCGCCGGCGCTCCGAGGCGGTCGCCCAGGCGGACGCCGCGGCGGCGAGGCTCGACGCCCACCTGCACGCCGTCGGCGCCTCCGACGCGGCCGCGCTCGCGGCCACGGCCGAGGCGGCCGGCTGGGAGGCGACACAGGCGCGGGGGAGTTGGCGCGAGTTGGTGGTCGCGCACCCGTCGCTCCCGGCCGCCGAGCTGGCGGCGTCGGCGCCGTCGGAGGTCGCCGAGCGGGCCGGCATCGACGCCGCCTTCGCGGATACCCGGGCCGCGGCGGAGGAGGCGGAGCTGGCGGCCGAGGCGGCCCAGCACGCGGCATCGGCGGCGCAGGAGGCGCTGGTGCGCGCGCAGGGCTCGGATCCGGTCGACGTGGCGGCCGTCGAGCTCGAGATCGCCGACGCCCGCGCGGAGGTGACGCAGTGGACGCTGGAGCGCGACGCGTTGGCGCTCGCCGCCAACGAGCTGGCGGCGGCCGCGGAGGGCTTCCGCGCGGACCACGCGCGCCGGTTGGAGGCGGCCGCGACGGCGCAGCTGGCGACCTTCGGCGGCGTCCCCGGGCGCCGGGTGCGGCTCGATGACGCGCTCGAGGCCGAGGTGATCGAGCGCGACGGCCGCCCCCTCGCCGCCGCACAGCTCTCGCAGGGCGCGCGCGACCAGTTGACGCTGGCGCTGCGCTTCGCGGTCGCCGACCTCATGGCCGACGACGTGGCCCTGCCGCTGGTGCTCGACGACCCCCTGCTCAACTGGGATCAGGAGCGATTGGCGGCCGTGCGCGCGGCGCTGCGCGCGGCCGCCGCCGGGGGCAGGCAGGTGTGGCTGCTCAGCCACCGGGCGGAGCTGGCCGACTGGGGCGAGCCCGTGTCGGTTCGCGGCCGATGACGTCTCGCGGACGCCGAGCAGGCGATCCACGCCCGTCGGCACGGCGCCCAGGGCGTGGCCCCCGCCGCCGTTTCCGACGCGTATCCTGAGGCGTGGTCGCCATCTCCGACGCTCCCGGTGCCGACCAGGGCGAGGCGCCTCGCGGCGCGACGGCCGTCGGGATCCTCGTCTTCGTGGCGTTGATGGCCGCCGGCTACGCCTACAACGTCACCTTCGTCCAGCTCGGCGTCACCGACCTCGGCCGGCGGCTCGTCGGGCTCGACGACGCGCAGGTCGCGGGCGCGATGGCCATGCTCGCGATCGTCACCGCCGCGGTCGCGGTCGCGGTGGGCGTGTGGATGGGGCGCGCCGGCGTCGGCCGTGACCTCGTCCGCATGCTGCGCATCGCCACCGGGGTGGTCGCGGGGCAGACGCTGCTGACCATGCTCGCGCCGCTGGTGGCCTCCGAGGGCGCCTTCCTCGCCTGGGTGCTGCTCACCGCGCTCGCGCTGGGGGTCGGCGTTCCCGTGACCTTCTCGCTCGCCGTCCATCTGGTGCCGGTGCGTCGCCGCGGCCTGGCGGCGGCCGGCGTGACGGCCATCGCGTACGCGTTCGCGCCGTTGGGGAGCGGCGACTGGACGATCGAACCCCTGGCCCGCACCTTCACCGTGGGGATGCTGCCCGGTACGGCGGCGCTGGCGGCGCTCGCGTGGCGCGACTGGCCGCTCGTGCGCGCCTGGTCGCGGCAGCACGAGCGGCCCGCGTTCGGCATCGGGCGCTACCTGCGCGGGTCCGCGCGCGTCCACGCCGACGCGCGGGGCCGGCTGCTGGCGGTCCTCGTGCTGCTGTTCGTCGTGTTCTTCGTGGACAGCCTCGGGTTCCTGCGCCTCGTCGACACGCCGTTCTACGTCGCCGAGACGTGGCGCTCCGCGTCCTGGGGTCCGCGCGTGGCGATCGCCGTGGCCCACGTCGTCGCGGCCTTCGTCGGCGGGACGCTCTACGGCGCGCTCGGTGAGCGCGCCCTGCTGGCCTGGGTGCTCGGGGCGTTCGTGCTGGTGCATCTCGGCTACCAGTTCGACGCCCAGCTCGGCCTCGGCGACGGCCGCGCGCTCGGCATCCCGATCCTCTACGCGGTGGCCGTCAGCCTCTACACGGTGGTGACCTTCGCGGTGTGGGCCGATCTCTCCACGCCCGACACGATCGGCCTGCACGCGGCGCTGGGCGTGGCGGCGTCGGCCTGGACGGCGACCTTCCTGGCCACCGCGCTGGCGCTCCGCTGGGCCGCCGCCGGCGTCCCGTTCGAGCGCCACGTCGCGCTGGTGAACGGGGTGGCCCTGCCGGCCTTCCTCGTGCTGCTGGTCGTCATCGTGTGGCCCCGGCCGCGGGCCGAGGCGCCGGCGTGAGGCGGTCGCCGGGCCGGGCACCGGGTCAGGGGGCGGCGCGCCGGCCGGCGAGCGCGGTGCGGCGTTCGGCGGTCTCGCTCGCCCTGATCGCCCTGCTGCTCGCCGGCTGCGACGACGCGCTGCTCGGCGTCACCTGGGTCCGGGCCGACCGGCACGTGGTCGTCGACGGCGCGCGCCAGGCGGGCGCGCTGCTGATCACCGGCGGCGAGGTGCTGCTGGCGCCCGGCTCGCGCACGGACGGGCCCGTGTTGCTCCTGGGCGGCTCGTTGACGATCGACGGCCTGGTCACGGGCGACGTGCTGGCGCCGGGCGGCGAGCTGCGGCTGGGACCCTGGGCCGCGATCCAGGGCGACCTGGGCGCCGGCACGGCGTTGGAGCGGCACCCCGACGCGCTCGTCGAGGGCGAGGTCACGGTCGGGCTCGGGCTGCCCGCGGGCACCACCCAGCCGCGCGGTGGAGGCTGGTGGCGCGTGCTGCTGCAGGCGTTGGCCACCGCCGCGCTGGCCGCGGCCTGGGCCCGCTGGGCGCCGCGCCGCCTCGCCGCGATGGCGGACGCCGCGGGGCGGCACTTCCCCGTGGCGGCGTCGCTCGGCGTGCTGGTGTTCCTCGTCGGGTCGATCGCGGCGGTGATCATGGCCTTCACGATCGTGCTCATCCCGGCGACGCTCCTCGTGCTGGTGCTCGGCGTGGTCGCCGTCGGCACCGGTTGGGCCGCCGTCGGGTACGCCATCGCGCGCGCGCTCGCGGGCGGGCCGCTCGCGACCTGGGCCGACCGGCCCGTGTGGCTGGCCGCCTTCGGTGGCTTCGACGTCGGTCTGGCGCTCGGCATCGTCGAGCGTGTGCCGTGGGTCGGCGGAGGCGTCGCGTTGGTCGTCAGCCTGGCGGCCATGGGCGCGGTGGCGCTGACGGGCGTCGGCGGGCGGCCGTTCGTGCACGCGGGCGACGCGCTGGCGGCCGGCGACGCGTGACGGGCGCGGCCGCGGGCCGGCGAGGGCGGGCCGCCCGGGCCGCGAGCGGCCCGCCCGCGCCGGCCGGGAGGACGGCCGTGCTGCGTCGCGTCAGTGC
>JAABRV010000179.1 GCA_011390735.1 Trueperaceae bacterium | reverse complement strand
ACGTGCGCATCGCGGCGTCACTCTGCCGTAACAGCGCCGGCGTTGCCGTCTGCGACGCGCACGTGGGGAGGACGCCAGGCGTCGTCCCCCCCAACGTGCGCATCGCGGCGTCACTCTGCCGTAACAGCGCCGGCGTTGCCGTCTGCGACGCGCACGTGGGGAGGTTGGCCCGCTGGTGGGCGATGCAGCCGAATCCGCCTGGTACGCGCGCGCTCGTTGCGCGCACCCCATGCACCGCACCCGCGTGACCGAGGACGAGGCCCACCCGGACGGATGAGCCCACGAACCCCGACGGCGCCCCTATCCTGTATGGGTCGAGCGGTGCGAGCCGGCCGTGGACCGCTCACGGAAGAAGGTGGACCATGGGCCGTCGCTTGGCGCTCTGGGCGTTGGTCGTTTCCGTGCTCTTCCTCGCGTTCGGTGGGCTGTACGGCGGCCTGTCGATGCTGCGCGACCCCAGCGGCGCCTCGCTCGGCATGGACGTCGTCCTCCCGCGGATCCCGGTACCGAACTACGTCTTGCCCGGCATCTTCCTCGTGGTGGTCATGGGCTTGATGCCGCTCGGGTTGGCCTACGGCCTCCTGGCCCGCCCGACGCCGCCCTGGGCGGCGGCCGTCGCGCGCCTCAGCGGCCACCACTGGGCTTGGACCGGCGCCGTGGTGCTCGGCGTCGTGCTCGTGATCTGGCTCGCCGTGCAGGCATGGATGATCGGGTTCTCCTGGCCGATCCAGTTCGTCACCGCGGGCAACGCCGTCGCGATCGTCGTGCTCGCCTTGCTGCCGGCCGTCCGGGGGCGGTACGTCGCCCCCGGCCTCGAAGAGCGTCGCGCGCGGCGCCGCACGGCCTGAGGCCAGGTCCTCCGATCCCCACCACGCTCCTCGGGCAGGCGGAATCGGCGCGATCGACCGTCGTATCCTGCTGTTGCGGCCGACCGATCGGACTGCGGCCGCCGTCGACCCACGGCGCCACCCCACCGGAACGCGAGGACCCCCATGAACCACGACGAGCTCCGCGACTGGTCCAAGCGCGCCGCCGACTGGGCGCACGCGTACCACGCCACCTTGCGCGACCGGCCCGTGCGGGCCCAGACCACCCCCGGCGCCACGGCGGCCCGCCTGCCCGAGCGGGCGCCCGAGGAGCCCGAGCCGCCCGAGCGGATCTTCGCGGATTTCGAGGACATCGTCCCGGACGCGATGACGCACTGGCAGCACCCGCGGTTCTTCGCCTACTTCCCTGCGAACGCCGCGCCGGCGTCGATGTGGGCCGAGCAGCTCGCCAACGCCATCGCCGCCCAGGCGATGCTGTGGCAGACGTCACCCGCCGCGACCGAGATCGAGGAGGTGATGGTCCGCTGGCTGCGCGACGCCCTCGGCCTGGCGCCGCACTTCCGCGGCACCATCCACGACAGCGCCACCACCGCGACGCTCGCCGCCATCCTGACCATGCGCGAGATCGCGACCGGCTGGCAGGGCAACGAGGCCGGTCTGGCCGGCCAGCCGGTGCTGCGGATCTACGCCTCCGCCGAGACGCACAGCTCGATCGACAAGGGCGCCCGCATCGCCGGCATCGGTCAGGCGAACCTGGTCAAGGTCCCGACCGATGCGTCCCACGCCATGGACACGGCCGCGCTCGACGCCGCCATCCGCGCCGACCTCGCGGCCGGCTACCGGCCCGCCGGGGTGATCCTGGCCACGGGCGGCACCTCGATCGGCGCCTGCGACCGGATCGCCGAAACACTCGCGGTCGCCAAGGCGCACGGGCTCTACACCCACGTCGACGCCGCCTGGGCCGGCTCCGCCATGATCTGCCCCGAGTTCCGCCCGCTGTGGGCCGGCGTCGACGGCGCCGACAGCATCGTCTTCAACCCGCACAAGTGGCTCGGCGCGCAGTTCGACTGCGCGGTGCAGTTCCTCGCCGACCCCGTGCCGCAGGTGCGCACGCTCGGCCTCCGCCCGGAGTACCTGCAGACCCTCGGGCACGAGGGGCCGGACCGGATCACCAACTTCAACGAGTGGACGGTGCCGCTGGGCCGGCGCTTCCGCGCGCTCAAGCTCTGGTTCACCTTGCGCGCCTACGGCCTCTCCGGCCTGCGCCGCCGCATCCGCGACCACGTGGCCTGGGCGCAGGAGCTCGCGACCGTGATCGCGGATCTACCCGGGTTCGAGGTCGTCACGGCGCCCGTGCTCTCGCTCTTCACCTTCGCGCGCACCGAGGGCGACGCGGCCACCGAGGCGCTGCTCGCCCGCATCAACGACGACGGTCGCGTCTACCTCACCCAGACGCGCCACGCCGGACGCTTCGTCATCCGCGTCCAGGTGGGGCAGTTCGACTGCACCCGCGAGGACGTGATGGCGGTGGCCGAGGTGCTGCGCGACCTGACCTGAGCGCCGTCAGCGGCGAGCGCCCTTCACCGCCCGGTTCGCCGCGAGCTTCCCCGTCAAGATCGCCATCGGCACGCCGCCGGGGCTATACGCCCATTGCCCCGCCTGTAGGACGCCCGCGATGGGCGTCCGCACCGAGCTCGCGACCTTCTGCATCTGGTGGATCGCCGGCATGCGCGGGCCATCGAAGGCCCAGCCGATGATGGCGCCGTCCGTGTTGCCCGTGACCGATTCGAGCGTGACGGGCGTGGTCATGAAGCGCGACCGGACCTTCGCGCCGAGCCCCGGGTAGAGCCGGGCCTCGAGCGCCGCGATCATCGCCTCGGCGGCGTGGTCGCGGAAGGCGGCGGTCCAGCCGGCCTCGTGGATCCGGCGGGTGAGCCGGTAGTCGAACAGCGTGCTGACGATCACGCCCGTCTTGCCCGGCGGCGCCATCGTGGGGTCCTTGAGGACGGGGATCGAGACCTCGTAGGTGGTGCGGGCGAAGAACGCGTCGAGGTAGGTCTTGACCGGCTCCTCGGGCAGCGGACCGTCGGCGTGGCGCGCCAGGAGCTCCTCCAAGCCCCGCGTATGCAGGTCGCCGAGGCCGCGCGCGTCCGGCGCGTAGAACAGGTGGCCCTCGGAGACCGCCGCGAAGGTGGCCGGCGGCTCGTCGACCGACAGGAAGAGCGAGAGCACCGAGTCGCTGCCGCGGCACGCCTCGAGCTCGGCGCGGCGGGCGACCACGGCGCGGGCCAGGCGCGGGTCGGCGATGGCCTCGGCGTCGATCGCGCGGTAGAGCGCCTTGAGGTCGCCGCACCACACCAGCGTCCCGTAGCCGTGGACGGCGCCGTCGCGGTCGGTGACCGTCCGCGCCTCGGGGTCCACCGCGAGGATCGGCTGTTGGGTGCGGACGTCGACGTCGTGGTCCCGAACGAAGCCCTCGAGCAGCCCCATGAGCGCCGCGGTGCCGCCGCGGGGGTAGAGGTAGTCGAGGTAGACGCTGAAGTAGCTCATCGCGAAGAAGGCCGGCGTCCCCTTGAAGAAGTGCTGGCCGATGATGCCCTTGAGGCCGACGTCGTCGGTCAGCTCGTCGAGCAGGTCCTCCACCGGGCCCGACATCCGGTTGATGCGCCCGATGGTGGCGACGAAGCGGACCATCCACGGGAGCAGCGTGCCGAAGAGGTAGCGGCGGTCGCGCATCGGGTCCTTGAAGAGCGGGTTGTCGATCCCGTACAGCACGTCCATGTCGCGCATGATCCGCTCGATCAGCGCCATGATCCGGTCGACGTCGGCGGTGCGGTCGGGGTAGGTGCGCACCAGCAGGTCGCGGTAGTCGGCGAGCGAGGCCTTCGAGTCGACCCGGATCATGCGGTCCTCGATGCCGACCGACACCGGGCTGCGGACGTACTCCAGGTGCAGCCCGAGCTCCTCGAGCATCGGCAGCACGATCCCGGCGCTCTCGACCGCCCGCAGCCCCATGTCGAAGACGAAGCCGTCGCGGTTGACCGACTGCACCAGCCCGCCCAGCCGCGCCTGCCGCTCGAAGAGCGCAACGGACCGCCCGGCGCGCGCCGCGTAGGCCGCGGCGGTCAGTCCGGCGGCCCCGCCGCCGACGACGAGCACGTCATAGGTCATCGGGCACCCCCGTCAGGTCCATCGTCGTCGCCCAGAGCTGGCGGCCCACGTCTCGGTCCAGCGCGTGCGGCGCGGGCTTCTCGGGGAGCGTGCGGTTGAAGTAGCGCCCGCTCACGCCCTCGAGCTCGGGCGCGGCGGCCAAGAGGTGCAGCGACTCGCCGGCCACGCGCGTTTCCGCCAGGAACGGCGCGACGACGAAGCGATGGAAGGCGCGGTAGAGCGGCCCGTTGTTCTGGCCGATGCCCGAGTGCACCTGGCCCGGATGCATGGCAACGATCGTCACGCCGCTCCCTTCGAGCCGGTCGGCGAGCTCCCAGACCGAGAGCAGCTGGGCCGTCTTCGAGGCGCCGTAGGCCAACAGCCCGACGTAGAAGCGCCGGCGCCAGTCGAGGTCCGCCAGGTTCAGACCGCCGAAGCGGTGCCCCTGCGAGTTCACCTGCACGACGCGCCCCGTGCCGGCGGCGCGCATGCGCGGCAGCAGCCGGCGCGTGAGGACGAAGGGGGCGAGGTGGTTGACGGCGAAGACCAGCTCGTGGTCGTCGGCGGACGATTGCCGGCGCGTGCAGTGCACGCCGGCGCTGTTGATCAGGACGTCGATCCGGTCGAGGCGCTCGAGAAGCTCCTCGGCGACGCGGTGGACGTCGCGGAGGCGCGCGAAGTCGGCCACGAAGACGTCGACCACGGACCCATGGTCCTGCTCGAGCTGCGCCGCGACGGCGCGCGCCTTGGCCCCGCTCCGCGCCACCAGCGCCAACCGCCCGCCGAAGCGCGCGACCTCCTGGGCGGCGG
>JAABRV010000178.1 GCA_011390735.1 Trueperaceae bacterium | reverse complement strand
GAGGAGATCGACCGCGGCGTCGAGGTGCTCACGGACGGCGCCCGCAAGCTGGGGATCATCTAGCGCCGCGTGGGCGTGGCGCTCGGCGGGAGCGCGGCGTCAGCCGTCCCGGTACCCGGCGCTGGACCGCGTGCGCCGGGCGAAGCGGTCGAGGACCCCATCGGGCAGCCAGCGAGCCAGGAGGGCGCCGATCCGGGCGTCGCGCCCGACGAGGTAGCGCGTTCTCGGCCGCGCGGCGGTGAGGGCCGCGTGCACGACGGTGGCCACCGCCTCGGCCGGGATGCCGGTCCGTGCGGCGCGCAGGGCCCGGCGCCTCGCGTGCTCGACGTCGGCCCCGTAGTACCCGTGCGCCTGGGCGGGGAGGCCGTCGAGCAGCGCCTGGGCGGAAGCCGCGGACTTCTCCCAGATCGGCGTGGCGACCGCCCCAGGCTCGACCAGCGCCACGGGGATGCCCCACGGCGCGAGCTCGCGGCGTAGCGCGTCGCTGAGCGCCTCGACCGCGAACTTCGAGGCGGCGTACGGCCCCAGCAGCGGCGACGCGAAGCGGCCCGAGATCGAGCTCATGTTGACGATCCGGCCGCGCCCGGCGCGCAGCAGCGGGAGGCAGGCCTGCGTCAGGGCCAGCAGGCCGACGACGTTGGCCTCGAGGCTCCTCCGCAGCGCGTCGACGGGCAGGAACTCGAGCGGCCCGGCGACGACGATGCCGGCGTTGTTGACCAGGCCCGACAGGGCACGCTCGCCGTTCGCCGCCGCGATCGCCTCGACGGCCGCCGCGATCGTCGCGGCGTCGGTCACGTCCAACCGCAGGGGCACCACGTGGCTGCCGCCCGCCGCCCGCAGGGCCTCGCCGTCCTCCGCCCGGCGCACCCCGGCGAAGACCCGGACGCCGCGCCCCGCGAGCTCTAGGGCGCACGCCCTGCCGATCCCCGTCGACGCGCCCGAGATCAGGACCCCGTGCTGCACAGCGCCTCCTCGCTCCAGCCCCCGTCGGCACCGCGTCCTCGCCGCGGCCGCGCGTGGCGCCACCAGGAAACGCTCGCGGGCGGCGCACGGCCGGCGAACCCGAGGGTCGGGCAAGCGTACCCGATGATCAAGGGCGTCCGCCGCGTCGCGGCCCGGCAGCGGGCGCCGCGCGCCGCGGCGCTGCCCTACGTCTCCAGTGCCTCGGCCCAGCGCACGAAGCGCTCCCCGTCGGCCAGCGGCGGGCCGTGCCCGAAGCAGACGAGCCGCGGACGCAGCGCGGCGATCTTGCGGATCGACCGGCGGTTCTCGAGCGGATCGCGCGTGACGAGCCGCGACGGCTCGCGCAGGCCGGGGCTGAGCGACAGCGGGTTGCGGTACGAGGCGACGTCGCCGAGGATGACCACCCGGTCCGTCTCCCGCCACAGCGAGACGTGCCCGGGGGTATGCCCGGGCGTCTCGATGACCACGAAATCCGCGACGCGGTCGCCCTCGTGCAGCGCGCGGTCGACGCGGTGCCCGGGACCGCCGAGCCGGTCGGCGAGAAGCAGGACGGGATGGGGGCGACCGCGCCAGGTCTCCGAGAAGACCGCGGTCTCGGCGGCGGCGCGGTCGCCGGCGCCGCACCACAGCGGGATGGATCTGGCTTCGCACAGGGCCGCGCTGGCGCCCTGGTGGTCGGGATGCGCGTGGGTGAGCAGATGGGCGTGCAGGGGGCGGCCCTCCAGCGCCGTGAGGAGCCGGCGCTCGGTCCATGGGGTGCCGGCGTCGTCGATCACGTCGCCGACGAGGTAGGCGTTGACGCCGTTCAGCGGCAGCAGGGGCAGTTGCCACACGTGGGGGGCCAACTCGACCACGGGAGCCGTGCCTCCCTTCGACCCACGCCTCGAGCCGCCGTGGCCCGAGGACGGATCAGCCGATCACGAGGGCCGCGTTCGCTGGCACACGCCTCTCGAGGTCGTCGCAGTCGCCGGGCGGCTCCTGCTGCCCCGGTGGCACGCCCGGCCGCCAGATGCGGCACTGGCCCGGCGGCGGGTAGTGCCCCGGCGGGATGTGAAAGACCCCGCCGTCGCGGGTGCGGACGTCGATCCCGGCCGACGGCCGCGACGCCGGCACGCGGACCACCAGGAGGCCGCCCTCGGCCTGGGCCGAGACGGTCACCCGCACGGCCGCGTCGGGCGAGAAGGTGATCCGAGCGCTGCAGCCGGCCATTGCCAAGGCGGCCGCGACGAGCACGACGGCGAGGGCGGTGCGGCCCGGGGAGGCATGGGGCTTCATGGTGTTCATAGTCCATTGTCCTGCCGCGCATGCGCCACGCGCGTCGCGCCGCGCACCCGTGGTGCCGCACGGGTCGTTCAGTGGGCGACGCTGCGATCCGCGCAGCCGCGGGCGATCCGGCGTGCCCCCGCCGCGTGCCTCGCCTCAGTAGGTGAGCGTGCGGTCGTGCTCGAAGACCAGGCGCACCAGGACCGACGGCATCGCGAACTCCGCGGGCTTGCCTGCCAGGTCGCGTTCGTCCATGCCTCGGGCCTTGGCCGACAGGCCCGACACGTAGAAGCGGACACCGGCGGCCACGAGGGCATCGAAGTGTTCGCGCAGCTTGCCGGTCCCCTTGCCTTCGAGCGTGTCGAGGGCGTCGTCGCGCAGCAGGGCGGCGCCGTCACCCGCGAGGAAGAGCGTCACCCGGTGGCCTTCGGCGGCGGCCGTGCGCGCGACCAGGAAGGCGAGCGTGGCCCGCGACGGATCGTCCGGGCCACAGGCGACGTGAACGAGCAGGTTCGGCATGGCGTCCTCCTTTTGGGGTCGGTCGGCCGCGATGAACCGACCCGAACGGTCTTCGGCGCGCAGGTCGAGCGCGGGTCGAACTAGGCGGCGGCCGCGCCACTCGCGGCGTGCCGCGCCCACGCCGCCACCACGTCGGCCACCCGCGTCGCCCCCACCACGTCGGCCCGCTCGGCCTCGTCGGCGGGGTCGCCGCCGCGGGCGATCTCGTCCAGCGCCAGGTCGAGCAGCGCGTGCACGCCCGGGTGGAGCGCGGCCGACACGGCCCGCGCCGCGCGCAGGACAGGCACCGGCAGGTGCTGGCGGCGTGCGGTGCGCCCGAGGGCGCGCTCGAGCAGCGCCAGCGCGTCGCGGCGGCTCAGGCGGTCGACGCCGCGCAGCTCACGAACGGAGCCCTCGGCCTCGGGGTCCTGCGCGACGCGCACGACCTCGCTGGCGACGTCGTCCGCCGAGATCCAGTTGAGCGGCTCGCTGCCCGAACCGAAGAAGGGCACCGGCTTGCCCGCCCGCAGCGGCTCGCCGAGCAATGCGAGCGCGTGGTTCTCGATGAAGATGCTCGGGCGGAGGACGGTCCAGGGGACGCCCGCGCGCTCGAGGTGCCGCTCGGTGGCGCGCTTCACGCGGGCGAAGACGGTCGCCTCGCGGTCGGCGTCGGCGACCGAGACGAACACCACCCGCCGCACGCCCGCGGCGGCCGCCGCGTCGATGAGGCGCCGCGCGCCCTCGCCGTCCACCGCCGCAGGCGTGTTCCGGCGTGACGGTGGCACGAGGCCGTGGGAGGCCAGCACGACCACGTCGACGCCCTCCAGCGCTGGGGCCAGGCCGCTCGGTTCCAGCAGTTCCAGCCGCACGGGTTCCGCGCCGAGCGCCGTCAGCGCCGCGAGGCGTGCCGGGTCGCGGGAGGCAGCGCGCACGCGCCCGCCGCCGGCGAGCAGCCGGTGGGTCACGCGGCTTCCGAGGGCGCCCGAGGCGCCGACGACCAGGTGCAGGGGTCCGCTCGTCTTGGCTTCGCTGGCAGGGTCGTCCATGCGTCCTTCACCTCCGATGGGCGCTGTGCGGCCCAACGGTGTGATACCGGATGTGGCGTGACGTGGCCGTTACGTCGCGGCGCGCGGACCGAGGTTCGCCAGGGACCGGACATGACGTTCGTGCATGCTGCGATGATCGACTTCGCGCTCGATCTGGTGTTCGGCCTCGATCTGCGCGGGAGCGGTGACCTGGGCGTCGCCTGCGACGCCGTCGACACCGACCGCAGCGGCGACGGGGGCGACGAGGCCGTCCCGCAGCAGGTCCCTCGATCAATCCCCTTCGAGCTCGGCGATGTAGGTCTTCATCTCCGCGATCTCGGCGACCTGTGCCTCGATGATGCGGTCGGCGAGGTCGCGCACGCGCGGGTCGTCGATCTGGGCGCGCTCGCTGGTCAGGATGGCGATCGAGTGGTGGGGGATCATCGCCTTCATGTACGACACCTGCCCGACCGTGGCCTGGCTGCGCACGAGCCACAGAGAGCCGACGAACACCACCGCGCTCACGAGGTAGATGGTGAGGTTGGCCCGGCGGCTGGTGTGCATGTGCAGCATGTAGGTGAGCATGATGACCGCCATCGATGCGCCCATGAGCAGGGCCATGTAGAGCCGTGTCTCGCTGAAGTGGACGTGGTCGAAGGCGTAGCTGTTCAGGTAGGTGAGGCCGTACATCACCGCCGTCGAGGTCGCGATCATGGCGAGGAACCGCAGGTAGGTCTTGGCGACGTCGTTCATGGGGGCTCCTTCCAGTCGCGGCGGCGTGCGCCACGACATGGCTCGGGATCTTGGGGTCGCAGGCGAGGCGGCGCTGCATTCCCTTCCGTCGGGTCGCTCCTGCTCCAGGAAGATGCGGGGGTCGTATCGCGGTCTTCGGCCCCTCGCATGGGGCGTTCCTCGGCCCCGTTGCCGGCGTCCGGCCGCCGCTACGCCTCCGGCGGGCGCCGGGTGAGCGTGCCGATGCCCTCCGCCACGGCCGCCAGTTCGGATCGCAGGTCGGCGATCTCGGCCCGGAGCGCGACGAGCTCGCGTTGCCCGGCCAGCTCCGCCTCGTCGCTGTCGGCATCG
>JAABRV010000177.1 GCA_011390735.1 Trueperaceae bacterium | reverse complement strand
GATGCCCCACTCCTCGAGCTTGGCGGGCACGTACCACATCACGTTCGAGCGGTGGATGTTGACCGGGACGCTCCAGATGCCGTCGGCCGTGCTGGAGGCTTCGATCAGGCCCTGCGGGTAGTTCTCGAACCAGCCCATTTCCTCGTACAGGAAGGTCAGGTCCTCCATGCGGTCGGCGACCACCCAGGTGCCGATGAGCTCCTGGCCGGCGTGCACCTGGAAGGAATCGGGCGGATCGCCGCCGAGCATGCGGGTCTTGAGCACGGCGCGGGCGTTGACCCCCGAGCCGCCGGTGACGGTCGCGTTGATGACTTCGATGCCGGGGTGCAGCTCTTCGAAGCGCTCGATGAGCGCCTCGAGGGCGGGGCCTTCGTCGCCCGCCCACCAGGAGAAGATCTCGATCTGGCTCTGGGCGGCCGCGAGGCCGATGGCGGTCACGGCGAAGAGGGTTAGGAGACGTCGAAGCATGTGGCACCTCTGGTGATGTGTCGGGCGAGAGCGAACCGGACGGCGCTGGCCCGTGGGCCATCGCCTCGCGGACGAGATGGACCGGCTGTGCTCCTCTCTCCCGGCTCGGCCGGGGCGGGACGTGTTGTCGTCCCATCATCATACGACCGGCGCGTCGGGAGGTCGCGCCGTCGGTGCGAGCATCGTGACCGACGTGATTCTCATGGGCAGCGGGTAGAATCGTCTGGTTGGAGGCGCCGCCCGACCCCTTGCCGAGCGGTACGCAATCGGCCCTCTCGACGACTTCACGCCAGGAGGACCCATACCGACATGTTCACCCTCTTCATCGCTACCCTCGTGCTCACCCTCGGCGTCCAGTGGTGGCTCCGCAGCACCTATGGGCGTTGGGAGCGCGTCGCCAACGCCTCCGGCCTGACCGGCGCGGACACCGCGCGCGCCATCCTGCGCGCCAACGGCCTGCACGACGTCAAGGTCGAGCCCGTCCCCGGCCAGCTCAGCGACCACTACGACCCACGCACCAAGACCGTGCGCCTCTCCGAGGCCCACTTCCGCGTGCCCAGCGTCGCCGGCGCCGCGGTGGCCGCGCACGAGGTCGGGCACGCGCTGCAGCACGCCAAGGCCTACGCGCCGCTGCAGCTGCGCTCGACGCTGGTGCCCGTCGCGCAGATCGGCCAGAACTTCGGCCCCTGGATCGTCATCGGCGGCTTCCTGCTCGGCATCGGCGGGATGGTCGAGGTCGGCATCCTGCTCTTCGGCGCCGCGGTCCTGTTCCAGCTCGTGACCCTGCCGGTCGAGTTCGACGCCAGCAAGCGCGCCGTGGCCGAGATGGAGCGGCTCGGGTTGGCCACCAGCACCGACGTCGGCGGCTCGAAGCAGGTGCTCAACGCCGCCGCCCTGACCTACGTGGCCGCTGCCGCGGCCTCCGTGGCGTACCTCATGTACTACGTGATGATGTTCATGGGCAGCCGCGACTGACGGAGCTCCGCAGGTCCACGATCGGGTAGGGGCGCGCCGTCACGAGGCGCGCCCCTACGCGTGTCGCCTCCCCGGTAGGCCCACGTCACGAGGCGTGCGGCTTGCGGTAGTGCGCGTTGACGGTCACGCGGGTGCCGCCGGCGGTCCTGCCGCGTGTGTCGCGGTGGCTCCCCGCCCCCGACGCCGGCGCGACCACGGTGTCGCTCGGGACGAGGGGCGCGAGACCGACGGCGGCGAACGCCGCGTCGAGATCGCCGGCCTCGTGCAGCACCATCGGCAGTTCGGGGTCCTCGCCGAAGAAGCCGCGGTAGGCGTGCGCGCTGCCCGCGACGCGGCTGAGCGCGCGGTCGGGTGGCCGCGAGGCCGGTGAGAAGTGCGCGACCAGGACCGTGCCGCCGGGCCGCAGCACGCGCGCGATCTCGCGCACGCCGCGGGCGAACTCCGCGTCGTCCGTGGCGTTCTGCAGCACGCCGAGCGCCAGCACCAGCTCGAACGCGTCGTCCCGCAGATCGTCCAGGGCGTCGAACCGGCCCACCCGCACGCGCCGTGCGGCTTCCTCGGGGCCGACGAAGGGCGCGACCCGCGCGCGGGTCGCCGCCACCATCGCCGGTTCCGCGTCGACCGCGATGACCTCGACGTCGAGCCCGGTCAGGTAGGCGGTGTTGCGCCCGCCGGCGCAGCCGAGGTCGAGCACCCGCGCGCCGCAGGGGAGGCTGCCCGCCTCGACCCAGGCCAGCAGCCGGTGGTCGGGCGGTCGCGAGGCGAAGAAGGCGACGGTGTCCGGGTCGTCCCAGCGCGCCACGGGCTCAGGCCCCCGACCGGCGCGCGACGCCGCCGGCGTTCGCCGTCGAGCGGAGGGCCTCGTGGCCCTCCAGCCACGCCGGCAGGTCGCCGGCGCGCAGGGGCCTCGAGTACAGGAAGCCCTGGGCGACGCCGCAGCCGCGCTGGCGGAGCGCGTCGGCCTGGGCTGGGGTCTCGACGCCCTCGGCGACGAGCCCGAGGCCGAAGGCGCGCGCCAGGGCGGCGATGGTGTCCACCACGGCCGCGCCCCGGCCGCTGCCGCCCATGGCGCGGACGAAGGAGCGGTCGATCTTGAGGGTGTCGATCGGTAGGGTCGCCAGGCGCTGCAGCGAGGAGAAGCCCTTGCCGAAGTCGTCGATCGCCACCCGGGCGCCCTCGTCCCTGAGGACCCGCAGGGGCTCGAGCGCGTCCTCGGCATCGCCGAAGGCGATCGACTCGGTGACCTCCAGTTCCAGGTCGCTCGCGTCCAGCCCGTGCCGGCGCAGCACCGCGTGGACGAGGGCCACGACGTCGCCCTGGGACAACTGCTGCGGCTGCACGTTGAGCGCGAGACGCCACCCCGCCGTCAGGCCGCGGGCCTTCCAGGCCGCGAAGGCCGCGCACGCCTCGTCGTACACCCGGGCGCTCAGCGCGTGGACCATGCCGGCCTCCTCGGTCAGCGGCGCGAAGAGGCCGGGGGAGACGGGTCCGCGATCGGGGTGGTCCCAGCGCGCCAGCGCCTCGGCGCCGACGCAGGCGCCGGTCATCAGGTCGACCTTGGGCTGGAACGCCACCCATACGTGCTGGTCGCTCAAGAGGGCGTCCCTGAGGTCGTCGGTCAGCCGGCCGCGCTCGCGCATCGTCGCGTCGACCGAAGCGGTGTAGAAGGTCACCTCGCCGCGGCCCCGCAGCTTCGCCCGCTGCATGGCCAGGGTGGCGTTCTGCAGCAGGCCCTCGGCGTGCTCCGCGTCGTGGGGCGCGATCGCGACGCCGATCGAGCCGCCGACGTGGACGTCGACGGCGCCCAGATCGAACACCGCGCGGCTCGCGGCGAGGGCCTGCTGGGCCAGCACGCGGACGTCGTCGAGCCTCTCGACGCCGCTGGTCACCAGCGCGAACTCGTCGCCGCCCAGGTGCGCGACCGTGTCGACGTCCGGCATCCGCTCCCTCAGCCGGTCGCTGAGCCGCGCCAGGAGCATGTCGCCCGCCTCGTGACCGTGGCGGTCGTTGACGCGCTGGAAGCCGTCGAGGTCGAGCAGCAGCAGCCCCGTGAGCCGCCCGTCGCGGGCATCGCGCACCAGGGCCTGCCGCAGGCGGTCCATCAGCAGGACGCGGTTCGGCAGGCCGGTGAGCGGGTCGTGGTGGGCGAGGTGCTGGAGCCTGTCGCGCTCGCTGCGCAGTTCCTCCTCGAGACGGAGCCGCTGCATCAGGGCGCCGGTCAGCGGCCCCAGAACGGCGGCGAGGTCGATCGCCTCCTGCGGAAAGCCGTCGGCCACGTCGAAGGCGTAGAGCAGCAGGTGGCCGATCGGGTCGTCGCCGACGGTGACCGGAATCGCCAGGCAGGACGGGCTCCCGCCGCCCGCGGGCGTGCCCGGCGGTGCGGGGCGCGCGAGGCCCGGCACGTCGCCGCCATGCAGCACCGCCGCCGCGGTCCCCGCCGGGAGCGCGTCCGCGTCGACGGCGTCGTGCCGCAGGACCCGCGGGTCGACGCCCCAGGTGGCGACCAGGCGGTAGCCGCCGTCGTCGCCCCGCTCGAGCATCGAGCCGGCCTGGGCCCCGGGGACGCGGCGCACCGCCTCCTCGAGGAGGCGGCGGTAGGGTCCGCCCGCGCCGTCGGGCGCGGCAAGGGCGGCCTGCAGGAGGGCGAGGACGGCCCGCCGGAACGCGGCTCCGCGCGCCCCCTCCCTGTCGTCGTCAGCCCACTCCGCCATCTACGACGAGTCTATGGCATCGTCCTGGCGCCGGCCGTGCCCGTTCGGACGCGTCGTGCGACGTCCACGCCGTCGGCCGGGGCGGTAGGCTGCGCTCCTCCCGCGGCCGCGGGACCCATGGAGGCCACCATGCGCAACCTGTTCGTCGCTCTCGCGATCCTTCTCGGCGCTTCGCTCGCCGTCGGTCAGACCCTGACCACGGCCATCGGCGCCAACCCGCCGACGCTCGACCCCCAGCTGACCTTCAACGGCTTCTCCTTCCACGTCACCAACCAGGTCTTCGAGACCCTGGTGCGGGTGACCCCGGAGGGCGACGTCGTACCGGGCCTGGCCACCGACTGGAGCTACCCCGACCCGACCACGCTGCGCATCACCCTGCGCGAGGGCGTGACCTTCCACGACGGCTCGCCCTTCGACGCCGACGCCGTCGTCGCCTCGCTCGGCCGCATCCTCGACCCGGCGACCGCCGCGCCCGGCCGCTTCGTGCTGTCGGCGATCCAGGAGGTGCGCGCCGTCGACGCGACGACCGTCGAGATCGTCACCGACCCGCCCTTCGCGCCGCTGCTGTCGCACCTGGCGCACCCCGTCGCCGCCATCGTCCCCGCCTCGCTCGCCGACACGCTCGGCCGCGAGCCCGTCGGCACCGGCCCGTTCACCTTCGTCCGCTGGGTCGACGGCAGCGAGGTC
>JAABRV010000176.1 GCA_011390735.1 Trueperaceae bacterium | reverse complement strand
AAGGTGTTCGGGCTGTTCTTCTTCGGCCTGCCGTTCACGCGCATCTTCTTCGAGTGGTACCAACGCGAGAGCGAGCGACGCGTCACGCAGATCGACATGCGCCGGCAGCCGGCCGAGGCCGGCACGTGAACGCCGCCGCCCCGCGGGGGATCGCCTTCGACTGGGGCGGCGTGTTCACGGTCGGCACCTTCGACGGCCGCGCGATCGCCCGGCTCGCGCGCCTGTACGGCGTGCCCGAGGCGGAACTGCGACCCCACTACCTCGGCCTGATGGAGCTCTTCGAGGTCGGCGGCTTCGACCTGCCGGCCTTCGCCGAGCGGTTGTCGCGCGCGATCGGCCGCGACGTCGACGCCGGCGCGTTCCGCGAGGCGTTCCTGGACGCCCCCCTCGAGCGCCCCGCGGCGTACGCGCTGCTCGCCGGCATCCCCGACGGCTACGCGGTGGGCATGCTGTCGAACAACGTGCCCGTGCTGTGCGACCGGGTGCGCGAGGACCCGCGCACCGCGCGCATCGAGCGCTTCGTGTTCAGCAACGAGATCGGCGCCCGCAAGCCCGACGCCGTCGCCTTCATGGCCCTGGCGGAGGGGATGGAGCTGGCGCCCCACGACATCGTCTTCGTCGACGATGCCGCGGCCAACGTCGAGGCCGCCCGGGCGCTCGGCTTCCAGGCGCTGCTGCTCGACACCCCGGCCGCCTTCGCGGCGCGCTGGCGCGCCGCGCTGCCCGCGCTGGCGCACCTGACCGAGGGTCCCGGCTGGCACGCCGACGCGGCCTGATGCACCACCACGACGACCACGACGGCGGCCCGCCGGTGGACGACGGCCAGCTGCGCCCCGAGGCGGCGGGCGACGACCGCGAAGCCCGGCTGGACCGCGGGGCCCGCGACGCGCGCGGCCGCCGCGCCGTGCGCCTGCTGCAGGGGTACGTCTGGCACCCGCGCGAGCAGGACGTCGACCTGGGCGCGCACCTCCCGACCACGCTCGAGGGCGACGTCCACGTGGCGTGCGATCCCATGCCGGCGGCGCCGTTCACCTTCTTCGACGACGGCACCCTCGCGGCCACCCAGGTCGTGTACCAGCTGACCGTGCTGCGCCTCGTGGAGGACGGCGAGGACCCCGCCACGCTGCTGCCCTGGGTCGCCGAGACGCTGCAGCGGGCGCTGGAGGGGACGCCGGCCGGCGTCGGCTGGCAGATCCTGGACGACCTGCGCGACGTGTTCTGAGGAAGTGGTAGCGTCCGCCGCGTGAGGCGGCGCACCGCCCTGGTCCTGACGTTCCTCGCCGCCTACCTGCTCAGCTACTTCTTCCGCAGCACCAACGCCGTGCTGGCCGGCGACCTGCAGCGCGACGCGGGCCTCGGGCCCGAGCAGCTCGGCTTCATGACCAGCCTCTTCTTCCTGGTGTTCGCCGCGGCCCAGCTGCCGCTGGGCGCCGCGCTCGACCGCTGGGGACCGCGCTGGGTGCCCGCCGGGCTCATGCTCATCGCCGCCGCCGGCAGCCTGGTGACGGCCGCCGCCGACGGCTTCGTCGGCCTCGCCGTGGGCCGCGCGATGATCGGGCTCGGCATGGCCGGCGTCCTGATGGGCGCGCTGAAGGCCTTCGCCGCCTGGTTCCCGCCGCGTCGCTTCGCCACCATGTCGGGCGTCTTCGTGGGGCTCGGGAGCCTCGGCGCCCTCGGCGCCACCACCCCCCTGGCCGCGCTCGCCGACGGCATCGGCTGGCGCGGCGTGTTCGTCGCGGCGGGCGTCGTCACCGCCGCCGTGGCGGCGCTCCTGACGGTCGTCGTGCGGGCGGCGCCGCCGGACGCAGCAGGGGGTGCCGCGGAGGCCCGGGTTCCGCCCACCGTTCCCGCGAGCGCGGCTGCGCGCCTTCCGGCCGTCACCTTCCGCACGATCTACGCCAGCCGCGAGTTCTGGCGGCTCGCCCTGATGCAGTTCGCCATGGCGGCTGCGCTCTACGGGCACCAGGGGCTGTGGGGTGGACCGTTCCTGGTGCGCGGCCTCGACCTCGAGGTCGGCGTCGCCGCCCGCCTGCTGCTGGTGCTCGGCCTCGCCGCGACGGTCGGCTTCCTGATCGCCGGTCCGGCCGCCGGGCGCTTCGGGCTGCGGCGGGCGATGGGCGGTGGCGCCCTGCTGACGCTCGCCGCGGTAGCCGCATTGGCGATCGCGCCGCCATCGACCTCCGTCGCGATGCTGGCGATCGCCTGGGCCGCGTTCGGGCTCGGCGCCGGCCTTCAGGTGCTCGGCTACGACGGCGCTCGCTCGCTCTTCCCATCCGCGGCCGGCCGGGCCGTCACGGCGATCAACGTCTTCGGGATCGGCGGCAGCGCGCTGATGCAGATGGGCCTCGGGTGGGTGGTCGCGGGCGCCAGCACCGCGCTCGGCGCCGACCCGGCCGATCCGCCGCTGGCCGCGTACCGGATCGCCCTGTGGACCACCGTCGCCGTGCTGGCGCTGGCGTGGCTGCACTTCGTCGTGCGGCGGCGCTGAGCGCTCGGCTTCACAACTCCCGCTCGCCCCAGGCGACGAGCATCGACGGCAGTGCCAGGCTGAGGCCGAGCACCATCCAGAACGCCGCGTGCACGTGGCGCGCTTCGGGCTGCCACGTCATCCGCGACGCGTCGGTGGCCAGGTACCCCGCCAACAGCAGCAGCATCACGACGCCCGAGAGCACCTGATAGGCGTACCGGTAGCGCTCGTTGCGCATGGTGCGCACGCGCTCGTCGACGAAGGCGTCGGGCAGGTCGGCCATCCCGCGCACGACCCGGCGCAGCAGCACGTACAGGCCAACCCCCAACGCGATGGCGACCAGGAGCGCGACCGAACGGTCGAGCCAGGCGAGCACGGAGATGCCGGCGAGCGCAGCGAGGGTCGCGAGCACCAGGCCCCGGCGGCGCGCGGGCGTCCGCCAGGCGTCGAGTCGGGTGTCGCGCTGCAGGCGCTCGGCGTCGTCGGCGATCTTGCGGGTGCGGGCGTCGTGGTCGGCTCGGCTCATCGGGATCCTCCGGGTTCGTCGCGGCCGGCGTACAGCGCGGCGCTCATGGGGGTGAAGGGCTGCAGCGAGAAGATCGCCTCGACGGGCAACTCGAAGAAGGCCGAGATCCGCAGCGCGAGGGCGAGGGTGGGGTTGTACTCGCCGCGCTCGAGGTAGCCGACGGTCTGGTAGTGGACGCCCAGGGCGTCCGCCAAGTCCTGGCGGGACAGCGCGCGCTCGGCGCGCAGGACGACGAGCCGGTTGTGCACCGCCTCGGACGCCGGTCCATGCGTCGGAGCGCGTGGGGGCGTCACCGGCGCCGACCGGCGCGATTCGGAAACAGGAGTGCGTATCCCATGTGCGGAACATAGTATGTCTACTACATTCCTGTCAATCCCTACGAAACCGGCGCGCCCCTCGGGGCGCGCCGGACGCGATCGGCCTCGTGGTGGACGTCAGTTCGAGGCGGCCTCCGCTGGGAGCTCCACCGGCACGTAGTGCACGTCCCGCTGCGGGAACGGGATGCTGATGCCCTCGGCGTCCAGGCGCTGCTTGACCGCCTTGGTCAGGTCCATCTGGGTCGCGAGGTAATCGGCCGGCATCGTCCAGACCCGCACGAGCAGGTCGACCGCGCTGTCGCCCAAGCCGGTCACCTTGACCAGCGGCTCGGGTTCGGTCAGGATCCGGGGCTCGGCCACCACGACGGCCGTGAGCGCGGCGATCGCCGCGTCGAGGTCGTCGCCGTACCCCACCCCGACCGTCAGGTCGATGCGGCGACGGTCGGCGCGGCTGAAGTTCTTGATCTCGTTCCCCCAGATGCGGCTGTTCGGCATGAAGACCGGCACCCCGTCGAAGGTGCGCAATTTGGTGGCGACCAACCCGACGTCCTCGACGGCGCCGACCGTACCCCCGATGTCGACGGCGTCGCCGATGCGGAAGGGGCGCAAGCCGAGGATCATCACCCCGGCGGCCACGTTCGACAGCGCGCCCTGCAAGGCCAGGCCGATGGCCAGGCCCGCCGCCCCCAACAGCGCGACCAGGCTGGTCGTCTGCACGCCGAACCGGTCGAGCACCGCGATGACCGTGAAGACGAGCACCGCCCAGCGGGCGACCCTCGCGACCACGGTGGCGAGCGTGACGTCGATGCGCGGGTCTCGCTCGGTCGCGGTGCGCACCAGCCGCCCCACCCAGCCGGCGACGATCCAGCCGACGGCCAGGATGGCGATGGCGGCCAGCACGTTCAGGCCGATGTCGATGAGTTGCTCCCCGTTCATGGTGCCTCCTCGGGTGGCCGGGAGGCCACGTCGACCGCCATCCTAACCGGCGATCGGCGACGAACCCGCGTGGGGCACGCGGTAGCGAGCCCTAAGATGCGTTCAGAGCGGCACGTTCCCGTGCTTGCGGTAGGGGCGCTCGACGGTCTTGCCCTCGAGCATCGCCAGGTGCCGCGCCACGTGGCGGCGCGTGTCGGCGGGGTCGATCACGTCGTCGACGTACCCGCGCGCCGCCGCGCGGAAGGGGTGGTCGTGCTCGCGCCGGTAGGCCTCGACCAGGCGCGCGCGGGTGGCGGCCGGGTCGGGCGAGGACTCGATCTGCTTCTTGTGCAGCACGTTCGCTGCACCGTCGGCGCCCATCACCGCCACCGCCGCCGTGGGCCACGCGAGCACCACGTCGGCGCCCAGGTCCTGCGAGCTCATCGCCAGGTAGGCGCCGCCGTAGCTCTTGCGCACGATCACGGTCACCTTGGGCACGGTCGCCTCGGCGTAGGCGTAGAGCATCTTGGCGCCGTGCCGGATGATCCCGGCGTGCTCCTGCGCCACGCCCGGCAGGAAGCCGGTGACGTCGACGAAGGTGACCACCGGCACGTGGAAGGCGTC
>JAABRV010000175.1 GCA_011390735.1 Trueperaceae bacterium | reverse complement strand
TGGAGCGGGGTGGTGGGCTACGCGGCCTACGACCTCGTGCGCCTCTACGAGCGGCTGCCCGACGCCAATCCCGACGAGCTCGGGATCCCCGACCTGTGCTTCGTGGAGCCCGAGGTGCTGGTGGTGTTCGACCACCTGCGGCGCAAGGCGTACGTCGTCGCGCCCGCGGTGGCGGGCGACGCCGACGACCGCGCGCGGGCCCAGACGCTGGTCGACGCCACCTACGAGCGGCTGCGCGGTCCGCTGCCGGGCGTGCCCGGCGACCGGGCCGGCCGCCGCGTCGCGTTCACCAGCAACTTCACCGCCGACGCCTTCCGCGCGGCGGTCGCGCGCGCCGTGGCCTACGTCCAGGCGGGCGACGTCTTCCAGGTGGTGCCCAGCCAGCGCCTCTCCGCCGAGCTCGGCGTGCACCCCTTCGCCGTGTACCGGGCGCTGCGCACGATCAACCCCAGCCCCTACCTCGGCTACCTCGACCTCGGTCCGGTCACGCTGGTCGCGTCCAGTCCCGAGAGCCTCGTGCGCTCCGAGGGTCGCCTCGTCGAGACGCGGCCGATCGCCGGCACCCGCAGGCGCGGCGCCTCCGCCGCGGAGGACGCGGCGCTCGCCGAGGAGCTGCTCGCCGACCCGAAGGAGCGCGCCGAGCACGTCATGCTCGTCGACCTCGGGCGCAACGACCTGGGCCGCGTGTGCCGCGCGGGCAGCGTGCGGGTGACCGACCTCATGAGCGTCGAGCGCTACTCGCACGTCATGCACATCGTCTCCCGGGTGGAGGGCGAGTTGGCCGAGGGCCGCACGGCGCTCGACGCCTTGGCGGCGACGCTGCCGATGGGCACGGCCTCCGGCGCGCCCAAGGTGCGCGCGATGGAGATCATCGACGAGCTCGAGCCCGTCCGCCGCGGGCCGTACGCGGGCGCCTTCGGCTACCTGGCCGTGAACGGCGACATGGACATGGCGCTCACGCTGCGGACGATGGTCGTCGCCGGCGGACGCCTGCACCTGCAGGCCGGCGGCGGGGTCGTCGCCGACAGCGATCCGGAGCTCGAGTACCAGGAGTCGCTCAACAAGCTCGCCGCGCTGCGGCGGGCGGTCGAGCTCGCCGCGGAGGGTCTCGCGTGACCCGCGTCCTGATGGTCGACAACTACGACTCGTTCACCTACAACCTGGTGCAGTACCTGCTGGAGTTGGGCGCGGACGTCACCGTGTGGCGCAACGACGCCTTCACCTGGGAGGAGCTCGACGCGCTCGCGCCCGACGCCGTCGTCGTGTCGCCCGGGCCCTGCACGCCGAACGAGGCCGGCTACTCGGTGCCGCTCATCCAGCGGCTCAGCGGGCGCCTGCCGCTGCTCGGCGTGTGCCTGGGGCACCAGGCGATCGGTCAGGCCTTCGGCGGCCGGGTGGTGCGCGCGCCGCTGATCATGCACGGCAAGACGAGCGCCGTCGCGCACGACGGCAGCGGCGTGTTCGCCGACCTGCCGGACGGCGTCGTGTGCACCCGCTACCACTCGCTGGTCGTCGAGGACCCGCCGCCGGAACTGCGGGTCAACGCCTGGGTGGACGAGGTCGGGCAGCGGACGATCATGGGCCTGCGGCACGCCGAGCACCCCACCTGGGGCGTCCAGTTCCATCCCGAGAGCGTGCTCACCGAGCGCGGCCACGACATGCTGCGCAACTTCCTGGCGCTGGCGCGCGGCGGCGATGCGGTCGACCCCAGCTGACGGCGGTCGCGTCGCGCGCGCAGGGCCCGAGGTCAGCGTCGTCACCGTCTCGTTCGGGCGCGTCGACCTGGTGCGGCGCAAGCTCGCGGCGCTCGCGCGCCAGACGACGGGCCCCGACGTCCTCGAGGTCGTGCTGGTGGACAACGCCTGCCCCGAGCGGGTCGGCGAACGCCTGAGCGCGGCGTCGTGGCCCTTCGCCCTGCGGGTGCTGCGCAGCGAGCGGCGCCTGGGCGCGGCCGAGGCGCGCGCGTGGGCGGCCCGGGAGGCCCGCGGCCGCTGGCTGTGGTGGTCCGACGACGACGTCGTGCCCGCCGACGACGCCTTGGCCGCCCACCTCGCGGTGCAGGCCCGCCGCCCCGGCGTCACGATCGGTTCGGTGCGCTTCGTCGCCGACCGGTGCACCACCCGCTGGCGGCCACGGCGGGCCGGTCCGGCGCACTTCACCGGCGTCAACACCCTCTTCCCACGGGACGCCTGGGCGCGCGTTGCGGGGGACCTGCCGCCCCTGCCGCGGCCCTACGGTGGCGAGGACACGGTCCTGGCGCTGGCGCTGCAGGCCGACGGCGTGCCGTTCGCCGACGCCCGCGAGGCCTGGGTGGATCATCACGGACCGCACCCGGCGGACGGCGGCGATCCGAGCAAGGGCTTCGACGCGGGCTTCAACGCCGCGGTCATCGCTCGCCGCTACCCGCACGCGGCCTGGTCGCTGGGGGTCCATCCGGTCGAGATGCTCGCCAAGCGACTGCTCTTCAGCCCGCTCTGGCGCGCGATCGCCCGGGGCACCCCGCGCGGTCGCTTCGAGCATGCGTTCTACCTCGGGGCGCGCGAGGCGCGGCGCGCGCGGGCGGCGGCACGCCCGTGACGCGGGCGCTGTTCGTCTCCAACGGCCATGGGGAGGACGTCATCGCCGTGGCGGTCGCGCGCCGCCTGCAGGCGCGTGGCGTCGAGCTGGTGGCGGTGCCGTTGGTGGGCCGGGGCGGAGCGTACGAGGGCATCGGCGCCACCGTTCTGGGGCCCCGCAGCGAGCTGCCGGGCGGGGGCTTCACGATGATGAGCCTCGGCGCGCTGGCGGCGGACCTCCGCGCCGGTCTCCTCCGCAGCACCTGGCGGCAGTGGCGCGCGGTGGCCGAGGCGGCCGGCGCCGCCGACCTGTGCGTGGCCGTGGGCGATCGCTACGCGGTGGGGGTCGCGCGCTACCTCGCCCGCCTCCCCACCTATTTCCTGCACGTCAACCGATCGGCGGCCTCCTGGCCGAGCGACATGCCGCCGTGGCGGCCCCCGTTCGGCCCGCTCGAGCGGGCGATCATGCGCGGCGCCCGGGCGGTGTACGCACGGGACGGCGCCTCCGCGCGCTGGCTGCGCTCGCGCGGGCTCGCGAACGTCTTCGACCTGGGCAACCCGATGCTCGACGCCGTCGAGGGCGAGGCCGACGTCGACGTGGCGCCCCCCTGGGTGATGGCGCTGCCCGGCACGCGCGCCGACGCCTTCGCGAGCCTCCCCCTCATGCTGGAGGCCATGCGCCGTCCCCCCGCGCGCGGCGAGCGCCTGCTCGTCGCGTGGGCCATGGGCGAGCCCCCGGCCGCGCCCGAGGGCTGGGCGGCGGAGGCCACCGGGCGCGACCGCGGGGTGGTGCTCCGCCTGCGGCATCGGGACGGCACCGTCGCGCACGTGACGCGCGACGCGTTCGCGACGCTGGTCCGCGGCGCGCGGGCGGCGCTCTCGACCAGCGGCACCGCCGCCGAGCAGGCGGCCGGCCTCGGGGTGCCCGTGGTCGGCTTCCCGACGGGCGGACCGCAGTACACGGCGGCGTTCGCCGCCGCGCAGCGTCGGCTCCTGGGCGACGCCCTCACGCTGGCGGACGCCGACCCCCAGGCCATCGCCACGGCGCTCCGGCGAGCCTGGACCGACGACGACCTGCGCGGGCGCGCGGCCCGCGACGGCGAACGCGCGATGGGCCGTCCGGGCGCCGCCGAGCGCGTCGCGCGCCACATGATGGGCGACCTCGCTAGCCTGGCGAGCCCCGGGAGCCTAGGATGAGCGACGTGTCGGATTCCCTTGAGCTGGTCCACGAGATCCTCGACCGCGTCTTCACGGGTGCGACGCTCAGCACCGACGAGGCGCGCGGCGTCATGGGCCGCCTGATGGACGGCGAGCTCTCCCAGATGCAGGCGGCGGCGCTGCTGGCGGCGCTGCGCACGCGCGGCGAGACCGTCGACGAGATCGTCGGCTTCGCCCTGGCGATGCGCGATCGGGCGGTGCGGGTGCCCGTGCGGGTCGACGGCCCCCTGCTCGACACCTGCGGCACCGGCGGCACCGGCGTGTCGACGATCAACGTCAGCACCACGGCCACCTTCGTCGCCGCGGCGGGCGGCGCCCGCATCGCGAAGCACGGCAACCGCGGGGTCACGAAGCGTTCGGGCTCGGCCGACGTGCTCGAGGCGCTGGGCGTGCGGCTCGACCTCACGCCGGAGCGCCTGGCGCAGTCGGTCGAGGAGGTCGGGATGGCGTTCATCTTCGCGCGCACGCACCACCCCGCCATGGGTTTCGTGGCGCCGATCCGCGCCGACCTGCAGGCGCGCACGATCTTCAACAACCTCGGCCCGCTCACCAACCCGGCCGGCGCCACCCACCAGCTGATGGGCGTGTACGACCCGGCGTGGACCGAGCCGCTGGCCCGGGTCCTCGGCGCCCTGGGGCTGCGGCGGGCGCTGGTGGTCCACGGCGACGGGCTCGACGACCTGGCCCTGTCGGGGCCATCGCGCATCAGCGAGCTCCACCCGGGCGGCCGCATCGAGACCTACGACGTCACGCCGGAGGCCCTGGGCGTGGCGCGCGCGCCGCTCGCGGCGATCCTCGGCGGCGACGCCGAGGAGAACGCGGCCGCGACCCGCGACATCCTGGCGGGGCGCGAGCGCGGCCCGCGGCGCGACGTGGTGGCGCTCTGCGCCGGCGCCACGCTCTACCTCGCGGAGCGCTCGCCGGACCTCGCGACGGGCGTGCGCCGGGCCTTCGAGCTGCTCGACGCCGGCGCCGGGCTCGAGGTGCTGGAGCGCTACGCGGCGTTCACCCGGGCGGCCTGACCCCGCGGCCACCGCGTTCTCGCGTTTCGGTGTCCAGCTACCGGTCCGAGACCGACGG
>JAABRV010000174.1 GCA_011390735.1 Trueperaceae bacterium | reverse complement strand
GCTCACCACCCAGGGAGGCGTGGCATGAGGGCCCTGGTGCACCACGCGGCCTACGAGTTCGGGAGCGGGCTGCGCAACCGCGCCATGCTCCTGCTGCTGTACCTCTTCCCACTCGGCTTCTTCCTCATCGCCGGCGGGCTCATGATCGGCCTCAATCCGGGCTTCCGCGAGGTGGTCATCCCGGCGATGGTCGTGTTCGCGCTCATGGCCGGCTGCCTGCTGGGCCTGCCGGACCCCATCGTCGCGGCCCGCGAGGCCGGCATCTTCCGCAGCTTCAAGATCCACGGCGTGCCCGCCGCCAACATCCTGCTGCTCCCGGGGGCGGCGATCGTCGCGCACCTCGCGCTGGTGGCCGCCATCATCACGGTCGTCGCGCCGCTGCTGTTCGACGCCCCGCTGCCGTCCAACTTCGGGGCCTACGTCGGCGTGTTCCTGGCGGCCGCCGCCGCCCACGCCGGCCTCGGTCTGCTCATCGCGGTCGTGTCGGCCAGCACCCGCGCCACGGTCCTGTGGTCGCAGGTGGTGTTCCTGCCGTCGGTCATGCTCGGTGGCCTCATGGTGCCATCCGAGATGATCCCCGACACGTTCGCCGTTTTCGCCCGCGTGCTGCCCGCCACCCACGCGATGAACGCGATGCGCGGCCTGGCGTACGGCGAGGCGACCGCCTTCTCGCCGGCCGGCTCGCTGGTGGTGCTGCTCGCGGGCGCCGTCGTGGGCGTGGCGCTGGCCGTGTGGCTGTTCCAGTGGGACCGCAAGGCCGAGGGGCGGCGCGTGTCGCCGGCGTGGGGGATCCTGGTGCTGGCACCGTACGCGCTCGGGGCGCTGCTGCTCTGACGACGGGCTAGGCTGCCGCCATGGGGATGACGACGACGATCGACGGCCGCCGCGTCCGGCTGCGACCCGCCACGTTGGCGGACCGGCGCATGATCCACGCCTGGAGCTACGCCTCCGACGTGGCGCCACTCCTGCACCTGTCCGACGCGCCCACCCGGCCGTTCGACGACTGGTGCAACGACTGGGAGGCGCACTACTTCACGGACGACGAGCCCGAGCGCGGGCGCATGTTCGTCATCCTGGACGGCGACGCGCCGGTGGGCGCCATCGCCTACAACGACCTCGACGAGCGCCGGCGCGTCGAGCTCGACGTCTGGCTGAACGCCGAGGCGAACTGCGGCCGCGGGCTGGGGACCGACGCCATCGAGGCCCTGGTTGGCTACCTCGAGGCCGAGCTCGGCGTGCGGACGTTCATGATGCAGCCGTCGGCGCGCAACCCGCGGGCCGTGCGCGCGTACGAGAAGGTCGGGTTCGTGCAGGTCCCGGCCGCGCCGGAGGAGATCGCGGTGGATTGGGGCGGGGTGGACCACGAAGACAGCGTGCTCATGGTCCGCGAGGTGGCGAGCGGCCGGTGAGCGTGTCGCACAGGACCGCCGTGGATGTCGCGTGATCGAGCGCCTCCACCCGGGCGACGGACCGCGCCTCCGGGCGCTCCGCCTACGCGCCCTCGCCGACGCGCCCGATGCGTTCGCGAGCACGCTGGCGGATGCCGAGGCGCGCGACCCGGCGGCGTGGGAGCACCAGATCGACGCGCTCCCGACCTTCGTCTGGCGCGAGGGCGACGCCGACCTCGGGATGGTCCGCGGCGCGCCGCACGACGGCGACCCGGAGGCGGGATACCTGATTTCGATGTGGGTCGCGCCCGAGGCCCGCGGGCGCGGCATCGGCGCGGCGCTCGTGGGTGAGGTGGTCGCCTGGGCGCGCGGGGCCGGCCTGCGGCGGCTCGTCCTCGACGTCGGCGTCCACAACACGGCGGCGCGGCGGCTCTACGAACGGCAGGGCTTCGTCGCGACCGGCGCGACGGGGGCGCTCCCGCCGCCACGCGCGCACCTGCGCGAGGTCGAGATGGCGGTCGACCTGCGTGACCTGGCGGCGGCGACGGCCGGGGATGCCCCCTATGCTGAGGCGGTGGAGGTGTCTTCGATGGAGGATGACGGCAAGACGAACGGCGCGAGCGGCTCGGCCCTGATTCGGCTCCCCGAGCCTTCCCGCACGGGCGGCGTCTCGCTGGAGGAGACCCTGGCGCGCCGGCGTTCCGTCCGGTCGTTCGCCCCGGATCCCATCCCGCTGCAGAGCATCGGCCAGCTCGCCTGGTCGGCGCAGGGGGTCACGGACGCCGCCACCGGCTACCGCACGGCCCCCTCGGCGGGCGGCACGCTGCCGATCGAGGTCGACCTGCTGCTCCATGGCGTGCCCGGGCTGGAGGACGGCGTCTACCGCTACCACCCCGCCGAGCACGCCCTGCGGCGCCGCCTCGACGGTGACCGGCGCGAGGCCGTCACCGCGTCGACGATGAACCAGGGGTTCGTCCGCGACGCGCCCGTGGTCGTGGTCGTCTCGGGCGTCGCCGCCCGCATCGTCCCGCGCTTCGGGGCGCTGAGCGACCGACTGATCGACATGGAGGTGGGCCACGTCGGGCAGAACGTCTCGCTGCAGGCGGTGGCGCTGGGGCTGGGCACCGTCGTGATCGTGGCGTTCCGCGAGGCCGACCTGGCAGCGGCGTTGGAGCTGGGGGAGGGCGAGCGCCCCATCTACCTCATGCCGGTGGGTCGGGCCGGGTAGGACCGAGCGACGAGGCGTAGCGCGGGGGCGCACGTCGTGCGCGCGCCCTGAGGTTGCAATGATGTGATAGTCTCAAGCATGGAAGCGAAGGCCGCCCATGCCCTGCACCGCTTGATGCAGCACGTCGTTCGCGGCTCGATCGCGGAGCTCCACCGCGTGTTGCAGGCGTCGAGGCTCTCGCTGCCGCAGCTCGGCACGCTGCACTTCCTGCACGCCGAGGGCGCACAGAGCGTGTCGGCGATCGCCCACCACCTGCACCTCTCGCTGGCCGCCACCAGCCACCTGATCGAGCGGCTGGTGGGGCGGGGACTGCTCACGCGCCGCGAGGACCCCGCCGACCGGCGCCAGAAGCTCGTGGGCCTGGCCGACGAGGGCGTCGCGCTGGTTCGCGGCGTCCAGGCCGAGGCCGTCGCCTCCATCGACGGGCTGCTGGACGCCGTCCCGTCCGACCTGCGCCAACGCCTCGACGCCGACCTGCGCGAGGTGCTCGCCGTCCTCGAACCCCGACCTGTCCCCGCGGGCACGGAAGCCGACCGGAGGCCCACATGACGCTGACGATCCTCGGCGCGACCGGCAAGACCGGCGTCCACCTGCACGCCAGCCGCGCCGTGTCCAACTGATGTCCGCTGATGGCCTCGTCGCGGTCACGGGTCCGACCGGGAACGTCGGGGCCGAGGTCGTGCGCCAGCTGCAGGCGGCGGGTGCGCGCGTGAGGACGTTGAGCCGGAGCCCCGCCGAGGCGAGCGCGCTCCTGGGTGACGGCCCGGAGCACGTGCGCTTCGTCTTCGGCGACGCCGCGACCTACCCCGAGGCGCTGGACGGCGTCGAGGCGCTCTTCCTCATGCGGCCGCCGCAGATCGCCGACGTGGCCCGCAGGATCCACCCGGCGATCGACGCGGCGGGCGCGGCGGGTGTGCGACGGATCGCGTTCCTGTCGCTCCAGGGGGTCGAGCGCAACCCGCTGGTCCCGCACCACCGCATCGAGCGCCACCTCAGAGCGGCGGGCGTGCCGACGACGTTCCTGCGGCCCTCGTTCTTCATGCAGAACCTCAGCACCACCCACCGCGAAGAGATCCGGCTCGAGGATGCCATCGTCGTGCCGGCGGGGCGCGGTCGGACGAGCTTCGTCGACGCGCGCGACGTCGCGGAGGTCGCCGCCAAGGTGCTGCTCGAGCCGGGGCACGAGGGGCGGGCGTACGAGCTCACCGGTCGCGAGGCCCCGACCTACGCCGAGGTCGCGGACCTCCTGAGCGAGGTGCTGGGCCGGCCGGTCACCTACGCGGACCCGACGCCGTGGGCCTTCTGGCGCGACCGGCGGTCGCGGGGCACGCCGATGGCGTTCGTCCTCGTCATGCTCGGGCTCTACACGGTCGCGCGGCTGGGCCTGGCCGGACGGACGTCCCCCGACCTGGAACGCCTCCTCGGCCGGCCGCCGACCTCGCTGCGCGCCTTCGTCCACGACCACGCCGAGGCCTGGCGGGCGTAGCTTCGGGCGCCAGGCGTGCGAGGCTGACCGAAGCCATGCCCCACCGCATCCACCTCTTCGGCGCCTCGGGTTCGGGCACCACCACGCTCGGGGCGGCGGTGGCGGCCGCCCTCGGGGCGAGGTTCCTCGACGCCGACGACTACTACTGGCTGACGACCGACCCGCCGTTCACGACGAAGCGCGACCCCGCCGAGCGCGTCGCGGCGATCGAGCGCGACGTAACGGGCCACGCCGACTGGGTGCTCTCCGGCTCGCTGTGCAGCTGGGGCGATCCGCTGCTGCCCCGCTTCACGCTGGCCGTGTTCCTGGTCCTCGAACCCGAGGTGCGCCTGGCGCGGCTGGTCGAGCGCGAACGCGCGCGCTACGGTCCGCGCATCCTGCCGGGCGGCGACATGCATGCCGCGCACGTCGCGTTCGTGGACTGGGCGCGCAGCTACGACCACGCACGCGCGCCCGTGCGCAGCCTCGACCTCCACGAGCGCTGGATGACGCGGCTGCCGTGCCCCGTGCTGCGGCTCGACGCGACAACGCCCGTCGAGGTGCTCTGCGCGGCGGTCGTCGCCCACGCGCGGGAAGGCCAGTCGCGGGTCGCGCCAGGGGATGCCGAGGGCCCGCGCGGCGAGGCCGGGCCCACGGCGTCCCGCGGTCAAGCGCCCGGCGGCCGGTAGTTCACGCTGCGGCGAGCGGCCTCGTCGGCCTCCTCGGGCGTGACGAGCGGCACGGTCTCGAAGGAGCTCATGGCGCCGGAGCCACCGATCGT
>JAABRV010000173.1 GCA_011390735.1 Trueperaceae bacterium | reverse complement strand
GCGTGTCGCGCCCGCGGAAGGTGAAGCGGGCGAAGGCGTAGCCGGAGAGCGACGCCACCACGAGCTGCCCGGCGGTGGTCGCGAACGCGACCAGGGCGGAGTTGAAGAACACCCGCAGCAGCGGGAACGACGCCGCGACGCTGCGGTACGCCTCGAAGGTCGGCTCCTCGGGGACGAAGCGCGGCGGCAGCACCAGCAGCGCCGTGCTCGGCTTGAGGCTGGTCGACAGCATCCAGGCGAAGGGCACGAGCATCACGAAGGCGCCCACGACGATCGCGAGCGTGGTCACGAGTGGCCACACGCGGCGCATCACGTCCACCGGCGCTGTAGGCGCGAGAAGGCGAACGTGGTGGCGAAGATCAGCACGAACAGCACCCACGACATGGCCGACGCGTACCCCATGCGGCTGAACGAGAAGGCCTGCTTGACGATGCGCTCCACCAGCACCGTGGTGGCGCCGGCGGGCCCACCGCCCGTCATGACGTACACCTGGTCGAAGACCTGGAAGGAGTTGATCAGGCTGATCGTCAGCGCGAAGAAGATCGCCGGGGCGAGCAGGGGCACGGTCACGTGCCGCAGCTGCTGGGCGCGGCTGGCGCCGTCGATGTCCGCCGCCTCGTAGTAGACGCGCGGGATCCCCTGCAGGCCGGCGAGCAGGATGACCATGACGTAGCCGGTGTCCTTCCAGATGCTGGTCAGGATGACCGACGCCATGGCCCAGTTGGGGTCGAAGAGCCAGGCGGGGCCCTGCACGCCCACCTGCGCCAGCCAGGCGTTGACGAGGCCGAACTGCGGGTTGAGCAGCCACTGCCACACGAGCGCCACGGCCACCCAGGAGGTGACGACGGGGAGGAAGTAGAGCGCGCGGAAGAGGCCGCGCGCGGGCACGCGACCGTTCAGCGCGACGGCGACGGCGAGGCCGGCGACCAGCACCAGCGGGACGTAGCCGGCGAGGAACGTCAGCGTGTGGCGCAGCGCGGCCCAGAACTCGAGGTCGCGCGACAGCCGCTCGAAGTTGCGCAGGCCCACGAAGGTCGGGGGCGTCAGCAGGTCCCACGAGGTGAACGCCAGCGCCAACGACGCGACGATCGGGCCCGCCACGAACAGCACGACGCCCACCAGGCTCGGCCCCAGGAACAGGGCGAGGACGAGCCATCGGCGGGCGCCGCGCTCGTACATCAGGTGACCTCGAAGCCCCGGGCGGCGGCGAGCAGGTCGTCGAGGCGCGGGGAGTCCGCCCGCACGAAGACCGGGATGCGCTCGAGCGGCGCGGGCGCCACCAGCCAGCGGTCGCCGGTGAAGGCGGCGCCCGACCAGAGGTCGACCCACTCGCCGGGCGGCAGCCGCACGGTCCGCGTCTCGGCGCCCTTCTCGAGCACCGGGCAGACCAGCAGGTCGCGGCCGAACAGGTAGCTGTCGCGGTCCTCGAGCAGCGCGTCGTGCGCCTCGGGCCACACCAGCGCCGGCATGCGCATGAGCGGCTGGCCGCTGGCGGCGAGCGCCTCGGCCTCGTCGGCCACGTGGTCGAGCAGGCGCATGCGCAGCCGCGCGTAGGCGCGGTAGACCGTGAGCGCGCGCGGGTCGCCGTGCCGTTCGGCGACGTTCCAGGGCGTGCGGTCGCGGCACTCGGTCGCCTGGTGCAGCTCCGAGTGGTACTGCATGACCGGGCAGAAGCAGGCCATCTGGGTGGAGCGGAGGTAGAGCTCCACGCTGGGGATCTCGCCGCTGAAGCCGGCGATGTCCCAGCCCCAGATCGACAGGCCCGCCATCCCGGCGGAGAGCCCGGCGCGGATGCTGGCGCGGAAGGCGCTCCAGGTGCTGTTCTCGTCGCCGGCCCAGTGCGCCGGGGTGCGCTGCGCGCCCACGTAGCCGGCGCGCGAGAAGGTGAGGCCGTCGCCGCCGGTCGCCTCGGTCACGAAGCCATGGTAGGCGTCGACGTAGGCCTGGGCGTAGCGGTTGACCAGCTCGCTGCCGCGCTGGCCGTTCCAGGCGATGAGGTCGCGGCCCCACAGGTGCTCGCCGCCGTCGGTCTTCATGCCGTCGATCCCGAGGTCGTCGAACAGGTAGCGGCGCTTGTCGAACCACCAGGCGCGGGCGTCGGGGTTCGTGGGGTCGAAGACGAGGGCGTCGGTGAACCACCAACCGGCGTTGCGGTAGGGGGTGCCGTCGCCGTGGCGGATCACGTAGCCATGCTCGATGGCGTGGGCGACGTCGGCGTCGTGCTGGGCGTGCGGCGCGGGCAGCGTCCGCAGCACCGGGATCTGCCACAGCACCACCCGGACGCCGTCGGCGTGGCATTCGTCGACCATCCCCTTGGGGTCGGGCCAGCGCCCGCCGAAGCGCATGTCGGCGAGCCCGAGCCGGTCGCCGCCGGGGACGGCGTCGTACTCGGCGTCGTTGAAGGCGTAGAAGGTCGCCTCGTCGCTCCACGCCTCGAGCACCAGCACGGTCGCCGGCACGCCCTCGGCGAGGGTACGCCGCACGGCCGCCATGGCGGTCGCCTGGTCGTTCCAGGTGTTGGCGCTCATCCAGGGCCCGTAGGCCCAGCGCGGCGGCAGGGCGATGGCGCCGGTGAGGGCGACGAAGGCGGCGGTGACCTCGTACGGCGCATCCGCGACGATGAGGTGGACGACGAGCGCGTCGCCGGCGCGCGGCGCCGCCTCGACGTCGAGCGCCACCGCGGCGCCGCGGGCGTCGACCTGCGCGGGGGCGTCGGTCGCGACCCACGCGCCCCAGCCGCGCGGGGACAGGAAGAAGGGAACGGGAAGATAGGTGCGGCGGCCCTGCTCCTTGTACTCCTCGTACACGCGGACGTCCCACGCGTGGCCGCGCAGGCCGGGCCCGACGAAGCGCTCGCCGAGGCCGTAGAGCGGCTCGTCGCGTTCGGGCACCACGTCGAGGCGGTGGCGCAGGACGCGCCCGTCGGCCGCCTCGGTCCAGTTCGCGGCGACGGTGGTGCGGACGGTGGCCGCGGGGCGGCCCGGACGGGTGGCCGTGAGCGCGAGGGTCGCGGCGTCGAGCCGCAACTCCAGGCCCTCGGCCCGCAGCGTCCAGCCGTCGGGGTCTTCGGTGATGGCGCAGGCGAGGGGGGACTGCGGGTCGCGCGCGGGCACGGCGCTCGCGGGCACGGCACCCGTCGTGTCGTCGGCCGCGATGCCAGCAGGGACCCCGCCCGGCCGCAGCTCGATCCGGGCGACGCCCGGCCCCGACACGCCGAGCCGGAGGGTGGCGCGCGCTCCGTCGTCCCCGGCCAGGTCGACGGTCAGGCCGAGATCGTCGACCTGGGCCCCGGCGACGCGGTCGGCGCGCCGTCGGCGGGCGACGTCGAGGTCGAAGCGTGGGCTGGCGAGATCGGTCCCGCCGTCCGTCGCGTGGATCGTGTAGGCGTACGCGCCGCTCGGGAGCGCGGGCAGGAGGGCCGTCCAGAGGCCGGCCGCGAGCGGCAGCGCCGGGTGGCGTTCGAGCGCGCCATCGCGCTCGAGCATCACCCACGCCTCGCTGGCGGAGGGCGCCGTGCGGAAGCCGATCTGGGGAGCGTCGCCCGCCTCGGGGTCGCGCGGGTGGCGCTCGCTCGCCAGGCGCTTGTAGGGGTCGTCGATGCCGTACGGACGGTGCTCGATCACGGGTGGCACCTCGGTGCTCGGCCGGGCGCGCATGAGCGCGCCCGGCACGGGGATCTCGATCAGTCGGCGAGCAGCGACTCGACGCGCCGCTGGGCGGACGCCAGGGCCTCGGCGACCGTCTTGGTGCCGAGGCGGGCGGCCTCGAGCTCCTGGTTGACGACGTCCTGCAGCTCGGGCTGGCGGTCGACGACCGGCGGGGTGACGGCATACGCCAGGGAGGCGAAGACGGCCTCGCGGTTGGCGGGGACGCCGCGTTCGAGGTAGGGGCTCAGGGCCTCGGTGTTCGACAGCGAGAGGGCCGGGAGCTCCCAGTTGCTGGCGATGCGGGCGGCCGCGACCTCGGGGCTGGCCGCGAGGAAGCGGGTCCAGGCGTAGGCGGCGTCGGCGACGTCGGTCTGCGCGGCGACCACGGCGGCGTTGGCGAAGAAGTGGGTGGCGCGGCGCTCGCCGCCGGGCTCGACGACGATGTCCCACGCGAAGTCGGCCTGCGAGAAGCGGTCGAACATCCAGATGCCCGAGACGAGCATGCCGAGCTGGCCGGCCTGGAAGAGGTCCTCGTTGGCCATCCCCGACATCTGCGCGTCGGTCGGCATGACGCCGGCCTCGATCTTGCCGACGAGGTAGTCGAGCGCGGCGCGGTTCGCGGGCGAGTCGATCACGATCTCGGGGCCGACCTGCAGGCCGCCGCCGGCCGCCTGCGCGACCTTGTAGAACTCCCAGAACTGCACGGGCTGGTAGATGCCCCAGACGCGGTTGGCCGGATCCGCGATCGCCTCGGCGGCCGTCATGACGTCGTCCCACGTCCAATCGTCGGTGGGGTACGCGATGCCGGCGGCGTCGAAGAGGTCCTGGTTGTAGAACAGCACGACCGTCGAGAAGGTGATCGGCAGGCCGTACTGGACGCCGTCGTAGGCGAACGCGTCGAGCGCGGCCGGGTAGAAGGTGTCGTCCGAGACCTCGGGGTCGGCGACGAGCCTCGCGTCGAGCGGAGCAAGGGTGCCGCGCGAGGCGAAGGTGACGAAGTTCTCGTAGTTCAGCTCGAACACGTCCGGCGGGTTGCCGGCGGCGAAGTCGGTCTGCAGCTTGGTGAAGTAGTTGTCGAACGGGGCCGTCGTGTACGCGATCTCGATGCCGGGGTTCTGCGCCTCGAAGTCGGCGATCAGGCCCTCGAGCTCGTCGACGTGACCCTGGTCGGTCGTGAACGAGTAGTAGTTCACCGTGGTCTGGGCGAACGCCAGCCCGGCGATGAAGAGCAGGGCGGTC
>JAABRV010000017.1 GCA_011390735.1 Trueperaceae bacterium | reverse complement strand
GGCGGGGCGCCTCCGACGACAAGGGCCAGTTCTTCGCGCACGTCAAGGCGGTCGAGGCGTTGCGCGACCTCGATGGCGGGCTGCCGGTCAACGTCCGCTTCGTCGTCGAGGGCGAGGAGGAGATCGGCAGTCCCAGCCTGGCGGCGTTCCTGGCCGAGCATCGCGACGCGCTGGCGGCCGACGTGGCCCTGGTGTCGGACGGTGCGATGTTGGCGCCCGAGACACCGACGATCACCTACGGGCTCCGGGGGGCCGTCTACCTGACGGTTCGCGTCCGCACGGCGGCCCGCGATCTTCACTCGGGCGCCTACGGTGGCGGCGTCGCGAACCCGCTCGGCGCGCTCGCCACCATGCTGGCCAGCCTGAAGGACGCCGACGGCCGGGTCGCGGTCGCCGGCTTCTACGACGACGTCGTCGAGGTGGACGACGCGGAGCGCGAACGCATGGCCGCGGTGCCCTTCGACCGCGACGCCTTCATGGCGGACGCCGGCGTCGGCGCGACCCCGGGCGAGGCGGGTCGCGGGCTGCTGGAGCGGCTGTGGGCCCGGCCCACGCTCGACGTGCACGGCCTCGGCGGCGGCTTCGTCGGCCAGGGCATGAAGACCGTCATCCCGGCCGAGGGCGTCGCCAAGCTGAGTTGTCGCCTGGTCGCGCGCCAGGACCCGGACCGCATCGCGCGCCTGCTCGACGCGCACCTGCGGCGGGTGGCGCCCGAGGGGGTCGAGGTCGACGTCGTCGTGGAGGGCAGGGGAGAGCCCGTGCTCACGCCCCTCGACCACCCGGCGGTCGGCGCGACCGCCCGCGCGCTGGAGGCCGTCTGGGGTCGGCCCGTGGTGTACGCCCGCAGCGGCGGGTCGATCCCGGTCGTCGCCGACCTCCAGCGGGTCCTGGGCGCGGTCCCCGTCCTGCTCGACATGGGCCTCGAGGACGATCGCCTCCACGCCCCCAACGAGAAGTTCGAGGTGCGCCACTACCTGCAGGGCATCCTGGCGTCGGCCGTGACGCTGCGGACGCTGGCGGCCACCCTGGAAGCGCGTTGACCGCCGTCGGGCCGCGGGGGTCCACGTGCGGCTGACCACGCTGACGCTGCAGGGGTTCAAGTCGTTCGGGAACCGGACGACGATCGAGTTCTCGCCCGGCGTGACCGCCGTCGTCGGTCCCAACGGCTCGGGCAAGTCCAACCTGCTCGACGCGCTCAAGTGGGTGACCGGCGGTGGCCGGGCGCGGGAGTTCCGCGCCGAGACGAGGACCGACCTGATCTTCCACGGCGCCGCCGGCAAGCGCGGCGTCGGCTTCGCCGAGGTCGAGGTCGAGCTGAGCGATGGCCGTCGCAGCATCAAGGTGCGCCGCGATCTCGACCGCTCGGGCACGAGCCGACTGCGCCTCGACGGCCGCACCGCGCGCTTCCTCGACGTCGACGAGGCACTGGCGGGCTCCGGCCTGGGCACGGCCGGCGTCGCGATGATCGGGCAGGGCGAGGTCGCCGGCGTGCTGATGGCCGATCCGACGACGCTCCTGCGCTACGTCGCGGAGGCCGCCGGCGTCGCCCGGCTGGCGAGCCGACGGGAGCAGACGCAGTCGCGGCTGGACGCCGCGCAGACGCACCTGACGCGACTCGAGGACGTGCTCATCGAGCTGCGGGAGCGGATCGAACACCTGCGCCACGAGGCCCAGGTCGCGACCCGCCACACGGAGCTCACCCGCGAGGCGCTGGCGCTGCGCGTGACCGCCGGCCACGCGCGCGTCGCGTCGCTCGAGGCCGAGGTCGCCGCCCTCCGCCAGGAGGTCGGCGCCGCCGAGCAGCGCATTCTCGAGGGCCGCGAACGGCTCGCCGAGGCCCGCGCCGCGGTCGAGGAGGCGCGCGACCGACGGACCGAGGCCGAGCGCGCGTACCGCGAGTCGCTGGCGGCGGCCGAGCGGGCGCAGGGCGTGCTGGCGCTGGCGCGGGCCGGGGTCCAGCGGGCTGCCGAGGGGCGCGCCGCGGCCCTCCGGGCGCAGGAGGGCGCGGCGCGCGAGGCCGCGTCGCTGGCGGCGACGCCCGAGCCGAAGGACCCCGGCGTCGACCTGGCGGCCCTGAGGCGGCGGGTGGACGACGCCGAGGCCGGCGTGGCCGAGGCGCTCGAGCTGCGCACGGCCGCGGAGGCCGAGCTGGAGCGGGTGCGCGCCGAGCTCGAGGCGGCCAGGGGTCGCGAGGCGACGCTGCGGGCCGCCTGGTCCGCCTACCGGGCACGGGCCGCCGCGCTCGACGAGGAGCACGCCTCGCTCTCGCGCGAGCGCGAACGCCTGAGCGCCGAGCAGCCGGGGCCCGACGCGACGGCGCTGGCGGCGGCGCGCGAGAGCGCGCGCGCCGCCGCCGTCGAGGCCGAGGCCGAGCTCGATGCGGCGCGACGCGAGCTGCAGGCGGCCCACGAGGCCCACGCGACCGCGCACGGCGAGGCGGTCGCGGCGACGCGGGGCGCGCAGCAGGCACGCGCCGCCTTCGAGGCCCGGCGCGGCTACGCCCAGGGCCCCAGGGTCGCCCTGACCTCCGGGATCGACGGCGTCCACGGCAGCGTCGCCGACCTGCTGCGGGTGGCGCCGGAGCACCGGGCCGCGATCGCGGGCGCCCTCGGGCGTCGCGCCGAGTACGTGGTGGTCGACACGGCCGACACGGCAGCGCGGGTGCTGGCGGCCGTCCGCGCGGCCGGCGGCTGGGTGACGCTGCTCCCCCTCGATCTCCTGCGCCCGCCCCGTCCCGATGCCGACGGCGACCGGGGCATCCAGGGGCTGCTGGGGCGGGCGGCCGACGTGGTCGACGTGGCGCCGGAGTTCCGGGCCGTCGTGGCCCAGCTGCTGGCCAACACCTGGCTCGTCGCGGACCTGGCAGGGGCCACCGCGATCGCCCGCCGCCACGCGGACCGCCCACGGCTGGTGACGCTCGAGGGGGACGTCCTCGAAGCGGGCGGCGCGATCTCGGGCGGCCGGCGCACCGGGGGCGCCACGGTCCTGGGATTGGGCCGCGACCTGGAGCGCGCGGAGCGCGACGCCGGGGACGCGGAGGCGCGCGTCGCAGCCGCCCTGGTGCAACGGACGGCGGCCCAGGAGCGCGTTCGCGAGCTCCAGGACCGCGCCGAGGAGCTGCGCCGCCGGGTGGAGGGGGCGGACGCCGCCTGGCGCGCGGCGGAGGGGCTGCGCGAGCGCCGCGCCGAGCGCAGCGCGGCGATCGACGCCCGCGAGGCCCGCTGGCGCGCCGCCCGCGACGAGCTGGTGCCGCCCGACGGGCCCGAGGACGACGGCGAGGCGGGCAGCTGGGTGGCGGCCGAGGCCGAGGCGCGCGGCACCGTCGCCGAGGCGCGGTCGGTGGCCGAGGCGACCCTGGCCGAAGCGGCCGAGGCGCGCCGGGAGGCCGAGGTCGGCAGCGAGCGGCTGCTCGCCTTCGAGGCCGCCCGCATCGCCCACCGCCAGGCGCTCGAACGCGCGGAGCGGCTGCGGGCCGACGCCGCGGCCCACGGGGAAGAGGTCGCTCGCTGGAGCGCGGAGGAGAGCGCCGCCCAGGCACGCCGGGAGGCGGCCGAGGCGGCGCTGCCCCGCGACCTGGACGCCCGTCGACGGGGGTTCGAGGAGGCCGACGAGGCGCAGAAGCAGGCGGAGGCTCGCCTCCGACAGGGGACGGAGGGGCAGGCGCGGGCCGGCGACGCGCTGGAGACCGCGCGCCTGGCCCTCGCGCGGCGCGAGGCGGCGCTCGAGCTGGCGCTCGACGAGCGCGCCTCCCTGCCCGCGGGCGTCGAACCCCTGCCCCTGACCGAGCGGGTGGCCCGGGCGCGCTGGCGCGAGGTCGAGGCGGCGCTCGAGGCGCTCGGGCCCGTGAACCAGCGGGCGGCGATCGACCATGCCGCCCAGTCCGAGCGGCTGAGCGAGCTCGAGGACGAGGGGGCGCAGGCGGCCGAGGCCGTCGCGGAGCTGGCCGGCACCCTGGCGACCATCGACGCCGAGACGACCGGCCGGCTGAACACCGCCCTGAAGGGCCTGCAGGAGGGCTTCGCGGAGCACGTGAGGCAGCTGTTCGGGCCGACGGCGCTCGGTTCGATCGACGTCGAACGCGAGGGCGAGCGCCCGGTCGGCGTGCGCATCCGGCTCCAGCCGCCGGGGAAGCGCACCGAGTCGCTCAACCTGTTGTCGGTGGGGGAGCGGACGATGGGGGCCATGGCCTTCCTCTTCGCGCTGATGGCGGGCGAGATCGGCAATCTCCCCATCGCCGTCCTGGACGAGGTCGACGCGCCCCTGGACGAGGCGAACATCCGCCGCTTCTGCGGCTTCATCGAGGCGCTGTCGTCGCGCGGCACCCAGTTCGTGCTGATCACCCACCAGAAGGCGACCTTCGAGGTGGCGGACACGCTCTGGGGGGTCACCTCGGACGACGGCGTGAGCCGGGTGTTCTCGATCCGCCGCGAGGCGCCGAACGGGGTCGCAGGCGTCGGAGCCCCCCGTTCATGACCGTGACGGCGCTACAACGGTGCGTACCCGCGATAACGTCGTTACCAGGGTGGCTTCCTCGCGGCGAGGGCCGTCGGAACGCGGCCCGAAGCGGCGTCGCGGCGGACCTCGGCGCCGCGTACCTTGCGTCGCCGGCACCGCAGCGGCGATGCTGTTCCGGAACACGTCGTCCGTTGGCGGCACGCGTGCCGCCAACGGCACTCACGCCGCGCGTGGCCCACGCGCCTCGGGCGGCACCTGCGCCAGCGGCGGCACCAGCGCCGGCAGCGGCGCGGAACAGGAGTTCGCCGTGACCTACCCGCAGCCCTCGCTGTACGCGCGCATCGGCGGCGCCGAGGTCGTCGCCGACCTCGTCGACGCCTTCTACGAGCGCGTCCTCGCCGATCCCGAGCTCGGCCCGTTCTTCGCCAAGACGGACGTCGACAAGCTGCGGGCGATGCAGCGCGAGTTCTTCTCGGTCGCGCTCGGCGGACCGGTGACCTACTTCGGGCGCCCGCTCGCGTACGCCCACCGCGGCCGCGGCATCGAGCGCCGCCACCTGCAGCGCTTCACCGAGCACCTGCTCGCCACCCTCGAGGGGCTGGGGCTGGAAGAGCGCGACGTTCACGACGTCATCGACCGCATCAACGTCTACAGCAGCGACATCCTGGGTGGGCACGGCACGTCGGGTTGAAGGGAGGCGGGCCGTGAGGTGCGTTCAGGTGCTGGCACTTCACCGTGTTTGATAAGTTGTCTTATCACACCTCGTCCGCTCCAGGGCTTCACCGCTCGCGCACGACCCCGAGCACCCAGCTCGTCCAGGCGGCGAACGATGGGCCCTGCGGCTCGTCGGACTCCTGGTGATGCATCTCGGGCAGCCGCGCGATGTCGAGGCCCTCGCTCGAGCCGTCCGGCCGGACGTTGTCGCGGACGTCGCGCACCACGCCGGCGACCTGCCCGCCGCTGCGCACCTCCAACGAGCGCACCACGTTCCACGGCACGACGTCGCCGAGGTCGAGCCGCGAGCCGACGCCGGGCACCTCGAGGACGTCGCAGCCGATCCGGTACGGACCGCGCTCCGCCCAGGGGCCGACCCCGGGCGCCAGCGCCGCCACCAGGCGGTCGGCGTGGTCGGCGTCCCAGCCGAGGCAGATCGAGTCGAGCAGGACCGAGGCGGCGAACGGCACCTGCGGGTGCTCGAACGCCAGGAGGTGGGCGAACTGCGTCCCGTGGGAGTACCCGAGCAGGACGACGCGGGTGCGGCTGCCTGGCCTCAGTATGCCGTCCTGGACGGCGTTTCCAAGGTCTTGGGTGGCGGCCGCGTAGCCGCGGCCGCGCTCCGGATGGTCGTCGACGTGGCTGCGGTACGTCCACGCCACGGCGTCGAGGCCGGCCGCGCGCCAGAACGCCAGCGCCGCCGGCACCAGTCGCTGGGAGAGGGCATCGACGTTCTCGTCGGGCGGCGCGCAGGAGCGCAGCGCGCAACGGCCGGAGAACGCGATGAGCAGGAGATCGGGCGCCTCCCCCACCTCGGCGCCCGAGCCCGCGCCGATCGGCGCGCGGGCCGCTGGCGGCGGGAGGTAGACCGTCGCGGGCGCGCTGGCCCGGACGACCGCGGTCAGCGACAGCGCGCAGGCGAGCGTGAGGGCACCGAGGCGCGCCGCCCGGCGCCGCGGCGCGCCGTGGTTCACTCCGCCGCCCAGCGCACCCGCCCTGGCCGCGTGTAGATCTGGTAGGTCAGGTCGCGCAGCAGCGACAGCAGGACCTTCGCCCCGCGCGCGTCGAGATCGGGCTCCGCCGCCCCGGGCACGGGGCGCAACGCCTGCCGCGCCTTGGCCTTCCGATCCTCGTCGACGCCGGTGAGCTCGAGAATCTCCTCCAGGTGCCGCTCGACGCGCTCGTCGCCGTCCGGCGCCAGGTCCTCCGCGACCGCCCGCACCGCCCGGCGCGCCATGGCGCCGAAGCCGCGGTAGGCGTGGACCGACAGGCAGTCCAGGGCCTCCTTGATCGCGCGCGCGACCGGCTCGGGCACGTGTTCGAAGTCGTAGCCCTCGACGACCGGCAGCGCCATGCGGGGTCGATCGACCCGCACGGGGTCCCAGTCCACGACGTCGTAGGCCACCGGCACCGGCGCGAGGCAGGCGTCGCAGTGGTACACGACCATGATCTCGCTCAGCTTGGCCGAGCGCGCGACGTTCTCGATGAGGTCCTGCATGCGGGTGAAGCTCGACCGCTGCCCGCAGTGCGGGCAGGTGCCGCCGACGCGCAGCGCGTTCAGCGGCGCGGGCGGCTGATTGCCATAGAACTGAAGCATGTCCCTAGCTTAGCGCCGTGGGCACGGGCGGCGCGTGCCGCCGGCCGAACGCTCAATCCGAAGGCAAGAAGACCCAGGCCTCGGGGCGGCCGAGGTTGCAGTGCACGGCGCGTCCCAGGAAGCCCCCGGACGCCCACGACAGGTAGAGGGCCACACGGGCCGCGTGCCACGCGGCGCCGGCCGCCGGCCCTGGCTGCCTGGCGCCCTCGAGGACGGCCAGGCGATGCGCCACCGACGGGATGGGATGGAAGATCGCTTCGACGGCCTCCGACCGCGCGGGCTCGTCGTCCTGGTCGCGATCGAGGGCCTCGAGCGCGGCCGCCAGCCGCCGTGGGTCGGCACCCGCCGCGACCGCCGCGAGGTCGGCGTGGTGCACGGCCCAGCGCGAGGGCGTCGGGAGCAGCAGCACGCCGACGAAGGAACCCAGCGTGGCGAGCAACGCCAGCCGCACGACGTCGTCGGGCGCGAGGGGTGGCCCCCACACCGCCACCGCCACCAGCAGGGGCACGGCGTTCCACAGCGTCGCGAGCCCGACCCCGCGGTCGCGCGCGCCCGAGCGCTGGATCCAGCGCCGCCGCGTCGCCTGGACGCCGAGGGCCGAGCGCTCCGGTGCCGCCAGCCAGCGTTCGGCCCACACCCACGCGGTCGCCAGCGGCGGACCGTACGCGCCGCCGGTGACGTGGGCCTGCGGCGCCTCGATGACCAGCGCCCGGGGGCCAGGGTCGCCCAGGGGCTCGCGCCCGTCGGCTCGGCTGAGACGGGTCTTCCCTACCGCGGCCGCGATCCACGGCTGCCAGGCGAGCAGGGCCAGCACCAGCAGCACGTATGCGGCGACGACGCCCCAGCCGCCACCCGCACGCGCCGCGATCATCAGGCCGGTGCCGGCGAGCGTGAGCGCCATGCCGTGCAGCAGGGCGCCGCGCCACCAGCGCCGCAGGAAGGCGCCGAGGCGCTCGCGGGTGCGCCCGTACTCGCGCGGGACGAGGAACCCGGCGAACAGGTCGAAGGGCGCCAGAACGGCCGCCTGCAGCGCCACGGCGAGCGCGATCCATGCCGCGTCCACCGGCCAGGGACCGGGCACCGTCGGCCAGACCCGGCCTGGCAGGTCCAGCAGCAGCGCCACCGCCGACGCGACGGTGAGCGCGCCGACCGCCGAGGTGCCCAGGAAGAGGCGCGCGCGGGCATAGGTGAGGGTCGGGGTCGCGTTGGCCGCTGGGACCGTCATGCGACGAAGGTATCGGATGCACCCCGCACGATCTGCGACCCACGCCCCGGTCTTCGCTCGGCGACCCACCGCGGCCGCGCCGGCGCGCGCCACGGGTTGCCGCGGCGTCGCCTAGCGCGCCCCGCGGTCCGCCCAGGCGGCGAGCCAGCTGCCGACCTCGGCGAGGTCGCCGAACACACGATCGGCGGCCGTCAGCGCATCGGCGCCGAAGGTCCCGGCGATCGCCGCCACCCGCATCCCACCGGCCCGGCCGGCCTCGACGCCGGCGACCGAGTCCTCCACGACCCAGCAGCGCTCGGGCCCGACGGCGACGCGCTCGGCGGCCAGCAGGAAGATGTCCGGCGCGGGCTTGCCGTGCACGACCTCGTCGCCGGTCACGGCGACGTCGAACAGCTCGAGGATGCCCGTGTTCGCCAGGCGCGCGGTCATCCGCGGACGTTCGGTCGACGTCGCCAGCGCCAGCCGCCAGCCGCGCGCCCGCAGGTCACGCAGGAGCGGCACGGCCGCCGGGAACGGACGGATCTCGCCCGCCCGCAGGGCCGCCTCCTTGCGCGCGTCGTAATCGGCGACGAAGGCGTCGGTCTCGACGCCGACGCCCTGCAGAAGCGGCGCGAGAAGGCCGCGCAGGTAGGCGCGCGGTCGGCCGCACACCGACCGCAGCTCGTGGTCGTCGACCTCGACGCCGTGGACGCGCAGGCGAGCGTGCAACAGCGCCAGGCTGGGGCGCTCGCTGTCGAGCAACACGCCGTCCATGTCGAAGAGGACGGCGCGGACCTCGGGCACTGCGTTCACGGCGCCCTCCTCCCTGCGCCGCGCGGCGCGCGACGCAGCGCCCAGGTTACCGCCGCCGCGGGCCCGTGCGCCGGGCCGGTGCGCCCGGGGGTCGCCCGCGTCGCCGGCGGCCCAGGCGCCCGGCTGCGATGATGGCGACGATGCTCGGGCGTCCGCTTCGTCATCTGCTGGCTGGGATCCTGCTCGCGAGCGCGGTCGCGACGCTGGGGGGCAAGGTGTGGCTCGAGCTGAGCGGACCCTACCTCGAGGCCCTCGCCCCCTACCCCTTCTGCGCGGAGGCCGCGGTGGCGTTGGCCGAGGAGCGCCTGCTCGACGCGCTGGAGCTCGCCGAGGCGGGCGACTGCCCGGCGGTGCTGGCGGAGGCCCAAGCGCGGTGGCACGCACCGCTGGCCACCCTCGAGCGCTGCGCGACGGGCGTCTGGACCGGGGTCGGCGAGGACGCCGCCGGCATCGCCTGCGCGGTGGCGAGCGACCTGCTGATCTTCGGTGACGTGCGCGACCTGTCACGCCAGGGGATCGCCTGGGGCCGCGGCGAGACGACCGATCCCCTGCTGATCGGCTTGTCGACCGCCGGGATCGTGCTGACCTTCGCGCCCCACGTGGGTGTCGGCAACGCCCTCCTCAAGACGGCACGGCGGGCCGGTAGCCTCACGCGCGGCCTCGCCGATCGGCTCCTCACGCTGCTGCGGCGGGGCGCGTGGGGCGCGGTGGCCGATCTCTCGACGGACGCGGCCCGCGTCTCGACGCGGCTCGGCGTGGCGCGCGGCACGCGGGCGCTCGCCTACGCGGACGATGCGACCGAACTCGCCTCGCTCGCGCGCTTCGTCGAGCGGGCGCCGGCGCCGCTGCTGGCGCTGCGCTGGAGCGGCAAGCAGGCACTGCGGCTGGCGGACGACGACGCGCTCTACCGCGCGGCACTGACCCGCGGCCCGGAGGGGCTGCGGCTGGCCGCCGAGCGCGGCGGGCGCGTGCTGCTCACCCGACAACCGCTGCTCATCGCGGTCGGCAAGGCCGTGGTGAAGCACCCCGATGAACTGGCCGCCCTGCTCACGCGCTGGGCGACCTGGCTGCTGCGCTGGCTGACCTGGCCCTGGACGCTGCTGGCGTCCGGCACCCTGGCCCTGCTGGCATGGGTCGTCCGCCCGCGACCTCGCGTCAGGCGCCCACCGCGTCGCGCGGCGCCCGCGTCGCCTAAGACCCCAGACTAGTTCACGTGTTCACGAGCGATCTGCTCGTGAACACGTGACCGGGGTGACCTCACGCCTCGTCGGTGACGTCCTCGATCCACGACAGCGCCTTCATCATCGCCGGGAAGCCGAGCGTCGTCGCGGCCAGGAACGCCACGTGGCGCACGTCCTCGACACCGATGCCGGCCTCGAGCGCCTGGCGGGTGTGGCTGTGGGTCGCGCCCTCAGAGCCGGCGGCCAGCGCCAGGGCCAGCTTCACGAGCCGGCGCTCGCGTTCGGAGAGGGGACCGGCCTCGTGGGCGGCCGAGGCGAAGCGCTCGTACGCCTCGGCCAACTCGGGGTGCTCGCGGTGCAGACGCAGGTAGGGTGCCGGCTTGCTCATGCTGCCTCCTCGGGCCCGACAGGGACCTTCTCCATGCTACCCGGCCCCCCGGGCACGGCGCCCGGCAGCGGCGTCGTAGCATCGAGGAACCGTCAGGGACGGCGCGCGGCGGAGACGCGGACGGCGCGCCGGGGCGCCGCGGCACGCTGCGGTGGAGGTGGATCCATGCGCGAAGACGCGTTCGTGCTGGGGGTCAACTATTGGCCCCGACGCAAGGCCATGGGATGGTGGGCCGACTTCGACGCCGACGAGGTGCGGGCCGAGTTCGCCGTGATCGCCGATCTCGGCCTCGACGTCGTGCGCGTGTTCTTGCTGTGGGACGACTGGCAGCCCACGCCGGACACCGTTTCCGAGGCGTGCCTGACGAACCTCGGGCTGGCGCTGGACGCCGCCGCCGATGTCGGCCTCGGCCTCGACGTCACCTTCTTCACCGGCCACATGAGCGGCCCGAACTGGGCGCCCGGCTGGCTGCTGCGCGACGGCCCACCCGACCCCGGACCCGCCCCACGCACGGTCGTCAGCGGGGGCCGGCGCGTGGCCCTGGCCTACCGCAACCCGTTCCACGATCCCGAGGCGTTGCGCGCCGCCGAGACGCTGCTGCGGGCCGTGGTGGGTCGCTACCGCGATCACCCGGGCGTGTGGCTGTGGAACCTCGGCAACGAGCCCGACCTCTTCGCCTGGCCCGCATCGCCCGCCGAGGGACGCGCATGGGTCCGGCGCATGGCCGCGGTCGTTCGCGACCTCGACCCCCACCACCCGATCACCTGCGGCCTGCACGTCGAGAGCCTGCTGCAGGACAACGGCCTGCGCGTGAGCGACGTCTTCGCCGAGACGGACGTCGCGGTCATGCACGGCTATCCGATGTACGCGGACTGGGCCACGGGCCCGCTCGATCCGGACTACGTCCCCTTCACCTGCGCCCTCACGGCGGCCTTGAGCGGCAAGCCGACGCTCATGGAGGAGTGGGGCGGCTGCACGGCGGCGCCCGGCGATCCATCGCACGTCATGCGCTGGCGCTTCGGCGCCGGCGAACGCACGCAGTTCATGGCGTCCGAGGACGACCTCGCGGCCTACGTCGCGGCGGTCCTCCCGCGCCTGGTCGAGGTCGGCGCCACCGGCGCGCTGCTGTGGTGCTTCGCCGACTACGCCGAGGCGCTGTGGGAGCGGCCCCCGTGCGACGAGGCCCGGCACGAGCGCTTCTTCGGCCTCGTGCGACCCGACGGCTCGCTGAAGCCGCACGCCGAGGTCGTGCGCGCCTTCGCGCGCACCCGACCTCGGGTCCGTCCCGCCACCCGCCGCGTCGACCTCGACGTCACGCCCGAGGCCTACTACGCGGACCCGGCCGGCCACGCCCGGCGCCTGTACGCCGCCTACCTCGCGCGCGGGGAACGACCGTGAACGGGGCCCGCTGAGCGACCCCGGGCCGCTCTTGCGGCTGTCACGGCCTTGTCAGGCAGGCATCCGCGATCCTGCCGCCGCGACCCGAACGGCCCGAACGGCCCGAACGGCCCGAAGGGGAGGCGACCATGACCCCAGTGGTGCGGCGCGCTTGACCCCTTTCGTCCTGTCCCTCGGCGATCCCCGCGCCGCGGACCCCGCCCTCGCCGGCCCGAAGGCCGCCCACCCCAGCGCCCTCGCCCCGTCCCAACCGGTACCGCCCGGCTTCTGCCTGACCGCGGACGCCTCGGGCGTCGCCTCCAGCGCGGACCCGGTCTCGGGCCGCCGTCGCGACGCTGACGCCCGACCACGAGCGTGCCCAGCGATGGCCGGTCGACGTCGCGTTCGCGATCGCATGCACTTCCCCGGGCAGATGACCGCGCTCGACCAGGAGCTCACGCACCGGGTGTACGAGGTGGGTCGCCGCACGCCCGGATTCTGACCGGGACGCTGGTCGCGATGGCCGGCACCGTGCCGCTGGTCGCCGTGTCGACGGGATGGCCGTGGCCCGCCTACCTCGTCCCGCTGATCGTGGTGGGCGGCGGCATCGGCCTGGCGGGCGCACCCGTGCAGGCCGCCGCGATGCAGGCCGCTCGGGCGGGCGAGGCCGGCCAGGCCGCGGGCATGTACTCCACCATGCGCTACCTGGGCAGCATCCTCGGGGCCGCGGGCATGGCGGCGATCCTCGGTTCCGCGGCCGACGAGGGGGCCTTCCGGCCCCCGTTCGCGACGCTCGTGCTGGCGGCGGGCGTGGCGGCCGTGGCGTCGTCACGGCTGCCACGGGGCATCGCCCCCGCCGACCGAGCGCGAGGCGCGGCGATGCCCGTTCCGGGCGGCCAACCCCGGGGCCACGGCCGCCGGCCCGCCACCCGGCCGCGACGGAGCGGTAGGATGCCGAGACGACCCGGAGGACCCGATGCCGCACGCCATCCCCGTGGGGGACGACGCCGCCTACGCCGAGGCACACGCCGCCTTCGCACGCGCACACCCGGGTTACGCCTCCCCGGAGCTCGACGCCGAGCGCGCGCACGACTTCTCCCGCCTCGACCGCAGCGGTGACGTCTACCTCGACTACACGGGCGCGGGCATCTACGCCGAATCGCACGTTCGCGAGCACGCGGAGCTGCTGACGGGACGGGTGTTCGGCAACCCGCACTCGACCAACCCGACCTCGCTCGCGATGACCGAGCGCACGGAGTCCGCCCGCCGCGCGGTGCTCGCGCACTTCCATGCCGATCCCGAGGAGTACGTCGCGATCTTCACCGCGAACGCGAGCGGCGCGCTCAAGCTCGTGGCCGAGGCCTACCCCTTCGCGCCGGGCGGCGCGTTCCTGCTGACCTACGACAACCACAACTCCGTGAACGGCATCCGGGAGTTCGCCCACGCGCGCGGCGCCGAGGTGACCTACGCGCCCGTGCGACCGCCCGACATGCGCTTGGACGACGGCGCGCTACGGCGCGCGCTCGACGCCCCCGGCCGCGGCGGCCGGCGCCTCTTCGCGTACCCGGCGCAGTCGAACTTCTCGGGGGTGCTGCATCCGCTCGCCTGGGTCGGGCGCGCCCGGGAACGTGGCTGGGACGTGCTGCTCGACGCCGCCGCGTTCGCGCCGACGCATGCCCTCGACCTCGGCGCGGTGCGCCCGGACTTCGTCACGCTGTCGTTCTACAAGATGTTCGGCTACCCCACCGGCGTCGGTGCCCTGCTGGCCCGCCGCGACGCGCTGGCCGTGCTGCGGCGACCCTGGTTCGCCGGCGGCACGATCGCCTACGCCTCCGTGGGCGCCCCGCGGCACGACCTCCACGAGGGCGCCGAGGCCTTCGAGGACGGCACCCTGAACTACCTCGCGCTGCCCGCCGTGGAGGCGGGGCTGAGGCGCCTGGCGAACGGTCGGCAGGCGGCGATCGACGCCCGCGTCATGGCGCTGACGGGCTGGACGCTCGAGCGACTGGTGGCGCTGCGGCACCGCAACGGCCGGCCGCTGGTGCAGGTGTACGGGCCGCTCGACATGGACGGCCGCGGCGGCGCGATCGCCCTCAACCTGCATGCCGCGAACGGCGCGCTGATCGACCACCGCGAGGTGGAGCGACGGGCGAACGCGGAGCGGATCTCGCTGCGCACCGGCTGCTTCTGCAACCCCGGAGCCGGCGAGGCCGCGCTGGGCATCTCGGGCGACGAGCTCGCCAGCTGCTTCGGTGCCCACGACCGCATGACGATCGACACCTTCCGCGGCTGCCTCAGCGACAAGGGGAGCGGCGCCGTGCGGGTGTCGTACGGCCGCGCGAGCACCTTCGCGGATGCGTTCGCGCTGGTGCGGCTGCTGCAGGACTTCCGGACCTAGGTCGCCACCGCCCGGGGCGTGCCGCGCGGTCGACGAACCCGGGGCCGCCGGTCAGCCGCCCGAGCGGGACAGCTGCAGCGTCGTGATGCAGGTCGGGCTGTCGTCGTGGGTGGTCACGACGCCGACGGTGCGGTAGCCGTCGAGCTCGAAGGTCAACTCGATCGCGTGACCGCGCGGCAGCCACAGGTCGACGAACCCGTTCGCCATCGTCGGTCGCACCTCGTCGATGACGACGGTGCCATCGCCGAGCACGGCCCGGACGTGGAACGGGGCGTCGACGAGCTCGCCCTGGCAGCCGGACATGGTGTGCGTGAGGCACGGGTGGGTGCGCGCCAGGAAGGGCGCCACCGACACCAGCATCGCGTCGTCGGGCAGGGCGACCTCGACCTCCTGCCCGTTCGGGAAGGCGAAGTGGACCGCCCGCGGCGTCACGAAACTGGTGACGGGCTGCCCCTTCCAGGCGTTGGCCAGGTCCATGGCGGCGTAGGCGTCGACACCGGCGAGCGCGGCCGGCGTCGCGGCCGGCACCTGCGCGTGGGCGAAAGCGCCGAGCGCGAGGGCGAGGACGACCGGACGGAAGGCGCGGGCGGCGAGGGGCAACTTGAGCATGCGCCAGGATAGGTGACGGCGATGGGCCGCCGGTGAAGCCCACGTCAAGCGGGTGTAAGGCGCCCGGGACGTCGGTCCCGCGGGCGCCCACGGGTCGCTCAGCCGTCCTCGTCGCCCGCCAGCGCCGCCAGCAGACCCCCGCGTTCGAGCGTGGCGCCCCCCTCGTCGGCGAAGGTGGCCCGCGCCGACGTCGCGACGTCGAGCGTCGCCTGCACCCCGGGGTCCTCCAGGAAGCGTGACAGCCGCTGGAGGCCCTGGCGGCCGAAGAGCGCGTGGACGACGTCGAGCCGCTCGCGCGCCCGCGTGACGGCGACGTACAGCAGCCGCTTCTCCTCCTCGAGCTCGCCCTCGTCGCCGTCGCGGGCGGCGCGGCGCACCGCCCACGGGCTGGGCAGCGTGCGGTCGTCGACCCCGACGAGCACGACGTGGTCCCACTCCAAGCCCTTGGCGGAGTGGATCGTCGAGATCGTGACGGGCCGCAGACCCTCCGCGGCGTCGGGGGCACCCGCGTGGACCGCCTGGCGGGTGGTCTCCGGGTCGAGCGCCAGGTCGGCGAGCAGCGCGCCCAGGTCGGCGTAGCGCTCGACCACGACCCGGAAGAAGGCGAGGTCCTGCTGGCGGTAGGGCTCGTGGGGGTGACGGCGGGACAGCACCGGGAGGTACCAGGCGAGAAGCTGGTCGTAGCTCTCGGCGACCGACACGGCGCGTTCGGCGCGGTCGAGCGCGGCGATGAGTTCCTGCAGCCCGGCACGGGTCTTGCCGCTGGCGACCTGCTCCCCACGGCGGCGCGCTCGGGCGAGCGGGCCGCCGTCACCGGTCGCGGCCAGCGCGTCGGGATCGGAGAAGTCGGCGAACCAGCGGGCGGCCGTCGTCTCCCCCACGCCGTCGAGGAGCTGCAGCAGCCGCAGCCAGGCGAGCTCGTCGAAACCGTTGTGGAGGATCCTCAGCCCAGCCAGCACGTCCTTGACGTGAGCGGCCTCGGTGAAGCGCAGCCCCCCGAAGACGGCGAAGGGGATCTTGCGCCGCAGCAGCTCGCCCTGCAGCGGCACGCTGAGGTACGCGTTGCGCACCAGCACGGCGTGGCCGCCCAGCGCACCCGGGTCGCCGAGGCGCTCCTGGAGGGCGTCCGCCACCAGGTCGGCGACCGCGCGCTCGTCCTCCACCACGGTCAGGCGCGGGCGCTCGCCGCCGGGCCGGGCGGCGGCCCGCAGGGGCCGGTCGATGCGGCTCGCCATCTGCGCCATGACCGCGTTGGCGACGTCGAGGATCGCCTGGGTGCTGCGGTAGTTGTCCGTCAGGTGCACCACCGCGGCGCCGGGCACGTCGTCGGCGAAGCCGACGATCTTCTCGTGCCGCGCGCCGCGGAAGCCGTAGATGCTCTGCTTCGGGTCGCCGACGACCATGAGGTTCCCGTGGGGGGCGGCGAGCGCGGTCGCGATGTCCGCCTGCCAGGCGTTGACGTCCTGGTACTCGTCCACCAGGACGTGGCTCCACGCGGCCGCGACCCGGTCGCGGACCTCGGGCAGCCCCAGGAGCTTGGCCGCCATGACGAGGACGTCGTCGTAGTCGACGTAGCCGCGCTCGAGCTTGTATTCCGACCACGCCCGGCGCACGCGCTGCAGCGTCTCGACCTCGTCCGCGAAGTCGGGCAGGTCGCGGGCGACGACGTCCGCGAGCGGGGCGCGCAGGTTCGTCGCCCGGCTGAACGCCGCCTGCAGCGCGCCCTTGCGCGGCAGCCGCCGGCGACGGTCGCGCTGCAGGCCGAGCCGCTGGATCGCGGCGGCCACGGCGTTGGCGGCGTCGTCGGTGTCGATGACCGTCGGCGGCCCGCTGAGCCCGAGGGCCCGGAAGTTGCGCGCCACGATGCGGAACGCGACGTGGTGGAAGGTGCCGCCATCGACCCGCCGCGCCAGGGGGTGACGGAGCGCCGCGCGCTCGAGCATCTCCGCCGCGGCCTTGCGGGTGAAGGTCATGAGCAGGACGCGTTCGGGCGCCACGCCACGCTCCAGGAGGCGGGCCGTGCGCTCCTCGATGACGCGCGTCTTGCCGGTGCCGGCCCCGGCCACGACGAGCAGCGCGCCGTCGAGGCGTTCGCAGGCCTCCCGCTGGGCCCGGTTGAGCGTGGGGATCTCGTCGCTGGACATGCTCGAGCGCGATGGTACCGCTCGGTTGGCGAACGGCACGCAGCGCCGGTGCTAGGCTCGACGCATGACGAGCCTGGAGCGCATCCGCCAGCGCGGTCACGTCCGTTGGGGTTTCGTCGGCTGCGGCGACGTCACCGAGGTGAAGTCGGGTCCGGCGTTCGCCCGCATCCCGGGCAGCTCGGTCAGCGTGGTCATGCGCCGCGACGCGGAGAAGGCGCGCGACTACGCCGCCCGCCACCAGGTGCCGCGCTGGACGACCGACGCGACCGAGGTCATCGAGTCCGACGACGTCGATGCCGTGTACGTGGCGACGCCGCCTTCGAGCCACGCGACCTACGCGCTGCAGGCCGCGGCCGCCGGCAAGCCCGTCTACGTCGAGAAGCCGCTGGCGCTCGACCGCATCGAGGGCGAGGCGGTGGTCGCGGCGTCCTCCGCCGCGGGCGTCCCGCTCTTCGTCGCCTACTACCGGCGCGCGCTCCCCCGCTTCGAGTTCGTTCGGGCGCGCCTGCACGACGGCAGCATCGGCGAGCCGACCATGGTGTGGTGCGAGCTGCACCAGCCCCCACCGAACGATCCGGCCGCACCGGGCTGGCGCTGGAGCGCCGACATCGCGGGCGACGGCCTGCTGATGGACCTCGGCAGCCACGGCCTCGATCTCCTCGACCACTGGCTCGGCCCGATCGTCGAGGCGCGCTCGTTCACCGCCCGGCGCCTCCCGTGGGCGGACGTCACCGACGAGATCGTCGCCACGCTGCGGTTCGAGAGCGGCGTCCTCGGCAGCGCGGCCTGGGGCTTCGCGGGGCCGACGCGGGCCGACCGCATCACCGTCGTCGGATCCGCCGGATCGGTGTCGGTCCCGCTCTTCGCCGACGCGCCCGTTCGCGTCTGCGACGAGCAAGGCGCCTGCGTCGAACACACGATCGCGCACCCCGCGCACGTCCAGGAGCCGCTCATCCGCACGATCGTCGACGAGCTGCTCGGTCGCGGTGGTGACTGCCCCAGCACCGGTGCCAGCGCCCTCCGGACCCAGGCGGTCCTGGACGCCCTGCTCGACGGTCACTGAGCGCGCCCGCGCCCGCCCGCATGACCCCGGACTCGCTCCCCCACGTCCTGGCCGACCGGGCCGCGCGGCACCCCGGGCGGACGCTCCTGTCGTTCGAGGGGAGCGCCTTCAGCTACGCCTCGTTCGCGGCCCACGTCGGCGAGGCCGCGGCCGCCCTCCGCGGCTGGGGCCTGCGGCCAGGGGACCGCGTCGCGCTCTACCTCGGCAACACCCCGAGCTACCTCGTCGCCTACCTGGCGGCGCTGTGGTGCGGCGCCGCCGTCGTCCCGGCCAACACCCGCTACCGCGAGGCAGAACTCGGGCACATGCTGCGCGACGCCGGGGTGCGGCTGCTGGTGACCGATGACGAGGGCGCCGCCATCGCGGCGGCAACGAGGACGAGCACGCCCTCGCTCGACGCCGTGGTGACGCTCTCCGGCGCGCCGGGGGCGGACCGGCGCCCCTGGGCGGCGCTGGGCGCGTCGCGGGCCACCCACCGGCCACCCGACATCGCCGCCCGTCACGACGGGCTGGCGCTGATCGCCTACACCTCGGGCACGACGGGCAGGAGCAAGGGCGCGATGCTGACGCACGGCAACCTGCTCGCGAACGCCCGCGCGGTGGGTCGCGCGTGGCACTGGGTGACGGACGACCACCTGCTCCTGACCCTGCCCCTGTTCCACATCCACGGCCTGGGGGTCGGCTTCCACGGCACGCTCGTGCACGGCGCGTCCCTCACGCTTCATCGCCGCTTCGACGCGGCGGCCGTGCTGGCGGCGCTCGAGGGTGGGCCGGCTACGCTCTTCTTCGGCGTTCCCACGATGTACGGCAGGCTGCTGAACGAGGCGGACGGTGGCGCCGGCCGCCGCCTCGCCGACGTGCGCCTGTTCGTCTCCGGCTCGGCGCCGCTGGCCACCGAGACGCTCGAGCGCGTCGAGCGCGTCTTCGGCCAGCGCATCCTGGAGCGCTACGGGATGAGCGAGACGGTCATGCTGACCGGCAACCCCTACGCCGGACCGCGCAAGGCGGGAACGGTGGGCGTCCCCTTCGACGGGGTCGAGCTGCGCCTGGCGCCCGCGACGTCGGGGGCGGGGTCCGGCGGCGGCGAGGCCGGCGACGGCGCCGCCGAGGTCCAGGTGCGCGGCCCCTCGGTGACGCGCGGCTACTGGAACGACCCCGAGGCGAGCGCGGCCGCGTTCACGCCGGACGGCTGGTTCCGCACCGGCGATCTCGGCGTGCTGGACGCGGACGGCTACCTCACGCTGAGCGGTCGCGCCCGGGAACTCATCATCAGCGGCGGCTTCAACGTGTACCCGCGCGAGGTCGAGGAGGCGATCGCCTCCCTGCCCGGCGTGCGCGAGGTGGCCGTGGTGGGGCTGCCCGACCCCGACCTCGGCGAACGCGTCGCCGCGGCGATCGTCCTCGCCCGCGAGGGACCGGGGGTCGACGAGGCGGGCGTGATCGCCCACTGCCGGCGTCGACTCGCCGCCTTCAAGGCCCCGCGAACCATCGCCTTCGTCGTGGAACTGCCGCGCAACGCGATGGGCAAGGTGCTCCGCCACGAGCTGCGGGACCGCATGCTGACGACGACGTGAGGGCGCCGCGCGCGGGCGCACGCGGGCCGCCCAGCTCAGGTGGGCGCCACGTCGACGGCCACGCCACCGCCCCGTGCCGACGCGTAGAGCGCCTCGATGGCGGCCATGTTGGCGGCGGCCTCCAGCGCGCCGTAGCGGGGCGCCACGCCCTGCAAGGCGCAGGCCGCGAAGTGCTCGACCATGCGTTGGTAGGAGTCGACGGGCTCGAACGCGACGACCTCCGGCGGCGCGGGCGGCAACTGGACCTCCAGCGCGACGGTCTGGCCCGTCGGGACGAACGCGTGCCGCACCCTGGCGACCCCCTTCTCGCCCACCACCAGGAGGTCCTCGCTGCGCGCCGCCGCGAGCGAGCAGGCGATCTGCGCCATCCCGCCGCCCTCGAAGCGCAGCGTCCCCAGCAGCTGCTCGTCGACCCCGCTCTTGCTCCAGCGCGCCCGCGCCTGCACCTCGCCCGGCTCCACCCCCATCAGCGTGCGGGCGGCGTTCACGGCGTAGCAGCCCACGTCCATGAGCGCCCCGCCCCCGAGTTCGAGGCTGAGGCGGATGTTCGCGGGATCGCTGACCGAGAACGTGAAGCTGGCCTGCACGAAGCGAATCTGGCCCAGGTCACCCGCGCGCACCGCGGCGATCAGGCGTTCGATGCGGGGATGGAAGCGGTACATGAACGCCTCCATCAGCACGATCCCGTTGGCGCTGGCCGCATCGTGCATGGCGCGGCACTCGGCCGCCGTCATGGCGAGGGGCTTCTCGCACAGCACGTGCTTGCCCGCCTCGGCGGCGCGGATCGCCCAGGACGCATGCTGGGCGTTGGGCAGCGGCACGTAGACGGCGTCGATCTCCGGGTCGTCGATCAGCGCCTGGTACGAGCCGCAGGTCCTCAGCCACGCGAGATCCGCCGCCGCGGTCGGCTCGACGTCCTGCCGGAGGTCCGTCGCCATCTCACGGGCCCGCTCGGCGTCGCGCGAGGCGATCGCCAGCAGCCTGCCGTTCGACGAACGCACGATGGCGGGAGCCACCGCCTTGCGGCCGATGCGGGCGGTGCTCAGCACCCCCCAGCGGAGTCGTTCGGTTCCAGCCACGGATTCCTCCCGTCGATCTTCGGGGGCGGCCGCGGGCAGGGAGAAGCTGCGCCCGGGGGGGCCGCCGGGTCAAGGTGGTCGACCCCATGGTACGCCGGCGCCCGTGGCATTCCCGCAGGCGCGCACGAAGGCGCGCTAGCGCCGCAGACGGCAGGGTGCTAGGTTGGTCCCCATGCCCCGTACCTCGAGCCTGATCATCGTCTCGGGCGCGTTCCTGGGCGTCGCCTCGCTGCTCATCCTCTTCGTCCTCGGCAACGCCCTCATGGCCGGACTCGTCATGTTGGTGGCGGTCATGGACGTCACCCTCGGCGTCGCGATGCGCGCCCGATCGGGCCGTTAGGCCAGTCGGCGGACCTTCGCCGTGCGGCCAGGTCGCCGGGCCGGGCCGCTAGAGCGTCGCCTGGATGAACACCAGCACGAAGAGCGCGACGGTCTCGACGATGCCGATCGCCATGAGGTAGTTGCCCAACCCCTTGCCGGTGTCGCCCAGCGCGTCGGCCGCCGCCGCGCCCACGCGCCCCTGCCCGTAGGCGGAGGCCGCCATGCCGAGGCCGCCGAAGAGACCCGCGGCCATCATCGCCGGGAAGCCGACGACGTCGCCGGCGGCCATGCGTTCGCCGGCGACGCGCACGATCGTGTTCATCAGGATCATGCCGTAGATCGTCTGCGACAGCGGCGCGCCGATGAAGGTGACGAGGATGAACGGCACCGGCTTGTCCTGCGCGTAGCAGCGCTTCCACACGCCGACGGCGGCGAGGCCGGCGGCTGCGGTGCCGAGGGCCGAACCGACGGCGGCGATGCCGAGCACCGCGGCCGCGCCGGCCTGCCCTAGCGAGAGCATCATCTCGGGGTCCATGCGGGTTCTCCTTCCGTGTCCAGGGGGGCCGAACGAGCGAACGGCCGGTACGGATGCCCGGTCCAGGACAGGCTCAGATGGCTGGCGAACTCGAGCGTGTTGAGGCGCACCCCGTGCACCAGGACGCCCATCGCGGCCAGCAAGACGTTCAGCGTGTGCCCGAAGAGCAGCACCAACGCGCTGACGAGGGCGCCCAGGACGCCGCCCAGTTCGATCGATCCCGCCAGCGCGTTGAACGACTCGGCGACGGCGTAGGTGGCCGCGCCGACCGCGAACAGGCGGACGTAGGAGACGACGTCGACGAAGTTGCTCACCAGGTTGAGCGGCAGCATCGCGTGCGTGAACCACTCGCTGCGCAGCTTGCTCCACGGGGTGATGAAGGCGGCGATCAGCGCGACGCCGACGGCGAGCGACACCCACGCCAGCGGCGGGAACGGGTCGCCGAGCACCAGCTGGCGCGCCAGGAAGTACATCGTCCAGGTGGTGGCGATCCACCCCACCTCGACGAGCGCGCGGGTCGAGTTGAAGAAGCGCACGACGTTCCAGGCGTGGGCCAGCGTCAGGTGGACGACGCCGATCGTGAACGCCAACGTCATCACGTTCCGCTCCTGCGTCAGCCAGTCGAGCCGCAGCGCGGCGAGGGCGGACGGCAGCGCGGCGACGCCGAAGAAGTTGCCCGAGGCCAGGCCCCAGGCGATCGTCGCGATCGAGAGCACGCGCAGCAGCGTGATGACCCGACCGGGGGCGGCCGGCCAGCGCCGCCGCACGACCTCGCTCATGAGCAGGAACAACAGGCCGTAGCCGGCGTCGCCGACGATGATCGCGAAGAAGAGCCCGAAGAACACCATGAAGGAGGCGCTGATGTCGACCTGCCCGTAGCCGGGCACGACGCCGAGGAACGAGAAGAGCGGCTCGATCGGGCGCACCCAGGCCGGGTTGCGGATCAGGGTCGGGGCCGCGGCCGGGTCCTCCACGTCCGAGACCCACAGCCCCCAGCTGCGGTCGGCGGCGAGCTTCGCGACCCGTTGGACCTCGTCCGCCGGGACGAACCCGCGCAGGACGGCGACGCTGCCGACGTCCTGCATCGCCGCGCGGGCCTCCTCGAAGCGCACCTCGTCCTCGGTCCGCAGACGCCACGCCTCGAGGCGGGACCGAGACCGCTTCAGGCGCGCGAGCCGCTCGCGCGCCTGGCTCGCCTCGACCTCGACGTCGGCGATCTCGTGGGCCAACCGCTCGGGGGGCTCGTCCGGCGGGGTGACCTCGTCCGGCACCTCCGCCGCTGCGACGACGTCGGTCGGTCCGACGAGCGCCAGCGACTGGCGGCGCCGGTCGTGCCCGAGGTCCACCCACGCCGCGCCCTCCACCGGCTCCGGCCACCGGCGCAGCGGCACGCGCGCGAGCCGGACCGCCAGCCCCTGGGCCTTGAGCCGGCGCAGGGACGCCGGATCGAAGGGGCCGAACGGCGCCAGGCGCTGCCGCTCCGCCTCGAGTTCATCCCGGGTGTGCTCGAGGTCGGCGAGGCGTTCGGCCAGCCGCTCGACCTCGGCGACGAGTTCCTCGGGACGATGCCTCGACCCTGGGCGCCTGGCGTCCGACGGGCGTTCGCCGGCATCCCCGGCTCCGGCCGGCCGGTCCTCCGCGTCGTCGGCCTCGACCCGTCCCAGGACGTCCACCGCGTGGTGCGCCCGGTCGAGGCGGGCCCGCGCCACCGAGAGCGCGTCGCTGCCGCCGGACGCTACCTCGGCGACGTGCAGGACGCCAGCCTCCTGCAAGGCGGCGAGCGCCGAGGCCTGGTCGGACCTGGCGGTGACGATCGCCACCTCGCGCATGGGGACGATCACGCGGTCCGCTCCCGCTCGAGGCTCTTCGCCTTCGCGATCTTGGCGCGCACGACCTCGGCCGCCTGCTGGTCGCCGAGCGCGATGCGGATGATGCGCAGCGCCTCTTGCGCCTCGGGGATCTTCACCTTCTCGAAGAGGTTGACGCGCTGGCTCGTCAGGCGCAGCTCGTCGGCGAGCCGGCTCCGCTGTTCGGCCAGCACCTGCCGGCGCCAGCGCAACTCCGTGAGTCGTTCGAGCAGCTCGACGGCCTCGTCGACCCACGGCGGCGTCCGGTCGGGCGGCGGCATCCGCCGCTGCCAGCGGAAGCCCTCGACGGTCGGCAGGGTCACGCCGGCGACGCTGGTCTCGCCCTCGTGCACCTCGGCCAGCGTGACGAAGGCGAGGAGGGGCTGCGGCTCCGCCCAGAGCTCGATCCAGGAGCTTAGTCCACGGAGCAGCTCGGTCTCCTCCTCACCGACCTGGTGGATGGCGACCTCGACGCGGCGGAGCTCGAGCTGCAGCTGCTGCTGCTTCAGACGCAGGGTCGGCAGGTAGCGCTCGAAGCGCGCGAGCGCGTCGCGCTGCCGCTTGAGCTCGGACTTGCTGGCGCGAACGCGACTCATCGCGCGGGCCAATGGCGTTCGATCAGCGCCGAGGCCAGGCCGGTCTGCTCGGGCTCGAAGCACTCGGCCAGCAGCGCCCAGCCGACGTCCAGCGCGGACTCGAGGGGCAGATCGACCTCGAGGTCCATCAATCGCTCCTCGAAGCCGACCCCGTAGCGGAGCAGCTGTTCGTCCCACTCGCTCATGCGGAAGCCCATGGCGCGCTTCTCGAGCGTCTCGCGGTAGGCGGCGTAGAGCTGGATCATCGTGTTCATGAGCGCCCGGTGGTCGTCGCGGGTGGTCCCGTTGACCAGCTGCTTGAGGCGGCTGAGGCTGCCGAAGGGCTCGATGCGGCCGTCCCGCAGGTAGAACTGCCCCTCGGTGATGTAACCCGTGTTGTCCGGCACCGGGTGCGTGACGTCGTCGCCGGGCATCGTCGTCACGGCCAGGATCGTGATCGAGCCCGCGTCGTCGAAGTCGACCGCCTTCTCGTAGCGGGCCGCCAGCTGGCTGTAGAGGTCGCCCGGGTAGCCGCGGTTCGACGGGATCTGCTCCATCGTGATGGCCACCTCCTTGAGCGCGTCGGCGAAGTTGGTCATGTCGGAGAGCAACACCAGCACGCGTTCGCCCCGCAGCGCGAAGCGCTCCGCGACCGCCAGGACCATGTCGGGCACCAGCAGGCACTCGACCGTCGGGTCGGCGGCCGTGTGGATGAACGCCACCGTGCGCGCCAGGGCGCCGGCCTCCTCGAGCGTGTCGCGGAAGTAGAGGTAGTCGTCGTGCTTGAGGCCCATCCCCCCCAGGACGATGCGGTCGACCTCCGCCTGCAGCGCGATGCGGGCCAGGAGCTCGTGGTAGGGCTCGCCCGGGACCGAGAAGATCGGGAGCTTCTGGCTCTCGACCAGCGTGTTGAACACGTCGATCATCGGGATGCCCGTCCGCACCATCGTCCGCGGGATGATGCGCTTGGCGGGGTTGACCGACGGGCCGGCGATGTCGACGCCCTCCTCCTCGATCTCGGGGCCGCGGTCGCGGGGCCGCCCGGCGCCGTCGAAGACGCGGCCGAGCAGGGCATCGGACGCCGGGACCCGCATGGGTCGACCGAGGAAGCGGACACGCGCGTCGGTCGGCAGGCCGCGCCCGCCGGCGAAGACCTGCAGAAAAGCGCGTTCGCCGTCGAGGCGGATGACCTGGGCGAGCGACGTCCCCCCCGGCCAGCTGACCTGGGCCAGCTCGCGGTAGGTCGCGTCGGGCGCCTTCACGGCGACCACGCTGCCGGCGATGCGCTCGAGTCGTGTGTACGCCTTATGCATCGCCCCGCACCCCCTCGAGCAGCTCGCGCACGCGATCGCGCCCCGCGTCGAAGGCCTCCTCGCCCCACG
>JAABRV010000172.1 GCA_011390735.1 Trueperaceae bacterium | reverse complement strand
GGCGGCCTCGGGGTAGCGGCGGCACACGAGCTGCGCGAGCGCGTGGATGGTGCCGATCGGCGCGGCCTCGACCTCGGCGAGCGCGTCGGGGTCGAGGCGCGGCGGCGTCACGGCGGCCTCGGCGGCGGCCGACCCGGAGGCGGCCGCGGAGCCGGTCTCGTCGGCCAGCGCCGCGCGCACGACCTCGCGCACCCGCGCGCGCAGCTCCTCGGCCGCGCGGCGCGTGAAGGTCACGGCCACCACCTCGAGCGGCCGCAGCCCCGCGCGCAGGTGGTGCAGGTAGCGTCGCGCCAGCATGTGCGTCTTGCCGGTGCCGGCGCCGGCGGTCACGACGACGCTGGCCGGCGCCTCGGCCGCCTCGCGCTGGCGCGGGTCGAGGCTCATCGCGCGCCACCCTCGCCCGTGTCGGGTCGGGGGGCGGACCGGGTGGCGGCGGAGGTGGCGTCCGCGGCGCCCGCCGCGGCGGCCCCGTCGGCGCCGGCGGGCGGCACGCGGTGGGTGGACGGCTTGAGCTCGAGGTGCGGCCCCTTGCGGCACAGCATGTCGAAGTCGCAGCGGCGGCAGACGTCGGGGTGCGGCTCGACGGGGAAGAAGCCGGCGCGCAGCGCGTCGCGCAGCCGGGTGAAGAGGTCCTCGAGCTCGTGCTCTTTCGGCGCTTGCGCGCGCACCTCGGTCATCTTGCGCAGCGACAGGTAGGCGGCGCCGGCCACGGGCTCGCCCGGGGCCACCTGTGGCGCGGCCACCTCGACGTAGAGCGGCAGTTGCAGGTCGAGGGTGGGCAGCAGTTCCGCGTCGCGGGCCCCCAGGGGCTTCCCGCTGCCGAGCTTGTAGTCGATCAGGCGCACGCCCGCCGGTGTGCGGTCGACGCGGTCGACGCGGCCGACGACCTGCCAGCCCTCCCACGCGCCCCGGAACCAACGCTCCAGCGCCAGCACCTGGTGGTCGTCGGGCAGGAACACCTCGGCGCCCACCAGCGCGCGCAGGTGGGCCAGGTGGTCCTCGCGCCGCCGCGCCCAGTGCGGGACGACGTCGGCGATCCCCTCGGCACGCTCGGCCTCCGCGAAGGCCGCGTCGAGCGCGTCGGCGGCGAGCCGTCGCGCCTCGGCGCCGGACCGGCCCACGGCGGCCTTCAGCGCGCGGTCGAGCGCGGCGTGGTACAGGCTCCCGACGAGCAGCGGCGTGAGCTCGGTGGCGCCCTCCTCCGGGGCCGACACCCCCCACACCCGGCCGACCCACCACTTGAAGCGGCAGGTGCCGAGGTCGGTCAGCTGGGTGGCCGACCACCGGCGCGCGTCGGGGTCGACGCCGATGCCGACGAAGCCGTCGTCCGGGCCCCAGCGCGGCTCCGCCTCCCGCGCCAGCGCCTGCGCGTGCGCCCGCCGGGCGTGCGCCAGCACCGGATCGACGGCGTCGGGGACCGTGTCCACGGCGCGCAGGGCGCCCATCCTGAAGGCCTGCGGCGACGCCGGCGGCGGCTCGCCCACCGGCTCGGCGACCACCCCGAGGCGCGCCAGGAAGGGGCTGGGCAGCCGGGCGTCGCGGCCCGTCTGGGCCGGCACGCCGAGCCACAGGCGATCGCCGGCCGCGCGCCACGCGCCCCAGAAGCGCAGGGCCTCGCCGCGGGCGAGGTCGCCGGCGCCCCGCAGCGGCACGCCGGCGGCCGCCAGCGCGGCGCGCTCGTGGAAGCCGAGCACGGGGTCGTCGGGGGTCGGCTGCGGCAGCGTGCCGTCGACGGCGCCGAGCAGCAGCAGGTGGCGGACCCGGAGGTCGGCGAGGGCCTCGAGGGGCCGCAGCGTCACCGCGGCATCGTCGGCGGCGTCGCCGGCGGCGTCGGCGTCGTCGGGGTCGTCGCCTTCGGTCAGGCGCGCGGTCGCGGGCGGGTCCCCGTCGCGGGTCGTCTCGGCCCGCAGCGCGTCGCGCAGGGTGGCGAGCACCGCAGAGCGGCGCACGCGGCCGTCCTCGTCGGCGACGTCCGCCAGCGAAGCGAGGGCGTCGCGCCACACGGCCTCGAGCAGGGGATCGGCGAAGGGGTCGGCGCCGGCGCCGCGCTCGGGCGCCTCGGCGTCGTCGACGGGGAGCGCGTCCATCGTGACCGGATCCACCCGCGGCACGAGGCCGAAGCCCGCCCAGCCATCCGCGAGCCGCTCGACCCACGCGCGCGGGAAGGCGCGCTCGGGCCAGGCGAGGGCGTCGGCGATCGAAGGGCCCGCACGCCGCCAGGCGCGCACGTCGTCGGGTCGCCAGCGGCGCACGAGGTCGATCTCGTCCGCCGTGAGCTGCGCGACCCGGGGGTGCGCGAGCCAGGCGAGGGTGGGCTCGAAGGCGCCGCGCTGGGCGACCGCCTCGAGCCACGCCATCACCGGTGCGGCCAGGACCGTCGACGCCAGCGGCACCCAGCGCTCGACGCGCAACGGCAGCCCGGCGGCGCGCGCGGCCGTCCGGACCGGCCCCGCGTAGGCCGCGAGGTCGCGGCTGGCGAGCGCGACGTCCTCCGGCGTGACCCCGCCGAGCAGCAGCCGCTTCGCCTCGGCGACCGCCCAGCGCGCCTCGGCCTCACGCGTGGCCGGCGCCCGCGCCTCGACCCGGGCCGACGGCCCGGCGGCGCCGTCGCCCTCGGCGACGCGTTCGAGCCAGCCGCGGGCACGGAGCCCCGCGCGCGCCGGCGTGTTGGCGTCCGTCCACGGCGGGTCGTGGGGCAGCACCACGACGCTGCCGGGCCCGGCGAGGGCGTCGATCGCGTCGATCTCGTCCGGCTGCAGGTCGAGGTGCCCGAGGACCGCGATCGGCACGGGGTCGGCCTCGCCGCGGCGCAGCCGCCGCGCGGCCAGCCGCAGCACCTCGGCCGGATCGGCGAGGCCGTCGATCGCCAGCGCGTCGCGGTAGCGGCGCGCGACCCGCCACCAGCGGGCGAGGCGGGGGTCGAGGCCGGCGGGCGGCGCGTCGAGATCGGCGACGCGCAGCAGCTCGCGCACGGCGGGGCCCGCGACGCCGGCGTGTCCGGCTGCGTCCTCCGCGACGCGCAGCGGATCGACCGAGGGGCCGACCGGGGACTCGGCGGCGATGGCCGCCACGAGCGCGCGCCGCCGCGTGAGCGGATCGGCCACGACGACCGGCGGCGTGCGCGCCCAGCGCTCCAGGGTGCTGCGCGGACCGCCCCACCCGAACGCGTCCGCCCCGCGGTCCGAGGCGACGAACACGCGCGCCTCGGTCGCCACCGCCCGCCACGCGGGCGAGGCCGCGTGGTCGCGCCAGGCGGCCACCGGATCGCGCGCGAGGAGCAGGCGTCGGGGGGCGTCCACGATGGCGCGAGCCTACCGCGGGGCGACCCGGGTCCCGCCGGACGGCCCGTCGGCGGCGTCGCGGGCCGACCGGGCGGGCACGCCGCGACCCGCCGGCCCGGTACGCTCGGCGGGTGACCGCCTCGGGCGCCGCCCGCCTCCTCCCCGGACTGCTGCTCGTCGCCGCCCTCGCGGCGGCCGCCTTCGCGGTCGCCCGGTTGCCCGGCGCCCAGCTGCTGGGCCCGCTGGTGCTGGCGCTCCTGCTCGGGGTGGTCCTGCGCGCGACGGTCCGCCGCCCCCTGCCGGCGACCGCGGCGGGCATCGCCTTCTCGGCCCGCACGCTGCTGCGGCTGGGCATCGTGCTGCTCGGCGTGCGACTCGACGCGCGCGCGCTGGTCGAGCTCGGCCCGTGGGTGCTGGTGGGCAGCGCGGTCGGGGCCGTCGTCGCGTTCGGGGCGATCGAGCTCGCGGGCCGCGCGTGGCGGGTACCGACCGACCTGCGTCGCCTCGTGGGGATCGGGACCGCCATCTGCGGCGCCTCGGCGGTCGCGGCGGCGCTGCCGCTGGTGCGGCGGGCGCCCGGCGAGCCGGCCACCCCGGGCGGCCCGGCGCCGGTGGCGATCGCGGCGATCAGCCTGCTCGGCACCGTCGGCGTCCTCGGCTTCGTGGTCGTGGACGCCGTCGCGGCCTGGCCGGCGGCCCTGCTCGCCGCCCTGGCGGGCGCGACGCTGCAGGAGGTGGGTCAGGCGGTGGCGGCCGGCGCCACGGTCGGCGGCGAGCATGCACAGCTCGCCCTGTTGGTCAAGCTCTCGCGGGTGGTGTGGCTCGCGCCGGCGCTGCTCGCGCTCGGCTGGTGGGCGCGCCGGACGGCGTCGGGCGACGACACGGCGTCGCTCCACCTGCGGACGCGCCCGCCGCTCGTCCCCGGTTTCGTGCTCGGCTTCCTCGCCCTCGGCCTGGCGACCAGCCTCGGGCTGGTGCCGCCCGCTTGGGTGGCCGGCATCGCCCTCTCGGGGACGGCCCTCACCGCCGCGGCGATGGCCGCGATCGGCCTGGGCGTCGACGCCTCCGCGATCGGTCGCTCGGGGCGCCAGGCGCTGGCGCTGGGCGTGGTCGGCTTCGCCGCGCTCACGCTCGCGATGGTCGGCTGGTACCTGATCCTGCTCGGCTGACCCGGCCCGGCATCGGAGCGGGCACGCCGCCTAGCGGAGGACGCGCTCGCGCTCGTTCAGTCGCGCGCGTCGGCGCCGCCACCGCGGCGGCCCCGGCGACGGCGGCGCGAGCGGTCGCCCGCCCCCGCCTCGCCGCCTCCACCGCCGGCGTGCTGCGGCTTGGGCGCGACGACCTGCGGCCGAGACTGGCTCGCGCCGCCGGACGGGCGAGAACCGCCGCTCGGGCGACCCGCGCCTGCCGGGCGGGCGTCGCCAGCGGACGCCCGCGCGGGTGCCCGACCGCCACCGGCCGACGGCCGCGGTTGGCCACCGCGGGCGCCGCCAGCACGGGGGCCGCCGCGCTGCCCGCCGCCGGCGATGCCGCCGCGCTGGAAGCGGCGCTCGTCGGCGTCGAGCCGCGCGGGGAGCGGGACGTCGTAGTCGAAACCCTCGAGGCGCT
>JAABRV010000171.1 GCA_011390735.1 Trueperaceae bacterium | reverse complement strand
CGATCGACCGCGGGCGCCTGATCGCGCGCACCGGCAACCCCGCCATCACCGGCTTCCAGCTGCCCAAGGTCGGGTGGCTGCGGCAGCAGGAGCCCGACGCCTTCCGGCGCACGGCCCGCGTGCTGCTCCCGAAGGACTACCTCGGCTTCCACCTCACCGGCGAGGCCGTGGCCGAGCCGGCGGACGCCTCGGGCACGGGTGCCTACCACCTCGCCGCCGGGGCCTGGGACGACGAGGTCCTGGACGCGCTCGACCTCGACGCCGGCCTGTGGCCCCGCCTGGTGCGCTCCGACGAGGTGGTCGGCGGGCTACTCGCCTCGGTGGCGGGCCGCATCGGCCTGCCGGCGGGCACCCCGGTGGTCGCCGGCGCCGGCGACAACGCCGCGGCGGCGACCGGCCTGGCGCTCGGCCGCGCCCACCCCGAGGTGGGGAGCGTCAGCCTGGGGACCTCCGGCGTGCTGTTCGCGGCGCTGGACGAGCCCACGCCCGACCCCGAGGGGCGCGTGCACCTCTTCGCCCACGCCGACGGCGGCTTCAACCTGCTGGGCGTCACCCTGGCCGCCGGCGGCAGCCTGCGCTGGTACCGCGACACCTTCGCGCGCGGGCGCGGCTTCGACGAGCTGATGGCCGCCGCCGCCGACGCGCCGGCGGGCGCGGGCGGCGTCACCTACAAGCCCTACCTCGCCGGCGAGCGCACGCCGCACCTGCGGCCGGACCTGCGCGGGTCGTTCCACGGCCTGTCGCTGGCGACGACCGAGGGGCACGTGGTCCGCGCCGTCCTGGAGGGCGTGGCCTTCTCGCTGCGCGAGGCGCTCGACGTCATGGCGCCGCTGGCGCGGCCCGAGCGCTGGCTCGCCACCGGCGGCGGGGCCGCCTCCGACCTGTGGCTGGGCATCGTGGCCGACGCGCTCGCGTCGCCGGTGGGTCGTCCCGTCGGGCCGGACGGCGAGGTCGCCGAGGTCGGCGCCGCCGAGGGGGCCGCATGGCTCGCCTGGCGCGCCATGGGCCACGCGCCTCCGCGCGCACCGCGCGCGGCGCGCTGGGTCGAGCCCGACCCGGCGCGCGCCGACGCCACCGCCGCGGCCCTCGCGCGCTACCGACCGCTCGGGATCTAGCCCTGCGGGGCGGGCCGCGGCCGTGGCGCCGCGGCCCGCTTCGTCGGCCGCGCCGCGCCTGGGGCGCGGCGCGCGAACCGCCCGGCGAGGTCGATCACCACGGACTCGAGCGCCCACGCCGGGTCGCGCCCCGTCTTCATCGCCACGTCGGCGGCGACGGTCCGCCCCGCCAGGTCGGCGAGGGCCACCTCGTCGAGGCCGCGGGCCACGGCGAGCGCCTTCTTCGTCGGGTAGGGTGACGACTTCAGTTCCCGCGCGGCGACCTCGGGCGTCACCTCCGGGTCGCGCAGCGCCAAAGCGGCGCAGCGCACGACGAGGTCGATCTGCCACGCGAGGACGGCCATGACCCGGACCGGGGCCTCGCCGACCTCGAGCAGGCCGCGCGCGGTGCGCAGCGCCGACGCGGCGTCGCCGGCGGCGATCGCGTCGGTCAGGTCGAACGCGCTCCTGGCCGCCGGCCGGTGGGCGATGGCGCGGGCCCGCTCCGGGGTGATCGCGCCCTCGAGCAGCGCGAGCTTCGCCACCTCGCCCGCGATGCCGGGCAGGTCCTCCCCGAACAGGTCGCCCAGCATCCCGGCGACGTCGCCGCGCACGGTCACGCCCGCCGCCTGGAGCTCCTGCGCCACCCAGCGCGTCAGGTTGCCGAAGCGCGGCGTCGGCAGGACCCGGAGGTGCCCGAGGTCGCGCCAGCGCTTCTGGCGCGCCACCGTCGCGGAGGCGTCGAGGACGACGGCGTCCGCCACGCCCGTGGCGAGGGCCTCGCCGTGGCCGGCGAGGGCCTCGATGACCGCCGCGCGCTCCGCGTTCTGCCCCGTCCCGGAGAACGCCTCGTCGAGGTCGACGAACAGCGCCACGCGGCCGAAGAGGCCCCCCTGCCCGAGCGCCTCGCGCACCTCGTCGGCCCGCAGCCCCTCGTCGAGGCGCACGACCTCGAGCGCGGCGTCGCCCGCGCGCAGCTCGGCCAGCGCGTCCAGCGCGGCGCGGCGTGCGAGGAACGCATCGCCGGCGAACACCTGCAGCATCGGCTCAGAGCCTCACGGCCCGCAGCGCCACGAGCATGGCGTCCGCGTGCGGGAAGCGCCCCTCGGGCTCGCGCGCGAGGGCCCGGTCGACGACCGGCGCGAGCGCCTGCGCGACGGCCGGCAGCGGCGCGCGCGGCACGCGGTCGTCCCCCACCAGCCAGCGCAGCACCTGCGAACCGTACGGCGGCTCGCCCGTCAGCGCGTGGTACAGCACGGCGCCGACGCCGTAGATGTCGGAGCGGTGGTCGGTGCGCACGCCCTGGAACTGCTCCGGCGCCATGTAGTTGGGGGTGCCCAGCAGCTCCTGGTCGCCGGTGATGGCGGTGAGCGCGAGGTCCTTGGCGAAGCCGAAGTCCGTCAGCAGGGCGTGCTCCCCCTTGAGCAGCACGTTGCCGGGCTTGACGTCGCAGTGCACGACGCCCTGCAGGTGCGCGTGATCGAGCGCCTGCAGCAGGTCGGTGACCACCCGCACGGCGCGCACGGGCGGCAGCGCGCCGCCGGCGAGCACCGACGCCAAATCGCTGCCCGCCACGTAGCCGTAGACGAGGTTGCCGTCGAAGGCGGCCAGCAGCGGGACGATGTTGGGGTGGTCGAGCTTGCGCACGACGTCCGCCTCGCGCTCCAGTCGCCGCGCCACCTCGGCCGACACGCCCACCAGCCGCTTCACCACGACCAAGCGCTCGTCCCAGCGCGCCAACTCGACCCGCACCAGGCCCCGTTGGGACAACACCCTGACCGTCTCGAGCATCGCCGAACGCTAACACGTGGCCCCGAGCGGGCATCGCTGACGTGCGCCGCCCCCCACCCATGCCCGCCGCCGCCTGCCGGCCGGGTCTCGCCGCTCCGGCGGCGGCGGGAAGGGCGCCCGCAGTGCCCCCTCCGCGCGCGTGGTGCGCACCGCCACCCCATGCGCCGCGAGCCGCGCGAGCACGCTGGCGGCGGGGTGACCGTAGCGGTTCTCGCCGACCGACACCCACGCCCACGCCGGCTGCGCCGCGCGCAGCAGCGCCTCCGAGGTGCTCGACGCCGAGCCGTGGTGGGGCGCGAGCAGGAGCGGCGTGGGCGGGATCGCCAAGCGCGCCTCGACCGCCGCGGGCGCGTCCCCGAGCAGCAGCGCCCAGGGGGCGCCCTGCCAGCGCGCCAGCAGCGCCACGGAGTCCTCGTTCGGCTCGCCCGAGGCGGCGTGCGTGGGGTGCAGGACGTCGAGGTCGAGTCCGCCGACGCGGTAGGTCTCGCCGCGGCGGACCTGAACGACGGGCACGTCGCGCTCGGCGGCGGTGCGCATGAGGTCGGCGAAGGCGACCCGCTCCTCCGCCGGGTGCCCGATGAGCAGCGCGCCGACGGGAAACGAGCGCAGCACCGCCGTCAGCCCCTCGACGTGGTCGGCGTCGGCGTGGGTGGCCACCACCAGCGGCAGGGCGCCGACGCCGAGGGCGCGCAACGCCGGGACCACCGTGCGGGCGCCGACGTCGAAGTCGGAGAACGGGGTCCCGCCGCCATCGACCAGCACCGCCTGACCCCGCGCCAGCCGGATGACGACGGCGTCCCCCTGCCCGACGTCGAGCGCGATGAGGTCGGGCGTGCTCCACGCCGGCGGCACCACGACGGTCACCATGCCGGCCGCCCACGCGACCGTCAGCGCCCGCCACCCCCGCCAACGACCGCGCACCCCGGCCACCAGGGCCAGCAACCCGAGCGCGAAGGCAGCGTGCCCGACCGCCGATACCTCGCCCCACGGCAGCGCGGGCGCGCGCGACGCCAGCTCGGCGAGCCGCAGCAGCGCCGCCGCGACCGGGCCGGTGAGGCGGTTGACGAGCTCGGCGACCCCCGGGTGGAGCAGGCCGGCCAGGCCGGCCACGAACCCGAGCGGCACGAGCAGGCTCGCCAACGGCACCGCGACGAGGTTGGCGAGCGGCGCCACCAGGGGCACGGCGCCGAAGTTGGACGCCACCAGCGACGCGGTCGCCCACTGCGCCGTCAGGCCCACGGCCGCGGCACCGCGCAGCCAGGCGCCGAAGCGAGCCCGTCGGCCGGCGCCCCCCCGTCGGCCCACCGCGGCCCACCGCGGAGGACCCGGGCCCCGCGCCCGGACGACCCGGCGGGCCGCCGCCGCCAGGCCCTCCGCCCAACCGCCGGCGCGGTCCGCCAACGGCGCGGCGGCCAGGCCCATGCCCAGCACGGAGAGGTAGGAGAGCTGGAAGCCGAGGTCGCCGAGCCAGCCCGGCCGCGCCAGCAGCGACGCCGCGGCGGCCAGCGACAGGTGGCTGGCCCAGCCGGCGCCGCCCACGCCGAAGGCGCGCCCGAGGAGGGCGGCCGCCACCATCGCGGTCGCCCGCACGACGGCGGGCGACGGCCCGACGACGGCGACGTACCCGAGCAGCAGCGCGACGACCAGCGCGCTGCGCAGCCGGCCGACGCCGCGCACCGCCCAGGTCAACACCGCCGCCAGCAGGCCGACGTGCAGGCCCGAGAGCGCCAGGACGTGGGCGAGGCCCGAGGCCGCGAACGCCTCCCGCAGCGGACCGAGGTCGTCGCGCAGGCCGAGCGTGAGCGCCTGCATCAACGCGGCCGCCGGCGGTGGCAGGCCGGCCACCACGCCGGCGCGCAACGCCGCGCGGGCGCGGAGGCGGCCGCCCGGCGGCGCCAGCGCCTCGGCGTCCGCGACGTCGAGGGCTGCCGTCACGCCCCGGCGGGCGTGGAACGCGGCCGCGTCGAAGCCCCCGGGGTTGCGCCGACCGGGGATCTCCGCCAGCCGGCCCGCGAGGCGGTGGGGGCCGTCGTCGACCGCC
>JAABRV010000170.1:4712-4944 GCA_011390735.1 Trueperaceae bacterium | reverse complement strand
GAGGACGGCAGCGAAGTCGGGTACGCCCGTGTCGAAGGCCGCGTGGGGACTCCGCAGTCCACGGGTCACTCCGGTGCGACGCATGTGTTGCCGCCTGTGGCCAGTGGTGGTGGCGGCGGCCCGCTCTCCATCCCACGTGCCTGACCCTGACGGTGCAGCGTGGGCAGCTGCTGTGCTTTCTCGACGAGCTGGTGATCCCGAACTGAACCGCACCGGCACCCCCCACCCCCCC
>JAABRV010000170.1:0-4702 GCA_011390735.1 Trueperaceae bacterium | reverse complement strand
CCCAAGGCGCGAGCTCCCCAGCGCCATGCGCGTTTGGGGAGCGCTCGTCGCGTGAAGAAGGGCCAAGCTAGGCGGGCGAGCGGAACCCAAGGACGCAGCCCCATGAGACCGGCGCGATCAACCTAAACCACGAGGGTCTCGAGGAATGCTTCTAGCCGCATGTAAGCCCCCGCGAGATCGTGCGTTGGCAACGCGACGTCTGCCGCAAGTTGCGCGAACGATGCGCGCCACGCCTTCGGGGGTTCTGGAAGTCGATCTGGTCGTGGGTGCCTCGCGTAGCGCTCGAACGTCGCGTCGATGCTGAGTCGCAACAGGCTCGTGGGACGCAGGCCGAGTTCGATCAAGAGCAGCATGTCGACCAGGTCCTTCACGCGCGTGGGCTGCTCGCGCGGGGTGGTGTACGCGTGCAACTTCTCGGCGAAGTGATCTTCGAGCGGATAGATCGGGATGACGGGTGTCGGTACGCCGGCGAACGTGAGGTCGACGCGCCCAGGAACGTGGTCTGGCTGGCGGATCGTGACATCGCCTTGCCCGACGTCGAGCGGGAAGCGGTTGAACGGCCGGCCGTCGAGGCGCGCCTCGACGCTGAACCGGTGCCCGCCGAGGGGTGGCCCTGCGAGTGCCGTGCGAGAGGCCGGCGTGCTCAACGTGAACTCGAAGTAGTCACCGAGGTCGAGCTCGGCCACGTGCTGCAACGCCGCCAGAAGGTCGTCGGTCGCGGGTGGTGGCACGTTCAGGTCGAGATCACGAGTGGCACGGGCATGGCCCGGGAGGCGAAGCTCGAGCGCGTAGCCGCCCTTCAGGACCCACCGCTGGTCGCCCTCGTGAACGAGCCGGGCGAGGAACCGCTCGAACGCCAACTGCTTCTGCAGGCGGTTCACGGCGACGCCCTCGCGCCGTGCCCGGTCGTTCAAGTGGTCCACCAGGGCCCGTCGGAAGGCGGCAGCCGTCGCGTATCTCAAGCCGGCTCCAGGAAGGCGAACCGCTCCGCCACCGGGGCTGGCGCAGCGCGAAGCGCCTCGTCGAGGGCGCGGCGCCGCACGAGCCCGCGGCTCAGCGCCTCAAGGGTCGCGACCTCGAGGTGCTCGGGGCTGAGGGGCGACGCTGCGACGTCCAAGAGCGTCCGCAACGGTGTCGTGACGGCGGCACCGTCCCGCTCCCGCACGTCGCTCGGCGCGAGGTCGGCCCGGTGCAGGACGACGCCGGCGGGCGGCGCCTTGCGGAAGCTCGTCGGGACCGTGAGGTGGATGTCGGCGGGTAGCACGTCGCTCAGGTCGTACGCCTCGAGGGCGGTCTCGTGCGACGCGACCGCTTGGCTCGCACCTGAGCGATCACGGCTCCACAAGCGCAGGCGGACGAGCGCCTCCCGCGGATGGTTGGGGAAGTGCGCCAGGCGATAGACACCCCATCCGGCCCGAAGCCAGTGGCCTGCCTTGTAGTGGTACGCCTGCGAGGGGTAGCTGTAGCCTGCCTCCAGAGCCTGCGCGGCCGTGAAGTAGCCGGCTTGCCCCTCGGCGATGGCGTAGAGCTCGGAGCGAGCCTTGAGCGCGTCCGTCACCCTTCGATGTTACACAAACACCTTCACCGTTTCTGAAGGAGTTGGTCCGATCGGGCGGCCATCGCCTTTCGCGCACGTCGAGAGACCCCACCGGTACCCGTGCGGGAGGGCCGGGCCTGCGAGACTCCTGCGACGCCATGCATGTCGATGCGCACCGGGCGGTTGGGCGGTCGAGTCGGTGAAGACAGACGCTCGGGAGGCCCTCGACCCGCGCGTTTCCGCCAACGTTCGTGGTCGAGTCATCCGCCAAAGCCTGCGTGCGGCGTTCGGAGCAGCGTGAGGCACGCACCCCTGAGAAGCCGGCCCGCCCGAATCAGCGGGCCTCGACAGCCACGCGCCGCTCAGCCGCGGTCGCCGGGTCGCGCGCGCCCCGCCAGCCGCTCCGCGTACGCGCGGCCTGCCGCCAGGCGTCGTTCGGGGGACGGGCGTCGACGTTCTCGCGCATGTGGTTGCGCATCCTATCAGCGCACTGCCGCGGGGCCTAACCGGCCCCCCGCGCCATCGAGCGGCTCGCCTCGAGCGGCACCGCCGCACCGGCGGCGGCCAGCGGCACGGTGTCGCCCACCCCGACGCCGCAGTCGGGGCCCGTCTGCACCACCACCCGCAGGCCCTCGCCCTGCAGCAGTTGGCAGGTGTAGGTCAGGTCGTGGCCCTTGAACTCGCGCTGCAGTACCCGGGCCGGCACGCCGTGCCCGCCGGGGCGGAACGACAGCGCCTCGGGGCGCAGCGAGACCATCACCTGGCCCTGAACGGGCCGCGACAGCGCCAGCTCGCCGAGCGGCGTCCGCGCGACGTGCCCGAGCCCCTCGCCGCGCAGCAGGTTGGTGCGGCCGAGGAAGCTGGCGACGAAGGCCGTGCGTGGGCGGGCGTAGACCTCCTCCGGCGCGCCGTCCTGCTCGAGACGGCCGGCGCGCATGACGGCGATGCGGTCGGCGAAGGTCAGCGCCTCCTCCTGGTCGTGGGTGACCAGCACCGCGGTGGTGCCCGTGCGCTTGAGGATCGCCCTCACCTCGTCGCGGGTGCTGCCGCGCAGCGCGGCGTCGAGGTTGCTGAACGGCTCGTCGAGCAGGATGACCGCGGGCTGCGGCGCCAGCGCGCGCGCCAGCGCGACCCGCTGCTGCTGCCCGCCCGACAGCTGGTGCGGGTAGCGGCCCGCGAAGATCGTCAGCCCCACCAGGTCGAGGACCTCGGCGGCACGCCGTTCGCGCTGCTCGCGGGTGGCGCCGCGCAGCCCGAAGGCGACGTTCTGCAAAACCGTCATGTGGGGGAAGAGCGCGTAGTCCTGGAACACGAACCCGATGCGCCGGCGGTCGGGCGGCACCCAGGCGTCCGGGCCCGCCACGGTGGCCCCGGCGATGCGCACCAGGCCGCCGTCGGGCCTCTCGAAGCCGGCGATCAACCGCAGCAGCGTGGTCTTGCCACAGCCCGAGGGCCCGAGCAGGCAGACGATCTCGCCCGACGCGACGTCGAGGGTGAGGTCCTCGACGGCCAGATGGGCCGGCCGCAGGTAGCGCTTGGTGAGGGCCTCGAGGGCGACGACGGGTGGGGCAGGCGCGGCGTCCATGCGGCGAGCAGTCTACCGGGGAATCCCGAGCGGGCGTGTCGGCATGACCGCACGGCGCCGCGTCCACGGGCGCTGGCGCGGTCGCCCGCGGTGGCGTAGCGTGCGACCATGCAGCCGACGTTCGCCCTCGACGCCGCCACCTGGCGCGTGCACGACCTCGAGCGCGCGACCGAGTTCTACCGGCGCCTCGGCTTCCGGGCCAGGCCGACGGGCGACACCTCGGTCGACCTCGTGCCCGGGGGCGCCACCCTGCCGGACGCGCCCGCCGTCCTGCGGCTCGTCACCGGCCCGGCCGCGCCCGTCGCCGCGGGCCGCGGCGCCTATCACGTCGCCCTGAACGTCCCCGCCCGCCGCGACCTGGCCGCGACGCTGCACCGCGTGGCGGCCGACGGCACCCCCGTCGAGGGCTTCGCCGACCACCTCGTCAGCGAGGCGATGTACCTCCCCGACGCCGACGGCCACGGCCTCGAGTTCACCTGGGACCGCCCGCGCGAGGCGTGGCACTACCCGGGCGGCGCCCTGGCGATCGGCACCGATCCCCTCGACCTGAAGGGCCTCCTCACCGAGCTCGGCGACGACCCCGAGCGCGAGCCGCACGTGCCCGGGGGCACCGTACTCGGCCACGTGCACCTCTTCGCCGCCGATCCTGCCGCCGACGCCCGCTGGTACCGCGACGCGCTGGGCATGGACGAGGTGGTCAGCTTCGGGCCGTGGGGCACCTTCCTGGCGGCCGACGGCTACCACCACCACGTCGGCCTACGGCGCGGTGCGGGGCCCACCGACCCGGCCCACGACCACGGGCTGGTGGAGGTCGAGGCGCGCGTCGACGAGGCGCGCTACGCGGCGCTCGAGGGGGACGAGGTCGACGGCGCCAAGGTCGTGTTCGCGCCCTCGGGGCACCGCTGGCGGCTCCGGCGGCTCGCCGGTTCGTGAACGGACGCGCCCCGCCCGTATGATGACCGCATGTTGAGCCCCGAACGTTACGCGGCGGCCCGCGGGTTCCTCGTCGAGCGTGCCCGGCCGCTCGAACGGCGCGCGTTCGAGACCGATTTCGAGGGTGCCCCGTCCTGGCCGGTGTTCGACGAGCTGGCCCACTTCCAGAACCCCGACGGCGGCTTCGGCCACGGGCTCGAGCCCGACGCCCTCACCGGCGCGAGCGGCGCCCTGGCGACGAGCTTGGCGCTCCACCGCCTCGCCGAGGCCGGCGCCTCCGCCGACCATCCGATGGTGGCGGCCGCGGCCGAGTACCTGCGGCAGACGATCGACCCCACGAGCCGCACCTGGCGCATCGTGCCCGAGGCGACCGCCGAGGCCCCCCACGCCCCCTGGTGGGCCCAGGACGGCCTCGAGGAGCGCTTCCACGGCTTCACGCTCAACCCCAAGGCGGACATCGTCGCGCTGCTCTACACGCTCGGTCCCGCGGCCGACGAGGGCTGGCTCGACGCGCTCGCCGAGGACGTCGTGCGCGAGGTCGAGGGGCGCGCGGCGGCCGGTCTCGGGATGCACGACATGATCAACGTCGTCCACCTGCTCGACGCGCCCCACCTGTCGCCGGGGCTGCGGCGACGGCTGCTGGAGCT
>JAABRV010000169.1 GCA_011390735.1 Trueperaceae bacterium | reverse complement strand
CGCGACGCCAAGATGGCCGAGAAGCACGCCTTCGCCGCCCGCTTCGATCGCGAGCGTGGCGAGCTGCGTTCGCAGAAGGCGCGCCTGCGCGAGGCCGAGGGCGCCTGGACGGGAGCGCACCGGGCCGCCCGAGGGCCCCGAGTTCAGGTCCTGCAGCTCGATCCCTTCACCATCGCGCGCCCTGGCGCGGGCGCAGCCACCCTCGAGGTGGTGGTGGGCGACCTGACCGATCAGGCGGTCGACGTGCTCGTCAACGCGACCGACGAGGGCATGAGCGGCGGCGGCGGCGTCGACGGCGCCGTCCACCGCCGCGCGGGGCCGGAGCTGGCGCAGGCCTGCGCGGCGCACGGGCCGCTCCGGTACGGCCGGGCCGCGGTGACGCCCGGCTTCGGGCTCGCCGCGACGCACGTGGCGCACGTGACCACGAGGCCCTGGCGCGGGGGTGCGGAGCACGAGCTGCACCTGCTGCGGGCGGCCTACGACGCGGCGTTCTCCGCCGCCCGCAGGCACCAGGCGCGCACGGTCGCGCTCCCCGCCATCGGAACCGGCGCGTACGGGTACCCCGTCGATGCCGCCGCGCACGTCGCCGTCACCGCTGCGCTGCACGCGCTCCAATCCGCCTTCGAACTCGCCCGAGTGCGCTTCGTCGTGGGCGACGCCGCGATGGCCGCCGCGTACCACCAGGTGCTCGCGTCCTACGGCGCCGCGGTGGCCGCGTGAGCGACGCCGCTGCGCACGGCCCCGGCCCCGTCGACCTGGGCCCCGTCGACCTGGGCCCCGTCGACCCCGATCGCGTCCGCGGCGCCTTCCTCGGCCTGGCCATCGGCGACGCGATCGGCACCACGGTCGAGTTCAAGCCTCCCGGTACCTTCGAGCCCCTCACCGACCTGGTGGGGGGCGGGCCGTTCCGGCTGCCGGCCGGCGCCTGGACCGACGACACCTCGCTGGCCGCCTGCCTCGCGGAGAGCCTGGTCGAGACCGGCGGCTTCGACCCCGCCGACCAACTGCGCCGCTACGTGCGCTGGTACCGCGACGGCCACTGGTCGAGCACCGGGCAGTGTTTCGACATCGGCGGCACCACCCGCGCCGCGCTCACGCACTTCGAGGAACACGGCGACGCCACGACGTCCGGCGCCACCTTCGAACGCAGCGCCGCGAACGGCTCGCTCATGCGCCTGGCGCCCGTGCCGGTCGCCTTCGCGCACGACCCAGCACGCGCCGTACGCCTCGCGGGCGAGAGCTCGCGCACCACCCACGCGCTGCCGATCTGCGTCGACGCCTGCCGCTACTACGGCGGGCTGCTCGTGGGCGCGGCGAGGGGCGTCGCCAAGCCGACCCTGCTCGCGCCGCGCTTCGCGCCGGCGGCCGGCCTCTGGGACGCCGAGCCGCTCCACCCCGACGTAGGACGCGTGGCCGACGGCTCGTTCTGGACCAAGGAGCCGCCGGCGATCCGCGGCACCGGGTACGTGATCGACGCGCTCGAGGCGGCGCTCTGGGCGTTCGCGAGCACCGACGACTACCGCGGCTGCGTGCTCGCCGCCGCCAACCTGGGCGACGACGCCGACACCACCGCGGCGATCGCCGGGCAGTTGGCGGGCGCGCACTACGGCGCCGAGGGCATCCCGGCCGACTGGCGCGCGAAGCTGGCCCTGCGCGAGGGGCTCGAGGGGTTGGCGGACGGCTTGGTGGAGCTCGCGCTCAGGGGCTGAGGCGGGCGGTCGCGACCGCGTACGAGTGCAGGTCGTCCACGCCTTCGGAGGTCAAGACGGCGGTCAACGCCGCTCGAGCACGAAGTCGTCGTACCGGAAGCGCCCGGTGCCGGCGGCCACGACGCCGACGCCCACGCCCTGCGCCGGCGGGCCCTCGAACACGCGCTCGCCTGCGACGTAGAAGCCGAGGCCACCGCTCTCGGGAACGATCGCGAGCTCGACCATCGCGCCGTCGGCCAGGGCGGGCGATTCGCCGGTGGCGATCGCGCGGTAGCCGTCGCCGTCCAACACGTAGATGCCGTACCCGGCGCCGCCGGTGCGGACGAGCGCGACGAACGCATGGGTGGTGAGGTCGACGCCGTAGATCAGGCCGGCGCTCGGCGCCTCGGTGTAGGTGCCCCCGACGAGGACGCGGGCCGCGAGCGGCTCGCCCTCCCAGCCGGGCACGCGGTCGGGATCCAGGAAGTAGTACCGCAGGACGGACGGGTCGCTCGTGTTGCCGATCTCGAGCTGACCCTCGCGCAGCAGCGCCGTCCAGGGGTCGCCCTGCTGCGGCCCGAAGCGGATGACGCCACCGAACGCGTAGAGCGGGTGCGCGTCGGGACCGAAGGGCTCGGAATAGACGGCCGTGCCCGAACCCTGGGCCAGGACGGAGGCGAAAGCGAGCACGACGAGGCAGCAGATCAGGATTCTTTGCACGATGGTGCATGATGCCCCGTGCCGCCCCCGTCCGCAAGGTCGACGCGCACGCCTGACGGGATTAACCGTGGTTTATGCGCGTCCTGCTAGGGTCTCCGCCATGAACTCAGACCGCCCCCGAGCCGTCCAAGGCGCCCTCCCCCGTGGTGCGTCCGCCGCCCTCCTCGCCCTCACGCTGGTGCTCGCGAGCTGCGTCCCCGCGGCCGGCCGCGGTCTCGTCACCTTCGTCGCCGACGCGCCCGACATGGTCGCCGAGATCGCGGCCCTCGGGCCCAACCTGCAACCGGCGCCGCAGATGAGCTTCTACACCGTCGAGAGCATCAGCGACACCTCGGTCACCTTGGTGTCGACCTCGACGCTCGCGGTGACGCTGATCTTCCAGGCGGCGCAGCGCACGCGCCTGAGCTTCACCCTGCAGCAGCGCGGCGAGACCGTGCTGGTCGCATCGAGCGGCACGGGGGTGAACGCCGAAGCCGATCTGGACCGAGTGCTCGCCTACCTGCGCACGGTGTTCGCGTCCCAATGAGCGGCTGCGGCGGCCTTCGGATCGCCCTCGGCGCCGTGCTGGCGGTCGCATGGGGCAGCGTGGCGCTCGCCGCGGACACGGCCCGGGCATCGGCCACCGACGCCGCACGGCTGCAGCACGTCCAGGAAGGCCGCGCCATCGGCGCCGGGACCCGACTCATGTACTACGCCTCGTCGGCGAGCGTCCGCGGCAGCCTGGTCCAGGCGCAGTGGAAGGAAGACTGCGACCCGGCCGTCGAGGACTGCTGGATCGACCCCAACACCGGCAACCGGGTCGCCAACGTCGAGGTCCCGACGGCGGCCGGCGACGGCTACGCGCAGGTGGACGTGCTGTACCTCGACGACCAGGTGTGCGTGCTCCGGGTCACCAGCCACGTCCGCGACCTGACGACGGGCGCGGTGATCGCCTCGGGCGCGACCGGCGTGGTGTCGCGCGACGGCTGCGCCGACTACTGGGTGCCGCCCGTGCGGCTCGCCGACGTCCTCGGCGTGCGCCACGCCGGGCTGCGCGTGCTGCGCGGCCCCTACCCGCTGGGGGGCCAGACCTTCGACGCCATCTACGTCTCGAGTTCCTCGGCCAGCGCGCGGTACCACGCCTCGTACGAAGCGGCCAGCGGGTTGCTGTTGGTGCACAGCGGGCGAGCGCAGGGTTCGGCGGTGCCGGTGATCGGCGCCGGCGGGCGCGTGGAGACGGGCGCCGGTGGCAGCCTGCTCACGTACGGGCAGCTGATCGGCACCATGACGATGCCGGCCGTCCCCGCCCCGACGCCCTTGCCCGACGCGGTCGCGCGGGCGTCGGGCCTCACGTACGCATGCAGCCTCACGCTCACGTACCCCGGCACGCAGCCGGTCCAGATCCCCTGCCAGCAAGACTTCGAGGTGGTCGAACGCGCGCCGTACTGGCTGCGGCTGCGGATGGTGCGGCAGACCGCCAGCATGATGGGCCCCATCCCCGACGTGGTCGAGGACCAGGACGTGCTCACGGCCGGCGGCTACGGCGGGGTGTACGCGTCCGTACCGTGGCTGCGGGCGCTCGCCCCGGGCGCCGTGCTCGAGGACGACACCATCACCGGCGTGCGGGCCAGGGTCGAGCACGCCGACACCGGCTCGGTCGTGGTCGTGGCCACGGCCGCGACGCAGCGCCTGACCTACGTGTACGACCCTCAGAGCGGATGGCTCACGCGGCTGGTGCTCGAGCGGCAGACGGGCCCGTCGACGTCGGTCCTGCAGCTCGACCTGCAGCAGGTGCGCTGAGGCCGGCTTCGTGTGCCGGCGCGCGGCACGACCGTCGCGAGGCGCGTAGGGTGCCGCATGCCTGCCGCCGAGCGCCCGACCCCTTCCGTACCCGGCCGCTCGCTGCGGGTCCTGCTCACCGGCGCCAACGGCTACATCGGCATGCGCCTGCTGCCGCTGCTGCTCGCGGCAGGGCACCGGGTGCACTGCGTGGTGCGCGATCCGCAGCGCTTCCCGGTCGATCACGACCCGGAGCGCGGCGTCTGGGTGCACCAAGCCGACCTGCTCGAGCCGCTCACGGCCGCCGACCTCCCCGAGCAGCTCGACGCCGCCTACTACCTGGTGCACAGCCTCTCGTCGGACGGCGACTTCACCGAACTCGAGGCGCGCGCCGCCCGCAACTTCGCCGCGTACGTCGGCGGCACCGGTGCGCGGCAGATCATCTACCTGGGCGGCCTCGGCGACGACGGCGCCCTATCGGCGCACTTGTCCTCGCGCCGCCAGGTCGAACACGTCCTGCGCGAGGGGTCGGTGCCGGTCACGGTGCTGCGCGCCGGCATCATCGTCGGTTCGGGCAGCGCCAGCTTCGAGCTCATCCGCGACCTCACCGAGAAGCTCCCGGTGATGGTCGCGCCCAAGTGGCTGCGCTCGCGCACGCAACCGATCGCCGTGCGCGATGCGCTCGGCTACCTCGCCGGCGTGCTCGACGAGCCGCGCGCCATGGGCGAGACCTTCGACATCGGCGGCCCCGAGGTGCTCACCTACCAAACGATGCTGCTGCGCTA
>JAABRV010000168.1 GCA_011390735.1 Trueperaceae bacterium | reverse complement strand
CGCCGCCCTGCGCCCCGGCCACACGCACCGCCACCTGGGCCCACTGCTGGCCGAAGACGAGGCCGCCTTCGCGGCACTGACGGCCGCCGCCGCGCGGCGGTCGGAGGGGGCGCCCGTGTTCGCCGACGTCGTTCGCTCGCCCGCCAGGGACGAGGCCTTCGCACGGACCGGACTGCGCGTCGAGCGGCGCCTGAGCCGCATGACGCTTACCAGCCCGAAGCACGTGCTGAGCGGCGCCCCCGTCTGGGCGACCGCCGGATTGGAGTGGGGATGAGGCACATCGGGGTCGTCATGAACGGCGTGACCGGACGCATGGGCACGAACCAGCACCTGGTCCGCTCGATCCTCGCCATCCGCGCCCAGGGCGGGATCGCCGGGGGCGCCGAGACGCTCATGCCCGAGCCGATCCTGGTGGGGCGCAACCCGTCGAAGCTGCGCGCCCTCGCCGAGGCCCACGGCCTCGACCGCTGGACCACCGACCTGCACGAGGCGCTGGCGATGCCCGACGCCGAGGTCTACTTCGACGCCCTGGCGACCCAGGAGCGGGCGGCCGGGGTGCGGGCGGCGATCGCGGCGGGCAAGGCCGTGTACTGTGAGAAGCCGCTGGCCGACGACCTCGCCACGGCGCTCGACCTCGCGCGCGCGGCGCGCGCCGCGGGCGTCAAGCACGGCGTCGTGCAGGACAAGCTGTTCCTACCCGGCATGCTCAAGCTCGCGCGGCTCGTCGAGAGCGGCTTCTTCGGCCGCATTCTGACGGTGCGCGGCGAGTTCGGCTACTGGGTCTTCGAGGGGGACTGGCAGGCGTCCCAGCGCCCCTCGTGGAACTACCGCCTGGCCGACGGCGGCGGCATCATCCTCGACATGTTCGCCCACTGGGCGTACCTGCTGGGCGACCTCTTCGGGCACGTCGAAGCGGTGTCGGCGCTCGGCGCGAACCACATCCCCGAGCGCGTCGACGAGCGCGGCGAGCGCTACCGGGCCGACGCCGACGACGCGGTGTACGCGATCTTCGAACTCGAGGGGGGCGTGATCGCGCAGATGAACACGTCGTGGGTCGCGCGCGTCTACCGCGACGACCTCCTCGCCCTGCAGGTCGACGGCACCCACGGCAGCGCGGTCGCGGGCCTGCGCGAGGTGCGCGTGCAGCCGCGCGTCACCACCCCCAAGCCCGTATGGAACCCCGACCTGGCGAGCCCCATCGACTACCGCGAGGGTTGGGCGCTGGTGCCGACGAACGACCCGGCCGACAACGCCTTCAAGGTGCAGTGGGAGCGCTTCCTGCGGCACGTGGCGTGGGACGAGCCCTTCCCCTGGGACTTCGTCGCGGGCGCCCGCGGGGTGCAGCTCGCCGAGGCGGGACTGCGCTCGTGGCACGAGCGGCGCTGGATCGAGCTCGAGGAGCTGAGGTCGTGAAGGCGATCCGCCTCCCCCAGGCCGACCGCTCGCTGCGCGCCTACATCCCCTCCGACGGCGCGACCGCGTTCGTGCAGCCCAGCGCGCCCATCCGCTCGCGCGTCGCCTTCGCCGCCGCGCACGTGGTGCGCGACCCGCTCGGCCCGGCCAGCGGCGAGGGCGCCGTCGACTGGGACGCCACCCTGGCCTTCCGCGAGCACCTGTGGGGCTACGGCCTCGGCGTCGCCGAGGCGATGGACACCGCCCAGCGCGGCATGGGGCTCGACTACGCCGCCACCCGCGTTCTCGTCGACCGTGCCTGCGCGGCCGCGCAGGCCAGCGCTGACGCGCAGGGCGCCGGCGGGCGCATCGCCTGCGGGGCCGGCACGGACCAGCTGCCGCCGGGGCCCGCCGACCTCGAGGCCATCGTCGATGCGTACGAGGAGCAGTGCGCCCACGTGGAGGCCTGCGGCGGCCAGGTCGTGCTCATGGCGAGCCGCCAGCTGGCGGCGGCCGCCCGCGGCCCCGACGACTACGCCACGGTGTTCGAGCGCGTGCTGGCGCGGCGCGAGCGGCCGGTCATCGTCCACTGGCTGGGACCGATGTTCGACCCGGCGCTGGAGGGCTACTGGGGCTCGCGCGACCTCGACGCGGCCACGGACGCCTGCCTCGACTTGCTGACGCGCCACGCCGCCAAGATCGACGGCATCAAGCTCTCCCTGCTCGACGACCGCCGCGAGGTCCGGCTCCGCCGCCGGCTGCCGGCCGGCGTGCGCATGTACACCGGCGACGACTTCCACTACCCCGAGCTCATCCTCGGCGACGGCGAGGCGACCAGCGACGCCCTGCTCGGCATCTTCGACGCCATCGCCCCGGCCGCGTCGGCCGCGCTGCAGGCGCTCGACGCCGGCGACGAGGCCCGCTTCCGCGAGGTCCTCGCCCCGACCGTGCCGCTGTCGCGCAAGCTGTTCGAGGCGCCGACCTTCCACTACAAGACCGGCATCGTGTTCCTCGCCTACCTGAACGGCTTCCAGGACCACTTCCGCATGCTGGGCGGGCTCGAGAGCGCGCGCGGCATCGTGCACCTGGCCGAGGTCTTCGTGCTGGCGGACGCGGCGGGGCTGCTGCGCGACCCCGAGCTGGCGAGCGAGCGGATGCGGCTGCTGCTGCGGCTCGCGGGGATCGAGGCGTGACGCCCGGGGTGCCCGAGGCGCGGGGCCGGCCACCGCTGACGCCCGGGCCCGGCCTCGAGCGCCTGAGCCTCAACACCGCCACCGTCCGCGGCCGCGGCCTGCTCGAGGCCGTCGACGCCTGCGCGCGCGCCGGGGTGCCGTGGATCGCCCCCTGGCGCGATCAGCTCGAGGCGCTGTCGCCAGAGCGCGCCGGCCGCGCGATCGCCGACGCGGGCCTGCGCGTCTCCAGCCTCTGCCGCGGCGGCTTCTTCCCCGCCGCCACCGCCCCCGAGCGGCGAGCGCGCATCGAGGACAACCTGCGGGCGATCGATGAGGCGGCCGAGCTGGGCACCGACGTGCTCGTGCTCGTGTGCGGCGGCCTCTCCGACCGCGACCTACAGGGCGCGCGGCAGATGGTCGCCGACGGCATCGCCGCCATCGAGCCCCACGCGCGGGCGCGCGGCGTGCGGCTCGGCATCGAGCCGCTGCACCCGATGTTCGCCGCCGACCGCTCCGTCATCACGACGCTCGGCGAGGCCCACGACCTGGCCGCGCGCCTCGACTCCCCCGCCGTGGGTGTGATCGTCGACGCCTACCACGTGTGGTGGGACCCCCGGCTGGCCGAGGGGATCGCGGCCGCCGCCCGCCACACGCTCGGCTTCCACGTCAGCGACTGGATCGTGCCGCTCCCCGACGTGCTCGACGGCCGCGGCATGATGGGCGACGGCGTCATCGACCTGCGCGGCATGCGCCGGCAGGTCGACGCCGCGGGCTACCGCGGCCCCATCGAGGTGGAGATCTTCAACGCCGCCTTGCGGGCGCGCCCGCTGGACGACGTGCTCGCCACGATGGCGGCGCGCTACCGCGAGACCGTGATCGACGGCGACGGGGTCGGTTCGGGCGGCGGCTGAAGGCCCGTCGCTTCACGACGCCGGACGATCCAGCGTGATCCGCGCCACGACCTCGTCGCCCTCCGTCTCGCCCGTCTCCTCGAAGCCGAGCGCGAGGTAGAGCCGCCGCGCCGGGTTGTCGGGCCGGTACGACAGGGCGAAGGACCGGTGGCCGCCCTCGCCAGACAGCAGGGTCAACGCGGACTCGATCGCCCGCCGCCCGTGCCCCTGCCGCTGATGCCGCCGGTCGACGAGGAGGCCGCCCAGCCAGCAGCTCCCGTCGTCCGGGTCGACGGCCCACATGAGGAAGCCGATGACCTCGTCGCCCAACACCACCGCGAGCGGGTGCCACAGGCCGCCGTAGGCGCACAGCGCGAGGTAGTGAGCGGGCTCGGCCACGTACGCGCGCTGGGCCTCGGCGACCTCGAGGGCGGCCACGCCGCGCCAGGTGTCGGCGTCGACGGGCACGAGGGTCAGGCGGTGGGCGTCGTCCGGGGGCGTCGGCATCGGCAAGGGGGCTCCTCCGGTCAGCGGGCGCGGGCGCCGGCCCTCAACCCTTCTCGGCGCGGTGCACGCGCAGGTGCGCGGCCAGGTCCACGCCCGTCTTGAGCAGGACGAAGAGCGCGAGCGCGGCCGTCGCCCCGCCCAGCCCGAGCACCAGGAAGCCGCCCAGCACCAGCGTCACGTGCAGCACCATCACCCGACCGTAGGGCTGGGACATCAGCTCGCGCGCCGTGCGCTCGAGGTCCTCGCCCTTCAGCACGACGTTGCCCACGAACGACACGGCGTGGCTCGCAAAGAGGCCCATGGCGGCGAGCAGCAGGCCGCCCTGCAGCGCGATGCCCGCGATGCCGACGCCGCCGAAGAAGAAGCCCAGCGGCAGGTCCATCGCGCCGAGGGCGCGGTTCGCCGGACCGCCGAAGAGCGTCATCACGAACAGCCCGTGCACCGACCAGAACGCGCCGTAGTGCAGCGTGAAGAACCCCGCCGTGAACAGCCGCCCCAGCACGGCGCCGGGACCGTTGCCATCGCCGCGGGAGAGCAGGATCTTCAGCACCGCGAACAGCCCGATGATGCCGTTCTCGAACCAGTACAGCGCCATGAGGTCGAAGGTCGACCAGCCGAACCCGAGCACGCCCACCAGCGGCATGAGGTTGACGGCCACCAGCGAGGCGACCGCCCAGGGCGTCGAGCCGCCGGCCGCGGTGTCGGCGGCCACGGCCGGGGCGGCCGAGCGGCGCCCGGCGCGGCCGATGGCCGGCCGGGCGCCGGGCGCGGATGCGTCGTCTGCGGGCATGCCGAAGTGTAGCGCCGCGGGCGGCGCCAGGGTCACCGCTTCGTGATGCGGTAGAGCACGTTCCCGACGTCCCCGGTCACGTAGATGGCGCCGGAGGCGTCGATCGCGACGCCGTTCGGCAGGTAGGCGGGCGGGATGCCGGCGATGGCCGGCAGGCCGAGCTCGAGGCCGGCGGCGATCGCCTCGACCCGACCCGTCGCGAGGTCG
>JAABRV010000167.1 GCA_011390735.1 Trueperaceae bacterium | reverse complement strand
GCGGTCGAGGTACATGGCCGACTGGCCCTGCAGGAAGGCCGCGTCCTGCTCGCCGGCGCCGGCGGCCGCCATGCCGGGAGGCGAGTTCTCGAGGATCGTCTTCAGCGCGTAGGTGGCGGCGATCGCCTCGGGCGAGTTGACGACGGGGTTGAAGTCGTCGTCGAGCACCGTGCCGCCGTAGGGCGAGAGGTGCAGCAGCCACGCGTGGACGACCTGGTGGCCGGCCGACCCGCGGGTGGTCATGCCGTACACGTCGGGCACGTTGTCGGTGATGAACTGCGCGGTCTCGAGCAGCTCGTCGTAGGTGGTCGGGACCTCGAGGCCGTACTCCTCGAAGATGTCCGTGCGGTAGCTGAGGATGCTCGTCTCGGGGCTGAACGGGATGCCGTAGAGCGAGGCGCCGGGGCCCTCGAGGTAACCCTTGGTGCCGCCGACCTTGCCGCCGGCGAGAAGGAACGCGGGCACGATGTCGTCGATGTCGTAGTCGGGGGACGTCAGGCGCGGGTTGATCAGGAACGGCGCCAGCGGCGTGATCCACTGGTTCGCCACGTACTCGCCCTTGGTGAACACGACCCAGGCGACCACGTCGAGGTCGCCGCGGCCCGGCTTGCTGATCTCGACGACCTGGCGGTCGCGCATGTTGACGTAGGCGACCGAGTCGAGCTCGACCTCGATGCCGGTCTCTTCGGTGAACTGCGGGATGAGCGAGGCGGCGAGCTCGAAGTGGTAGGTGGCCGGCCAGTTCACCACGATGGTGGTGCCGCGGTAGGCCTCCCACGGGTTGGACTGGCCGACGGCGAGGCCGACGAGCAGCACGAGCGAAAGGGTGACGAGGCGTCTGAGCATGGTGGCGTCCCTCCTAGGACTGAACGTGCGACCCGCGTGCGGGCCGGTGGACCGGGCGGCGTGTGCCTCGTCGTGAACGCGTGCGTTCACAACAAGGCCTTGAAGGGCAGGTCGGGCTCGTCGCCGAAGGCGTCCTCGAAGCCGCGGCGGTGGGTGTAGATCAGACGGTCGCGGTCGTCGGGCCACGTGAAGCGGCCGCCGACCTGCCAGATGAAGGGCTTGAAGCCGTACTGCATGCGGTCCCTGCGCAGCCGCCACAGCGCGACGACCTCGTTCGGGTCGGCCATGAAGTTCGACCAGATGTCGTGGTGGAAGGGGACGACGACCTTCGCCTGCAGCGACTCGGCCATCCGCAGGACGTCGCTGGTCGTCATCTTGTCGGTCATGCCGCGCGGGTTCTCGCCGTAGGAGGCGAGCGCGACGTCGATGCGGTGGGTGTTGCCGTGCTGGACGTACCAGTTGGAGTAGTGCGAGTCGCCGCTGTGGTACAGGTTCCCGCCCGGCGTCTCGAACAGGTAGTTCACGGCGTGGTCGTCCATCTCCTGCACCGGCTGGCCCTTGAGCGTGACGCCCTTGGGCGCGGTGACGAGGACCGTGCGGTCGAACGAGTCGAGGGCGACGATCTCGACGTCCTTGATGCGGATGCGGTCACCCGGCCGGACGACGCGGCAGCGTTCGGCGGGCACGCCCCAGCCGACCCATATGTCGACGCAGGCCTGCGGGCCGATGAAGGGCACCGACGGGTCGCAGTTCTGCAGCACGGCCGCCGCGACGTTGGCGTCGATGTGGTCGCTGTGGTGGTGGGTGGCCAGGACGGCGTCGAGCTCGCGGATGGCGAAGGGATCGATGGGGCACACGGCGTTGCGCAGGTTGGGCTGCAGCGCCTTGGCGCCGATCGCGCGCCGGTGCTGGTGGTGCGGGGCCATCTCCTTGACCTTCTGGGTCGCCTTGCCGCGCCCGACCCACAGGTCGACGAGGAGGTTGGCGCCGCCCTCGCTCTTGAGCCAGATGCCGGTGCAGCCGAGCCACCACATGGTGAAGGTGCCCGGCGCGACCTCGGTCTGTTCGATCTCCTCGTTGAGCCACGTACCCCACTCGGGAAAGTTGGCGAGGATCCACGACTCGCGGGTGATGGTGTCGACCTTGCTCACGGTGTCGATGCCCTCCTTGAGCCGGCGGGCGCGGAAGACCGATGGCCGCGGTGGCCCGACCGGAGACGGATGCGTCTGTAGGGGGAGCTTAGGCCGGCGCGCTCGGCGGGTCAACACACTTGCCCATGGATTTGCACAGATGTGCAGATGGCGCTAGCATGGGCCGCACCACCCCCCGGAGGAGCCGCGTGACGACCGCACCCGACGACGCCCCCGACGACGCCCTGGCGACGGCCGACCAGGAGCGCGACCTCATGATCGAGGCGGCCACCCTCTACTACGAGGAGGAGCTCACGCAGGCCGAGATCGGCCAGCGGCTCGCCACCTCGCGCTCGACCGTCTCCCGGCTGCTGCGCGACGCCCGCGCGCAGGGGGTCGTGAAGATCGCGATCGAGAACCCGTGGGCGCGACACAGCCAGCTCGAGGCCACCCTGCGGTCGACCTTCGACCTGCGCGACGCGCGCGTGCTGCGTGCCGGCCATCGCCCGCCGGACGTGGTGCTCGACGGCGTGGGCGCGCTAACGGCCCGCTACCTGCAAGGCGCCCTGGCGGACGGGATGGTGCTCGGCGTGTCGTACGGCCGCTCCATCGCGGCCACCATCCGCCACCTCACGCCCACGCGCCCGCTGGACCTCGTCGTCGTCCAGCTGCTCGGCGCGCTCGGCTCCGACAACCCGCTGATCGAGGGCGCCAACCTCGCCCGCAACCTCGCCGCCAAGTACGGCGCCAGCTACCGCTACCTCTACGCGCCGCTGGTGGTGGAGGACCCGCGGACCCGCGACCTCATCGTCCAGGAGCCGCTGGTGCAGGACGTCCTCGCGGTCGGGCGCCAGGCCGACGTCGCGCTGATCGGCATCGGCGCACTCGGCGAGGAGGCCCCCAGCCTCATCTACCGCGGTTACCTCTCCGCGGCGGACGTCGCGCGCCTCCGCCACCTCGGCGGCGTCGGCAACATGTGCGCCCAGTTCTTCGACGACCACGGCCGCCTGCTCGATACCGACCTCAATCGGCGCTCGATCAGCATCGGCCTCGACGGCCTGAAGGGCATCGGCCAGGTGGTGGCGGCCGCCGGCGGCCGGAGCAAGGCGCCCGCCATCCTCGGTGCGCTCCGCGGCGGCCACGTCGACGTGCTCATCAGCGACGACCAGGCGATCGAGGCGGTGCTGGCGCTGGACGGGCGGGGCGCCGGAGCCGGAGCCTAGGGACGTTCGGCCCTAACCAGGACCAGGGTTGGCGTGATAATGGAGGCGACGCCTCCGGATCATCTTGGTGCCTTCGCATCTTCCTCGCCCCGCATCGCTGCGTCTTCCATGCCGCCGCTGGTGCGCCCTCCGCGCGCCGTCGGCGGCCCGGAGCGCCGCCTCCTGGTCGGGCCGCCACGAGAGGAGCCGCCATGGCCCACATCCACAAGAAGACCGTCATCCACGCGCCCTTCGACCACGTCGTCCCGAACGCCATCAACAGCCACCCCGAGGCCTGGCCCCAGTGGTACCTCGGCCTCAGCGCCCCCAAGAAGGTGACCGGTGACGGCGAGGTCGGCACCGTCAGCGAGCACGACTTCCTCGTCGCCGGGCGTCACTTTCCGATCACCCACGAGGTCGTCGAGAGCACCAACGATGGCACCGTGGCGCACTGGAAGGGCACGATCAGGGGCTCGATCGAGGGCTGGCACCGATGGACGTACCACCTCGCGAACGGCAACACCGAGGTCGAGGTCGAGCACGAGTACACGCTCCCGGCCGGGCCCATCGGCAAGCTCGTCGACGTCGTCTTCGTCGAACGCATGATCGACCGGATGCTCGCGCAGTCGATGCAGAACCTGAAGATGCTCATGGAGGCGCCCGTCGGCGCCACCTGAGCCGAGCCACCCCGCCGGCACCAGGAGGCACGACCCTCGGCCCACCCTCGCGGGTGGGCCGAACACGAGGGCGGCGGCCGCCGGCCCACTCAGCGCGCCTGCCCGCGCCCGATCAGCCCTGCCCGCGCCCGCCCTCCAACAGCGCGTCCCGCAGCCAGCCCGCCACCCGCGCCAGGTCTCCCGTGTCGATCCACTCGTCGACGGAGTGGATCTCGTGCATGCCCACGCCCACGTTGACGGTCGGCAGGCCCCGCTGGTTGAAGACGTTGGTGTCGGAGCCGCCGATCGACGGCACCTTGGCGACCTGGATGCCGTGCGCGGGCGCGGCCGCCCGCAGCCAGGCGAAGGGCGTCGCGTCCTCGGGCACGTCGTAGCCGTCGTAGAGGCGGCGGTGCGTCACCTCGGCGCTGGCGCCCAGCGGGGCCACGGCGGCCGCAGCGCTCAGGCGGATCTCGCGCAGCAGCTCCTCGAGCCGCTCGTGCGTGAACGCGCGCGCCTCGCCCTCGAGCACGACCTCATCGGGCACGACGTTGCTGGCCCCGCCCCCGGCGACACGGCCGAGGTTGGCGACCGCGCCGCCGGGCTGCGACCCGAGCGGGAAGCCGCGCACCACCTCGGCCGCCGCGGCGATCGCGTGGACGCCCTTCTCCGGCTCCAGCGCCGCGTGCGCCCGCCGCCCGCGGACGGTGATCGTGAGCGCCTCCTTGTAGACGGCGGCCGCGATCACCTCGCCCACGGGCACCTCCCCGTCGAACACGAAGCCGAGGTCTGTCCGGAGGCCGGCGACGTCGAGCGCGTGCGCGCCGCGCAGGCCGATCTCCTCGGCCACCGTGAACACCGCGACCAGCGTGGGTCGCGCCTCGAAAGGGGTCGCCCGCAGCGCATCGACGAGCTCCAGCACGATGGCGACGCCGGCCTTGTCGTCGGCGCCGAGGATCTGGCGGCCGGTCGTGCGCACGACGTCGCCGTCGACGACGGGAGAGAGCGCCTCGCCCCGCACCGGCGGCACGGTGTCGAGGTGGGCGTTGAGCATCACGCGCTCCGGCCGGCCGCCCGGCAGCTCGACGATCAGGTTGCCCGTGGTGCCGCCGAGCACGGCGCCGGCATCGTCCTCGCGGACCGCGAGGCCCCACGCTTCGAGCTCGGCGCGCACGCGGGCCGCCACCTCGTGCTCGGCGAGGCTGGGGCTGGGCGTGGCGCACAGCACGATCAGGCGTTCGCGGAGGCGTGCGCCGAGCCTGCGCTCCCCTGGCGCTTGCTCCGGGACCGCGGCATCGGTGGGATC
>JAABRV010000166.1 GCA_011390735.1 Trueperaceae bacterium | reverse complement strand
GAGCACAAGAGCGAGGTCACGATCGACGACTTCGCCAAGCTCGAGTTCCGGGTCGCTACCGTGCAGCACGTCGAGCCGCACCCCAAGGCCGACAAACTGCTGGTGCTCACGGTCAAGCTCGGACCCGAGACCCGCACCATCGTCTCGGGCATCAAGGCGCACTACACGCCCGAGCAGTTGATCGGCAAGAAGGTCGTGATCGTCGCCAACCTCAAGCCGGTCAAGCTCCGCGGCGTCGAGTCGCAGGGGATGATCCTGGCGGCCGAGAGCGTCGACGGCGACCTGGCCGTCACCACCCTCGACCGCGATCTGGCGGATGGGTCCGAGGTGCGCTGAACCACGTGGACCGCGCCGCGGCGGGGCGCGACGAGTGAAACCGAGCCCGTTCGCGTGGCCACGCGTGCGCGATGATCGCGTTCGATGACGCAGGCGGTCGCGGTCATGCTCTTCACGGCGATCGCGCTCGGTGCATGGGCGTTGGTGGCGCAGACCTGGAGCCTCGGCCGCCGGCCCGGCGCGGGCGTGTTCGTGGCGATGGGGCTGGCGCTCGCCCTGCTCGCGACCGTGGCGCTGATCCAGGCCGTGGTGACCGACGCCGGCGCCACCGAGGCGCTCGTACGCACGCAGATGGCGCTGCGCTCGCTGACGCCCGCGATCTGGGTCGCTGCCCTGCTTCTCTGGGCGGCGCCGCCCTTCGTCCGCTGGCCCGGCCTGACGATCGCCGCCCTCGTCGCGCCCGCCGCCTTCTTCGCGATCGCCGCGCTGACGACCCCGATCGGGGGCCCCATGCTCGCCTCGGTCGCCCGCTCGCTCGACACGCCGTGGACCGTGCAGGTCGTCCCCGGTCCCTGGGCCGCCTGGGGCGGGTTCCCCTACGGCATCGGGCAGCTGGTCCTGGCGGTCGCGGTGATCGTGGCGACCCCGCTGCGCGTGCGCGGCATCGGGACCGTCGCCCGGACCGGCTGGCTCATCGCCACCGTGCTCGCGCTGCTCGCCACGGTCCTCAACATGGCCGGCCTCAGCCCGACGCCCGGGTACACGAGCACCACCTTCGCGCTCGGCGTGACGGTGGCGGTGCTCCACGCGACGTTGGCGACCACGCCGGCCTTCGCCCGGCGGGAGGTCGCCTTCCGCGCGGCGTTCGATTCGATGCACGAACCGGCCCTGGTCGTGGGCGCCGACGGCGGCGTCCTCGAGGCCAACCCGGCCGCCGAGCGGCTGTTGGGCGACGGGGGCACCCTCCAGGGCGCGAGCCTGCTGGGCGTGGCGCCGCAGCTCGAGATCGCCCGCCGGCGCTCGGGCGCCGGCACGCCGCGCGAGGAGCTCGCCGGCGACCTCGCCGGCTTCGAGGCGAGCGTCGCCACCGCACGCACCGGCATCGGCGTGGGGCCCGCGACGGTGCTCGTGCTGCACGACCGGCGTGCGGAGCAGGCGCAAGCCGCCCAGCTGCTCGAGCGCTCGCAGCGCGACCCGCTCACCGGCGCCGTCAACCGGCTCGGCTTCGCCGCCGCCTTCGCGCGCGCGCTCACCGCCGCGCGCGGGCGTCCGGTCGCGCTCGCCTACATCGACCTCGACGGCTTCAAGGAGGTCAACGACCGCCTCGGGCACGCGGCGGGCGACGAGGTGCTGGTCGAGGTCGCCCACCGGTTGAGCGCGGTGGTGCGCGACGGCGACGTCGTCGCCCGGCTCGGCGGCGACGAGTACGGGTTGGTGCTGGTCGACGTCACCCCGGAGGTCCTCGCCAACGTGGCCGGGAGGGCCGCGGACGCCGTCCGCCGGCCGATCGCGACCCGCGCCGGCGAGGTGCGCGTCGACGCCAGCGTCGGCCTCGCGACGGCGCCGCACGATGGGACGACGCTGGACCAGGTGCTGCACGCGGCCGACGCTCGGATGTACCGGCAGAAGCACGCAAGGTCGGAACGGGGGGTGGGCGGCGAGGAGCGACGGGGGCCGGCGTAGCGCTCGACGCCATCGCTCACCGAGACCTCGATCGCGACCTGGCGGACGGGTCCGAGGTGCGGGGAGCGAAGAGCGTCACTCACGCGCCCCGGCGGCCCGGTGCATGATCGAAGGACATGGCGCAGGGCCTGATCATCACGGTGTACAGCGTGATCGCGATGGCGTCCTGGCTCCTCGTAGCGCGCGCCGTCCGGCTGCGGCGGGCGGCGGCCGCGGACCTGTTCGTCAGCGTAGGCGTCGTCATCGCGCTGTGGACGACCGCCTCGCTCGTGCAAGCCCAGGTCGTCGAAGAGATCGGCCTGCGGATCGCGCTCCTACGCTTCCAGCTCGCGTTGGGGAGCCTCGGTCCGGCACTCTGGTTGGTGACGCTGCTGAGGGTCACCGCGCCCGATCGGATCCGGCCGCTCCAGGTCGCGCTCATGGCCACCCCGGCGCTCGTGTTCGGTGGCTCGTTGCTGGCGTCGGCCGAGGGCGGTCCATGGTTAAGCTCGATCACCGCGAGCGCGGACGCCGTGCGACCGGTGCTCGTCGTGGACCCCGGGCCCTGGCTGTGGTGGGTCAGCCTCCCCTACACGTACGCCCTGCTGATCGCGGCGATCGTGGTCGTCGTGCGCACGCCTCGTGTCCGGCGCGGCTTCGGACGGCACGCCCCCTGGATCCTGCTCGGGGCGACGGCCGCGCCCCTCGTCGCCTCGATCCTCGTGACCAGCGGCAACCATCCGCTCCCCGGCTACGACGCGGTGGGCCTGGGGCTCGGCGTCTCGGTGCTCATCCTGCACGGGATGCTCGGCAGCACGGCCATCTTCGCGCCCCGTGAGCACGCCTTCCGCGCCGCGTTCGACGCCATGCACGAAGCGGCGCTCGTGGTCGCCACCGACGGGACGGTGCTCGAGGCCAACCCCGCGGCCGCGCGGTTGCTCGGCGACGGCGACCGCTGGCGCGGCGCCAACCTGACCGCGGCGGCACCGCAGTTGGAGCTCGCCCGCCGGAACACCGCGCTCGGTGCCGTTCGGCGGCCACTGTCGGGCGACTTCACCGGGTTCGAGATGAGCCTCGCGCACACCGCACCGCGCGGCGCGCCGCACCAAGCGAGCCTCCTCATCCTCCACGATCGGCGTCGAGATCGGGCCCGCGAAGCGCAGCTCCTCGAGTTGTCGAAGCGCGACGCGCTCACCGAGGTGGCGAACCGGCTCGGTTTCGAGTCGGCCCTGGAGCGCGCCCTCGCCCAGCGGCGCGGCCGCCCAGTCGGACTGGCCTACCTCGACCTGGACGGGTTCAAGGCGGTCAACGACACCTTCGGGCACGCCGCTGGCGACGCGGTGCTCGTCGCGTGCGCGCGTCGCTTGGCGGCGATCGTCCGCGACGAGGACGTGGTGGCCCGCCTGGGGGGCGACGAGTTCGCGCTGATCCTCCCGGACGTGACGCCCGACGCCCTGTCGGCGGTCGCCGAGCGCATCGTGTCCGCGTTGAACGAGGCGATCGCGACGGACGCCGGCCCGGTGGCGATCGGAGCCAGCGTCGGGTTGGCCGTCGCGCCCCACGACGGGACCGACATGGACCGGCTGCTCCAGGTCGCGGACGCGCGCATGTACCGGGAGAAGCGCGCCAAGCCCGATCCGCGCCCGCGGCACGATCCCTGAGGGGACGATGCAGCGCTAGCGCGCAAGCCAAGGCCTGGCCGCGCTAGCGCGCGGCCAGGATGCACTTGAGGACGGCGTAGGGCACCTCGCCGCCGAGCGCGTCGAAGACCGGCCGCAGCTTGCCCGGAGCCTCCTCGGCGACCGCCTCGGCGACCTCCTGGATGCGCCGCACCTCGTCGCCGGGGAGGCCCGTGGCCTCCTCGGCGGTGAGGTCGCCGCGCCGCACGAGCTCGGCCAGGTGGTCCTCGACGGTGCGCACCTTGAGGCCGCGCATCGAGGCCACCGCCTCCGGGCGGTAGCCCTGGAGGACCAGCTCGCGCGTGACCTCGACGCTGTCGAGCCCCTCGGTGTCGAGCGCGGCCAGCGGATCCGGGGCGGCCGCCTGCGGTTCCGGGGCCGCACCCGCGAACAGCGGGCCCGCGTCGTCCGCCCCCTCCGCCGTGCTCGCCCCGACCCCGACCCACGGGTCGCCCTGCGGCGGCCCCTCGCCCTCGGCCAGCGCCTCCAGGAAGGCGTCGCCGTACTTCTTCAGCTTCGCCGCCCCCACCCCCGGGAGCGTCGCGAGCTCGGCGCGCGAGCGCGGCACCGCCTCCGCCATCGCCCGCAGGGTGGCGTCGTGGAAGATCACGTAGGCCGGCACCCCCTGCTCGCGCGCCAACCGAGCGCGCACGTCGCGGAGCGCCTCGAAGCGCGCCGCCGCGGCGCCCGAGAGGTCGGCGGCCGCGCGCCGCGGCTTGGCCGCGGCCTTGGTGGGCGTGGCGTCGCGCCGCAGCCGCACCTCGCGCTCCCCCTTCAATACGGCGCCGGCGCCGGCACCGAGCTTGAGCACCCCGTAGCCCTCGGGGTCGGGCACCAGCAGCCCGGCCGCCACCAGTTGGCGCAGCACCGAGCGCCAGGTGCGCTCCGGAAGGTCGTCGCCGACCCCGAAGGTCGGCAAGTCGTCGTGGCCGAGGTCGCGCACGCGCGGGGTGGTCTTCCCCATCAGCACGTCCACGACGTGGCCACCGCCGAACCGTTGGCCGGTGCGCACCACCGCCGAGAGCGCCTTCTGCGCTGCGACCGTGCCGTCCCAGGTGTCGACCGGGAAGAGGCAGACGTCGCAGTTGCCGCACGGCCCCGCGTAGGTCTCGCCGAAGTAGCCGAGCAGCGCGACCCGCCGGCAGGTGACGGTTTCGCAGTAGCCGAGCAGCGCGTCGAGCTTCTGGTGCTCCACGCGCTTGACCGCGTCGCTCGCCCCGCCCGAGGCGAGCATCCGGCGCATGGCGACCACGTCGTTGAGCCCGTAGGTCATGAAGGCCGTGGACGGCAGCCCGTCGCGGCCGGCGCGGCCGGTCTCCTGGTAGTAGCCCTCCAGGCTGCGGGGCACGTCGAGGTGGGCGACGAAGCGCACGTCGGGCTTGTCGATCCCCATCCCGAAGGCGATGGTGGCGACCACCACGACCCCTTCCTCGCGCAGGAAGCGGCTCTGGTGGCGGCGGCGCGTCTCGCCGTCGAGACCGGCGTGGTACGGCACCGCCGAGATCCCCTGCTTGACGAGCCAGGCGGCCGTCTGGTCGACGCTCTTGCGCGACAGGCAGTAGACGATGCCGGCGTCGCCGGCGTGCTCGCGGCGCAGCAGATCGAGCAGCTGGCGCCGCGCGTCCTGCTTGTCGACGACTACGTAGCGCAGGTTC
>JAABRV010000165.1 GCA_011390735.1 Trueperaceae bacterium | reverse complement strand
GACGCGCCCGTGGGCACCGAGTTCCACGGCGCAGGCGGCTCCGTCGAGGTCCGGCGCTGGCAGGAGGGCCGGATCGAGCTGACCTTCTCCGCCAACCTCGAGGAGACCCTGGGGCCGCTCGACCTGCTGGACGTCCCCGGGCCGCTGCAGCTTCGGCCGGCCCTCTTGGCGCAGGTGCGTGGCTCGTTCGCGCACTCGCCGAAGCGCTCGATGCTGAGCGGCGAGGGCTCGCTGAATCCCCTCGCCGGGGCCGGCTACGGCGACTGGTACCTGTGCGCGCCGCGCGACCCGTTGCAGGTCGAGGAGGTCGTGCCGGACCCCGACCTGGCCACCGCTGGCGGCGCGGGGCGCGACGTCCCGCTGATCGACTTCGAGGATCCCGAGATCACCGTGCGCTTCTCGCGCCCGGTCGACGTCTCCTCGGCGGTCGAGAACGTGGTGCTCGAGTGGCGCCGCGTCGACGGGAACTTCGAGGAGGTGCCGATCCTGGTGATGGGCATCGGCGACGACGCCCTCCGTCTCGCCCCGCTCGACGACCTGATGGACGGCGTCGTCTACCGGGCCCGCGTGGTCGGAGGCTTGGACGGCGTCCAGGGCCGCGACGGCGAGGTGCTGGCCGAGGACGAGGCGTGGCTGTTCGAGACCCTGCTCGACCTCGGCGAGGAGCGCAACGGCGTCACCCTCGCCACCACCCAGGTGGCGCGCGACGCGCCGCTGGTGGCGGACAAGCCGACCGAGACGCGCGTCTATCTCAACTGGCGTGAGAAGCCGCAGGTGCATCCCGAGTGGCAGACGCGCTACGCCACCTTCTTGGTCGAGGTGGCCGGCGGCGACTACGCGTCGAAGCGCGTCCGGGTCAAGCGGCCCGATCTGTACGGACCGGTCGACAAGAAGTACGCCCTCGACAGCGTCAACTTCTACGGTTGGGCGCCGGGCGGCGGCGGCTCGCACACGCTCACGGCGCGCGTCGTCCAGGCCGGTCAGGTCGGCCCCGAGCGTGCCTTCGAGGGGGCCTGGACCGTCGACGGCTACGGCGCGGCGCCCGCCCTGACGTTCGACTACCACTTCGTCCGGGTCGGGTCGTGGGCCGACGGGGTGCCGGCGGACGCCCGGGCCCTGGGCCACCGCATCGCCCGGTTGGGCGCGGTCTTCACCGAACAGACGTTCCCCGTTCCCTCGGTCACCGCGCGCTACCGCGGCGACGTCGCGATCGAGGAGCCGGACGGGCCGATCGTCGAGACCATGGACCAGGAGTTCTATCTCTGGTCGCTGGCGACCGCCTCGCGCCGCGACGAGGTCCTGGTCGAGGCTTACGCGGAGCGCCTGGGCGCCACCGACGCCGACGTGGTGATCGCCTTCCTGCCCCCCGACGTGCTGCGCCTGTCGGGCTTCGCCTACGGGGCGCTGGGGCACGACCCCCGGGTGGTCGCCATCCAGGTCGACACGGCGGTCGCCGTGGCCATCGAGTACTTCCCGTCCACCGTGGCGCACGAGATCGGCCACACCTATGGGTTGGCACACGGCTCCGACTGCCCGCGCGGGAGCCTCCAGACCTGCGTCGACGTCGGCCGCTCCGACGGCATCGAGGGCACCCGCATCGCGCAGGGCGGCGCGTCCGGCTGGAACAAGTCGCGGTGGGGCGGGAACGCCGAGGTGGGTGGAACGCCGGGATCGGTGTTCTCGCTGATGCACCCCGAGAATCTCCCCGACGTCGCGACCTTCATCACCAACGAGGACTACGCACGCCTGCAGGACACGTTCCGTTCGCTGGCGGCGCGTCCGCTCGACGATGGCTGGACGGCCGCGATCGCCGCGGCGTGGCGCGGCGGCGGCGCCCTCCACGTCCAGGAGGTGCGCGTGCCGGGCCTGCAGGTCGCCGGCGCGATCGACCTCACGACGGGGCGCGCCGTGCTGCGGTCGGTCGTGCCCGTCGTCCGCGCGGCCGCGCCGCCCGCAGCGGCCGCCGCGCCGGACGGCGCCCGCCTCGAGGCCCGCGCCGCGGACGGCGCGCTGTTGGCCCGCGTCGCGATCGACGCGGAGCCGCCCGACCCGCATCACGCGCCCGAGGCACCGGCCGCGCTCCGGCCGTTCGTGGCCTTCCTGCCCGCGGGCGCCGACGTCGCCTCGCTGGCGGTGCTGGACGGCGACCGGCTGCTGATCGAGTGGCGCGTCAGCGCCGAGGCGCCGGACCTGGCGTTGCCCGACGGCCCGCTGGACGCGACGAGCGACGTGCGGCTGACCTGGACCGCTTCGGACCCCGACGGCGACCCGCTGCGCTTCGACGTGGACTACGCGCCGGACGGGCGCGACTGGCGACCGCTGGCGATCGGGCTCCGTGCCGCTTCGCTGCGGCTCTCGCGCGACGCGCTGCCGCCCGGTCCCGAGCCCAGGATCCGGGTCGTCGCGCGCGACGGCCTGCGCGCCACCGCGGCCGAGATCGCCGTCGTGCTCGACGGCGCACCGCGCGTGGCGGCGACGGCGCCGGCCGCGGGGGAGACCACGCCGCCGACCACCGCGGTGATGATCTGGACGGTGGGCGAGTTGGGCGAGGTCGGCCCGGACGCGTTGACGCTGCTGCGCGAGGACGCCCCGGCGGGCGAACCGGCGCGCGTTCCCGGCCGGTTGACGCGGCTGCCTGCCGGCGACGGCCTCCGCTTCGTGCCCGACGCGCCGCTGGCGGCCGACGCGAGCTACCGCGCGACGTTCGGCGCCGGCGTGGTCGCGGTCGATGGCACGCCGTTCGGCGCGACGCTCGCGTGGTCCTTCCGAACGGGGCCCGCCGCCCCCGAGAGGGCGTTCCAGGAGCGCAACCTCTCCGGGAGGCCGCTCGCCAGCGCCACAGGCGACGACGCGGAGGCCGCCGCCACGAGCTGGACCGAGCTGCCGGAGACGTGCGCAGGCCTCGAGCGCGACGCCTTCGCGCCGCTGCTGCCGGCCGGCGCGAGCCTGGTGGAGGCGCTCGAGACGGACGGCGCCTGCCGCCTCGTGGTCACGTCCGGGGCCTCGCCGGACGAGGTCCGCGCCTTCGTCGAGCGCGCCGTGCTCACCAACGGGCTGTTCCTCACCGCCAACCGCGCCGAGGGCGACGCGGTGCGCATCGGCGCGCGCGGCGCGGCGTTCACCGCGGAGGCGGTGATCGAGCCGGGGCCGCCCACGCGTCTCGCCTGGACGCTGCGGCCCGCCGAGTAGCCCAGCTTGCGGACCGCGCCGTGCCAGGAGAGGACGTCGATCAGGGCCCCGCGAGTCAGCGGTAGGTGATCACGCGCTCGCGGATCTCGTACACCTCTGGCCCATCGCCGAAGTCCTCGTGGGTGGTCTCGCGGACCCAGTTGCCTCGGTCGTCGTCGTCGTACGCGTAGGTCAGCAGTTCCTCCTGCTGGCCCTCGTCGTACACGCTGCGGCGCTCGAGCACGCGGCCGCGTTCGTCGTACGCCCACGCGTACGACTCCATGACGTTGCCGTCGGGATCGAGCACTTCGATCAGGACGGTGCCGAACGCGTTCTCGATCACGCGTCCGACCGTCTCGATCTCGCTCTCCTCGTCGTACTGCTCGTAGGCGTACTCGAGGCCGGGCACGAGGTAGCGGTTGAGTTGGCTCAGGCGACCCTCGGCGTCGAAGCGGCGCTCTTCGAGCAGGGCGCCGTTCGCGTCGTAGTCGCGCTCCACGGTGCGGTCGAGCGCGCCGCCCAGGTACTGCTCCACCCGCACCACATTGCCGGCGGCATCGTGCGCATACGCGGTCTTCCGCGTCTCGACGCCGTCGCCATCGACCGTGACCTCCTCGACCAGTCGACCTTGGCCGTCGTAGCGGAAGACCGTCTGGCCGGTCGGCTGGTCATCGACGTCGTAGGCGACCGTGGCCAGCGGCTGGCCGGCGTCGAAGAGGGTGACCCGGCGCTCCCGCAGCGATCCGTCCCGCCAGTCGTACAGGTAGAGCACGCGCTCGACGGCGATGCCCGCCTCGTCGAACGCCCAGGTCCGGAACAGCTCACGCTCGGTGGTGCCGGGAAACCAGCGGTACTCCTCCAGCGCGGCGACAGGGCCGATCAGGTCGAGTGCTTCCGAGGTGGTCTGTGCCCAAGAGACCGAGCCGGCGAGCAGCAGCGCCAGCATGCCGGCGACGAGCGCCCCCCGGGCGCGCCGGGCGAGGCGATGGGCGGGGCGGGTGAGCGGACGGGTCGACATCGAGGACCTCCAAGATGCGGGAACGACGGGAAGAACGCGTGTGCAGGGAGCGTACGACGGCGACGGGCACGGTAGGGCCTTGCGCCGACGAAGGGGGCGAGCCGCGGGCGCCGCACGCCCCTCCAAGCTGGCGGGCGTCGGTCCGAGATGGGGCGGGTCGCTGCCCATGCGGTCTGGGGCTCGTGGCTCCGGTCCCCGGGCGCCTACGATGGTCTGAGAGGACCGAGCCACCGGCCCACCCCGCCGCCATGAACACCGCCCCGCACTTCATCCTCTACGTCCGCGACCAGGAGCGCGCCCGTGCGTTCTACGAGGCCGCGCTCGGCGTGGCGCCTCGGCTCCACACGCCGGGGATGACCGAGTTCGCGCTGCCGGGCGGCGCGGTGCTGGGGCTGATGCCGGAGGCGAGCGTTCGGCGGCTGCTGCCGACGCTGCCCGACCCGGCGCTGGGGCGGTCCTGGCCGCGGGCGGAGACGTACCTCATGGTCGCGTCGCCGAGCGCGTACCTGGCACGCGCGCTCGAGGCGGGGGCGACCGAGCTCTCGCCGATGCGGGCGCGCGACTGGGGCGATGACGTCGGCTACTGCCTCGATCCGGACGGGCACGTGTTGGCGTTCGCCGCGCCGACGCCGGCCCCCGCCCGCAGCCCGACCGTGGATCTTCGCCCGCTCGACCCGGAGCACGACGTCGGGCGCATCGCCGCGTGGCTGGAGGAGCCCGAGGCGCGTCGCTGGTGGGGCGACCCGGTGGCGGCGCTCGCGGAGATCGTCGACCGTGACCCGGCGACGGTGGCCGTCATCGCGTGGGATGGCCGCCCGGTGGGGGTGCTGTGCTGGCAGACGCCGACGCGCGAGGAGATGGAGGAGGCCGGCCTGGCCGATCTGCCGGGCGACCTCGTCGACGTGGACGTCCTCGTCGGCGAGACCGACGCCCGCGGGCACGGCGTGGCGCCGGAGGCGCTGCGGCAGCTGTGCGGTCGGTTGCGCGAGCAGGGGGTGCGGCTGGTGGGCATGGGTGCGGCGGAGGCGAACGCGCCGGCGCTGGTGGCCTACGCCAGGGCCGGGTTCGTGCCGTACCGGGACTTCGAGGAGGACGGCGAGGGGTACCGGTACTTCACGCGGGCGTTGGTGGAAGACGCTTGAGTTCGTCTCGGCACGAGCCGAGTTCGCGCCGTCAACCCAAACGCTCGTCGGTTATACTCC
>JAABRV010000016.1 GCA_011390735.1 Trueperaceae bacterium | reverse complement strand
GGGGACGGCGCGGTCGGCCTCACCGTCGCCGCCGTGGCGGACGGTGCCTTCCGCGACCTCGACGCGATGGAGGCCGAGTTGGCGCGCCTCGAGCGCGAGGGCCTCGACGACCCGGAGGTGTATGCCGAGTGGGACGAGCTCCACGAGCGCTTCGAGCGGCGGGGCGGCTACGCCCGCCGCGCGCGCCGCGATGCCGTGCTGCACGCGCTCGGCTTCGCGGGGCGGGAGGGCGATCGGGTCGAGCGCCTGTCGGGTGGCGAGCGCACGCGCCTCGGCCTGTCGCGCCTGCTCATGGCGCAACCGGACGTGCTGCTGTTGGACGAGCCCACCAACCACCTCGACCTCGAGATGCGGGCCTGGCTGGAGGGCTTCGTCGGGCGCTACCCGGGGGCCGCCGTCATGGTGTCGCACGACCGCGCGTTCCTCGACGGTGCCTGCGACCGGACGGCTGAGGTCGATCGCGGCGAGCTGCGGGTGGCGGGCGGTAACCCCAGCGCCTACCGTGCCGCCCGCGCCGAACAGGCGCGGATCGAGGCGCGCACGCGGGTGAACGAGACGCGCGAGCGCGAGCGCCTGTCGGAGGCCGCCACGCGCATGAAGCGGTGGGCGGGCCAGAACGAGAAGCTCCACCGCCGCGCGCGTGCCATGGAGCGCCGGCTCGAGCGCTACGAGGCCGGGATGCTGGCCGAAGAGCGGCCCGACGCGGCGACCACCCGCTTCCGCTTCCCCTGCCCGCCGTCGGCCGACCTCGTCCTCCATGCACAGCACCTCACGGCGCGCTACGACAGGACGCTGTTCGAGGGCGTCGAACTGGTCGTCCGCCGCGGCGAGCGCGTCGTGATCACCGGCCCGAACGGGGCGGGGAAGACGACCCTGCTGCGCACGCTGCTCGGCGAGCGCCCCTCCGACGACCCGCGTGCGAGCGTGCGCTGGGGCACCCGCGTGCGGGTCGCCTACTACGACCAGGACCTCGGTGGCCTGGACGCCGACGCCCGGCTCATCGAGGAGCTGATCCGGCTCGTCGGCGACGGCGAGGCCCACGACCTGCTCGGCCGCTTCCTGTTCCCCTACGAGGCCCAGTTCAAGCGGGTCGCCGACCTCTCCGGGGGCGAGCGCGCGCGACTGGCGCTCCTCAAGCTGACCCTGACCGAGGCGAACGTGCTCGTGCTCGACGAGCCGACGAACCACCTCGACGTCGAGATGATCGAGGCCCTGGAGGCCGCGCTCGTCGCGTTCGAGGGGACGCTGCTGCTCGTTTCGCACGATCGCCGCTTCCTGGAGACGATGGCGACCCGGGTGTGGGAGGTCGACCGCGGGCGCGTGACGGACTTCGAGGGGGACTGGGCGTTCTACCGCCGCAAGCGTGACGCGCGTCGGCAGGCGGGGGAGGCCCGCCGTGACGCGCCCGACCCGGGCGATCGGGGCCCCGACCCGACGCGCGTCGGTGGCGAGGTCGGTGGCCGCGCGGACGGCGCGACCCCCGAGGCCGCGGAGATGGGCGACGAGCGCTCGCCCTGGCGCCTGCGCCGCGACCTGGAGCGGTGGGAGGGGGAGGTGGCGCGCCTCGAGGCGGAGCTGGCCGCCGCCGAGGCCGAGCTGGAGCGGGCGGCGGCCGCCCCCGCCGACGAACGGCAGCGCGACGGCGGCGCGCGCTGGGCCGAGCTGGGGCGCCGGCACGACGCGTTGCAGAGCGAGTTGCTGGCGGCGATGGCCTCGTGGGAGGCCGCCGCGTCCGCCCTGGCCGCCAAGACCGGCGGGTAGACTGCCGGGGAGCGACGCCGCGGCGGCTCGCCGGCCGGCGTCACGGGAGGCATCCATGCAGCGCGTTCGCTACCGCAGTTTCGACGGCGTTCACTGGGGCGAGGTGGAGGGGGGCCGCGTGCGGCAGCTGACCGGCATGCTCGGCCGCCCGAGCGGGCACCTCGTCGACCTGACGGAGGTGACGCTGCTCGCCCCCTGCGAGCCGCGCGTCATCGCCTGCGTCGGCAAGAACTACGCCAAGCACGTGGCGGAGATGGGTGGCAGCGTCGACCAGTTGCCCAAGGAGCCCGGCATCTTCCTCAAGGGGCTCAACGCCCTCGCCGGACCCGGCGACGACGTGCCCTACCCGGCGTGGACGCGCGAGCTGCACTACGAGGGGGAGCTCGCCGTGGTCATCGCCCGCACGATGCGCCACGTCGACGCGGAGGACGCGCTCTCGTACGTCCTCGGGTACACGATGGCGCTGGACGTCACCGCCCGCGACGCCCAACGCAGCGACCTGCAGTGGGCGCGGGCGAAGTCCGCCGATGGCTTCTGTCCGGTCGGCCCGTGGCTGGAGACCGATCTCGACCCGGCCGACCTGGGCGTGCGCACGTTCGTCAACGGCGAGCTTCGCCAGGACGGCCACACGCGCGACCTGATCTTCTCGGTGCCCGAGGTGCTCGCCTACGTCAGCAGCTTCATCACCCTGCAGCCCGGGGACCTGGTCCTCACCGGCACCCCCGATGGGGTCGGCCCGCTGCACCCGGGCGACCAGGTCGAGGTGACGATCGATGCGATCGGCACGCTGCGCAACCAGGTCGCCGCCGGCGACCGTGACTGACGACCGAGGGGGCTTCCCGCTGGGTCGTCGTGCGCGACTGGCCGTCTTCGCCTCGGGCCGTGGGAGCAACCTGGCGGCGCTGATGGCGGCCTTCCCGCCCGCTCACCGACGTGCGTCGCCCGCGGTCGACGCCAGCGTCGTCCTCGTCGTGAGCGATCGCCGGGACGCGGGGGCGCTGGTGCTGGCGCGCGAGGCGGGTGTGCGCGCCGTCCACATCCCCTTCGGCCGTGACCGGGAGGGCTTCGAGGAGGCGGCGCAGCGGGAGCTCGAGCAGCACGGCGTCGACCTCATCGCGCTGGCCGGCTTCATGCGGGTCCTCTCGCCGGCCTTCACGGGGGCCTGGCGCGGGCGGTTGCTCAACGTCCATCCGAGTCTGCTGCCGGCGTTCCCCGGCCTGCACGCCGTGCGGCAGGCCCTGGCGGCCGGCGTCGACCGCAGCGGCTGCACGGTGCACTTCGTCGATGCGGGCGTCGACACCGGGCCGGTGATCGTGCGGCGCGAGGTCCCCGTGCTGCCCGGCGACGACGAGGCTGCCCTGCAGGCGCGCATCCAGGCGCTGGAGCACGAGGCCTTCCCGGCCGCCGTGCGCGCCGTCTTGCGCGGCGAGGCGTCCCCCGTCGCGAGCGGGGTGGAGCGGCCATGAGCGGTGCCCGCGTGATGGTCGTGGGCGGCGGCGGCCGCGAGCACGCGCTCGCCTGGGCGCTGGCGCGCTCTCCGCGCGTCGGCGAGGTCATCCTGGCGCCCGGCAACGCGGGCACGGCCGACCTCGGGCCGCGTCTGGCGACGCCGCTGGGTCTGGCGACGCCGGAGTCGGTCGCGTGGCTGGCGGCCGAGGCCGAGCGGCGTGCCGTCGATCTCGTCGTGGTCGGGCCGGAGGCGCCGCTGGCCGCCGGCCTGGTGGATGCCCTCGCCGCGCGCGGCATGGTCGCCTATGGGCCCTCGCGGGCGGCGGCCGAACTCGAGGCATCCAAGGCGCACGCCAAGGGGTTCATGCAGCGCTACGCGATCCCGACCGCCGACGCCGTGACGACCGATCGCGCCGACCTGGCCGGTGAGGTCGTCGACGCGTTCGCCGCCCGCGCCGGCGGACGGGTGGTGGTCAAGGCGAGCGGCCTGGCGGCGGGCAAGGGGGTCACCGTCGCGCGTGACGCGGTCGAGGGGCGCGCGGCCGTCGCCGCCGCGTTCGCGGCCGGCGAGCGCGAGGTCGTCATCGAGGAGTTCCTCGCGGGTGACGAGGTCAGCCTGCTCGTCGTGTGCGACGGCCATCACGCCCTACCGCTGCCGCTGGTGGAGGACCACAAGGCGGCGTTCGACGGCGACGAGGGGCCGATGACCGGCGGCATGGGGACGCTGGCCCCCGTCGACCCCTGGGGGCCGGAGGGCCTGGGGGAGGCGATGCGCCGGGTGGTGCTGCCGTCGCTCGAGGGTCTCCGGGACGAGGGGCGGCCGTTCGTCGGCACGCTGTTCCTCGGCCTGATGCTCACGCCGGACGGTCCCCGACTGCTGGAGTACAACGTGCGCTTCGGCGATCCCGAGCTGCAGGCGCTGGTGCCGTTGCTCGCGAGCGACGCCTTCGAACTGCTGGACGGGGCCGCGCGCGGGCGCCTGGCAGGCGTCCGACCGGCGTGGCGGCCGGGGTCCTGCGCCTGCGTCGTCATGGCGGCCGAGGGTTACCCCGGGCCGCCCACGACCGGCGTCGCGATCGACCTGCCCGCCGACCTCGGGCGCGACGTCGTGGTGTTCCATGCCGGTACCGCGCGGGACGCGGCGGGCCGCCTGGTGTCCGCCGGCGGGCGCGTCCTGGGGGTGACGGCCGTGGGACCGGACGCCGAGTCGGCCGTCGCGGGCGCCTACGAGGCGGTCGACCGGATCGCGTTCCCGGGGGCCCACGTCCGGCGCGACATCGGCCGACGGGCGCGCCGCTGGTAGGCTCGCGACCATGTTGGACGAGCGCTCCACCCTCCATGCCCGTGACCCCGAGAGGTTCCTCGACCGCCTGGCCGCCCTGCCGGACGCCTACGGCGGACCCGATGGCGAACGGCCCGCACCGCACGGCCTCGATGCGGCCGGCGCGGCCGCGGTGCTCGAACCCGTCGTCGCCGATTGGTTCGACGGCCGGCTGACGCCGCGGGGCACGCAGTTCTTCGTCGCGGGCGGCTTCGAGGATCCCGCCGAGCTCGCCGTGCGCCGCAGCGCGGTCGAGGCCGCCGGCGCCGCGGTGGTCGTCATCGGCGCCGAGGACGAGGGTGACGAGACCGCGCTCCGCGACGTGCGGCTGCCCGACGACGCGTTGGCCCCGTTCCACCTCGTGCGCTACCTCGCGTACGCCAGCGGGCACGCCGAGGCGGGCGAGCGGCTGGTCGCCGCGCTGCGTCAGGTCGCAGCGGGCGCCGACCCGGCGCGGCCGACGGCGGAGAACCCGGCGAAGGCGCTCGCGTGGGCATTGTGGCAACGCGTGCCGCTGCTGGTCAGCGACCGCACCGGCGCGCCGGCGCAGGGCCTGGTCCAGCAGGCGTTCGCGCGGGTCGGCAAGAGCCTGGCGATCCCCGCGGGCGCCCACGGCACGCTGGTGGCCTCGGCCGCGTTCGAGGCCCGGCATGCGTTGGCCGACGACCTCGTGGCGCTGGTGCTCGGGCGCTTGGGGCAGGAGACGGAGCTGATCGAGGAGGTGCTGACGACCCGGGTGGCGCAGGTCGAGCGGCTGGCGTTCGGGGACGGCTGGCTGCCGCCGGCCGATGCCGACCCGGTCGTCGACGCCGTCGTCCTGTGGTACGCGGCGACCTGGGTCGCGGCGTACGGCGCGATCCTCGGCGAGATCGATCCCGCCGACGACGGCGTCTACGGGCGGGTCCGCGCGGTAGCATGACGGGCATGGGCCGACGATCGCAAGCTCAGCGCTTCCTGGGTGCCACCGCCGCCCTGCTCCTCGCGCTCGCGGCCTGCGCCCCGCTGCCGGAGCAGGGAAGGGTCGCGGTGCAGCAGTTGGCGGCGACACCCTCGGCCTACCCGCAGGAGACGGGCATCCGGTGGTCGTACCTGCGGGACGGGGCGCTGCTGGACGACCCGCGGTACGTCGAGACGATCGAGGGGCCGGCGGTGCTGGACGGCGACGTGTGGATCGCATTCCGGCTGGTCGGCGGTGGCCAGGACGTCACCCACTACCGTCAGTTCCGCAGCGACGGGGTCTACCTGAGGCGGCAGGCTCGGCCGGGCGGGAGCTTCACCTTCGAGCCGCCGATTCGCGAGTTGCCCGCCGAGGGCGAGCTTCGCGTGGGCGCGCAGTGGACCGGTTCGACGGTCGCGACGGGCGTCTTTCCCGAAGCGCCGGTGGGGCAGAGACGTTTCACGCAGTCGATCGACTACGTCTACACGGTCGTCGACCGGCGGCCCGTGACCGTCTCGGGCCGCGTGTACGACGTCTTCGTCATCGACCGCACGGCGCGCGCGTTCGGCGAGGACGGGGACGTCGTCGACGAGGTGTCGCAGCAGGTGTGGTTCGCCCTTGGCGTCGGCAAGGTTCGGCACGAGAACGGCTGGTTCCTGGTGGAGACGAACTTCGAGGCGGGGCAACCGGCGCCGTGATGGCTCCAGCGTCGTTGGGGGTGGCCGACCTGACCGCCAATGGCTCGGCCTCGTTCCACGTTGGGTGCTCGGTCACCTTCGCGCGGGCGGCCGGGCGGTAGCCTGTCGAGACCCGGGGGGCACGGGAGGAGCGATGAGCCTGCTCGACCACATCGACACGTCGGCCGACGTCGCGCGGCTGCGCCGAGAGCAGTTGCCGCAGTTGGCCGCGGAGTTGCGCGCCGAGATCATCGACATGTGTTCCGAGACCGGCGGCCACCTGGCGTCGAGCCTCGGCGCCGTGGAACTGACCGTCGCGCTGCATCACGTCCACGACAGCCTGCGTGACCGCATCGTGTGGGACGTCGGCCACCAGACCTACGGCCACAAGATCCTGACGGGCCGGCGCCACCTCATGCGTCGGATCCGGCAGCACGGCGGCCCCGCGGGGTTCACGACCTCCAGCGAGTCGCCGCACGACGCGCTGACGGTGGGGCACGCCAGCACCAGCCTGGCGGCCGCGCTCGGCATGGCGCTGGCGCGCGACGCGCGCGCGGCCCCCTACGACGTCGTCGCCGTCATCGGCGACGGGGCCCTCACGGGCGGGATGGCGCTGGCGGCGCTGAACCAGATCGGGCACCTCAAGCCGCGCATGACGATCATCGTCAACGACAACGAGATGTCCATCAGCGAGAACGTCGGCGCGCTCAACGAGTTCATGCGCCGGCTGCAGGTCCAGCCCTGGCTCCAGCGCGCCGAATCGCGCGGCAAGGCCGCGCTGCGCGACTTCTGGGCCCCGCTCGCCGAGTTCGGCAGCCGGGCCAAGAAGGCCACCCGTCGGTTCTTCGATCCCGCGTCGAACAACCCGTTCCACGCGATGGGGCTCCGCTACGTGGGACCGATCGATGGCCACGACGTCGAGCAGATCGCCTTCTACCTGGCGCACATCCGCGAGCTCGAGGGCCCGACGATGCTGCACGTGCTCACCCGCAAGGGCAAGGGGTACGACGTCGCGGAGGCCGACCCGATCACTTGGCATGGCGCGTCGCGCTACGACGCACGCAACCCCGTCGTGGCCGGCAAGGGCTACCAGTGGTCGGACGCCTTCGGTGACGCCGCGATCGCCTTGACGGCGCACGACGATCGCGTCTGGGTCATCACCCCGGCGATGCGCGAGGGGTCCGGCCTGGTGCGCTACAGCAGGACCCACCCCGAGCGCTACCTCGACGTCGGCATCGCCGAGGACGTGGCCGTGACGACCGCCGCCGGGCTCGCGCTGCGCGGCGAGAAGCCGATCGTGGCCATCTACAGCACCTTCCTCCAGCGGGGCTACGACCAGGTGATCCACGACGTGGCGCTGGAATCGCTCGACGTGGTGTTCGCCATCGACAGGGCCGGCCTCGTGGGGGCCGACGGGATGACCCACCAGGGCGTGTTCGACATGGCCTACCTGCGGCCGATCCCCAACCTGGCGATCGCGATGCCCAAGGATGCCAGCGAGCTGCGCTCGCTGCTCAAGGGCGCGCTGGAGCGGGGCGGCCCGGTGGCCGTCCGTTGGCCGCGCGGCTCGGTGGTCGCCGCCCCCGAGACCTCCGTCGAGGACTGGCCGGCCGTCCCCTGGGGCAGCTGGGAGGTCGTGGCGGGGCCCGCCGACCCGCAGGACGCCGCGGTGGTGGTCCTCGCGTACGGCGTGACCCTGGGCTACGCGCTCGAGGCCGTGGGCGCGGCGACCGACGTGGCGGTGATCAACGCTCGCTTCCTGAAGCCGCTCGACGAAGGTCTGCTGGCGCGCTGGGCCGTCGCCGGCGTCCCCATCGTGACGGTCGAGGACCACGTGCTGGCCGGCGGGATGGGGGCCGCCGTCGCCGAACACCTGGCGGACGCGGGGCTCGAGGTGCCCATCCGACGACTCGGCATCGACGACGTCCACGTGCCGCACGGCGACCCGGCGCGACAGCATGACGAACTCGGCTACGGGGTCCGCGGCATCACGGACGCCGTCGCGGCGCTGCGCGCTCGGCGGTGGGAGCGGAACTCGGTGCCCGTGTCCGCGCCCGCGGAGCGCGGCGAAGGGGCCGAGGCGGCCCGCGATGCCGTCGCGACGTCGCCTGCGCTCCGTTGACACCCCACGCGCGGCACGGGTATCCTGGCGGTCGCGCCGCCGCACCGGTCAGGCGATGCTCGTGCTGGACGGTGCTCGGTGTGATCGCGGAGCGGTAGTGTAGCGGTTAGCATATCTGCCTGTCACGCAGAAGGTCGCGGGTTCAAATCCCGTCCGCTCCGCCAGATGGCCAAGTAGCTCAGTTGGTAGAGCACACGACTGAAAATCGTGGTGTCGGCAGTTCAAATCTGCCCTTGGCCACCAGCCGACCGCGAGGCGCCCCCGGGCGCCTCCACGGCCGCGCCAATGTAGCTCAGCGGTAGAGCAGCCGATTCGTAATCGGCAGGTCGTCAGTTCGAATCTGACCATTGGCTCCAGCCCGAAGCCCCGCCGACGGCGGGGCTTCGCCGTGTCGTGCGCTGGCGTTCAGCCGTAGGGCGCCAGCGGCGCGGGGTCGGTCCCCACGTCGTGGGGCCGCACCATGATCACCGGCACGACGACCATGCGCAGCAGGCGCTCGGCGACGCTGCCGAGCAGGGCGCGCGAGAGCCCGCTGCGGCCGTGGGTGGCGATGACCACCGCGTCGACGTCCTCCTCGTCCACGAGGTCGGCGAGCTCCTGGGCGGGATCGCCGAAGCGCACGGCCAGCGACACCTCGTAGCCGGCGTCGGCGAGCCTGCGCACGTCGTCGTCCATCGCGTCGATGACCTCCTCGCGCGTCGAGACCCAGGCCTGGCTCTGGTAGATCGGGTGCTCGAACTCGCCGCGATCGTGCCACGGCATGAGCACGGAGTCGCTCCAGCCGGAGATGACCGACGGGGGCGGGAGCGGGCCCGTGACCCCTTCCGGGACCGGGGCGACGTGGGCGATCGTGACGTGCGTCGTCTCCGGGTCGAACAGCCGGCCCACGGTGCGGAACGCCATGCGGCCGAAGTCGGACCCGTCGAGCGGGAGCAGCACCTTCCGCTTGCTCATGTCGACCCTCCTACCTGGAAGGTCTGGCCCGCCGGTCGGCCGGGCCAGACCCGCGTTGCCCTAGAAACGCTCGGTGACCGTCCGGGCCTCGACGAACAGGCGCAGGTAGTCGGGCCCGCCGGCCTTGCTGTTGGAGCCGGAGAGCTTGAAGCCGCCGAACGGCTGCACGCCGACGAGGGCGCCCGTGATCTTGCGGTTGAGGTAGAGGTTGCCGACCTTGAACTCGCGCCTGGCCCGCTCGAGGCGTTCGCGCGAGCGGCTCACCAGGCCCCCGGTCAGCCCGAAGTCGGTGTCGTTGGCGATCTCCAGCGCGTGATCGAAGTCGCGCGCGCGCAGGACGGCCACCACCGGCCCGAAGACCTCTTCCTGCGCCAGCCGCGCCTTGGGATCGACGTCCACGACGATCGTGGGGGCCACGTAGTAGCCCTCGGCGAAGCCCTCCGCCTTGCCGCCGCCGAGCACCACGCGTCCCTCCTCGTGCGCCAGCGCGCAGTACTCGAGGACGCTGCGGTACTGCTTCTCGCTCGACAGCGCGGTGACGTCGAAGTCGTCCACCGCCGGGCCGAGGGTGAGCCGCTCGGTCGCCGCCACGAACGCGGCGACCATCTCGTCGTGGATCTCGTCGACCAGGATCAGGCGCGACATCGCCGAGCACTTCTGGCCGTTGTAGCCGAACGCCCCCTGGACCGCGGCCGCGACGGCCACGTCGAGATCGGCGGTCTCGTCGACGATCATCGCGTCCTTGCCGCCGAGTTCCATGAAGGCCTTCTTGATGTGCCGCTGGCCCGGGTGGACCTTGGCCGCCCGCTCGAGGATGCGCAGGCCGACACCGACGGAGCCGGTGAAGTTGATGAAGCGCGTCCGCACGTCGTCGACCAGCGAGTCGCCCATCCCCTCCTCGGTGCCGGTGAGGAGGTTGACGACGCCGGCGGGCCAACCGGCCTCCTCGATGCACTCGAGGAAGACGCCGGCGATCACGGGCGTCACGCGCGAGGGCTTGAGCACGATCGTGTTGCCGGCGGCGACGGGACCCATCGAGGTCCCCACCAGGATGGCCAGCGGGAAGTTCCACGGCGGGATGACGAGCCCCACGCCGATCGGTTCCAGGGTCGTGACGTTGTCCTCACCCGGTACCGGGGTCGTCACCCGCGGCGGCTCGAGCTCGAGCACCTGGCGTGCGTAGTACTCGACGAAGTCGATGGCCTCGGCGACGTCGGCGTCGGCCTCGCGGTAGTTCTTGCCGGCCTCGTAGGTCTCCCAGGCGCAGAGCTCGAGCTTGCGGCGGCGCATGATCGCCGCCAGGCGCCACAGCGCCCGGGCGCGGGCCGCCGCGGGCCACGAGGACCACACCGCGAAGCCGGCCTCCGCCGCGGCGAACGCGCGGTCGACCTCTGCGGCGCCGGCCATCGACACGCGGCCGATCACCCGCGAGGGGGCGCACGGATCGACGGAGTCGAAGGTCCGGCCGGTCTCGACGCGCTCGCCGCCGATGATCAGGGGCCAGGTCCTGCCGAGCTGTTCGGCCACCCCGTCGAGGGCGAGGCGGTAGGCGTCGCGTGCGTGCGGATCGCGGAGGTCGGTGAAGGGCTCGGGGGAGAAGGGGATGACGGTGGACATGGGGCCTCCTTCGTGGTGCTCAGCCGAGGATGCCACGCAGCACGACGGCCGCGTTGGCGGGGCGCTCGGCCAGCCGGCGGCTGAAGTAGCCGTACCAGTCGGCGCCGACGGGGACGTACAGCCGTACCGGGTGGCCGTCGTCCACCAGGCGCTGCTGAAGCTTCGGCCGCACGCCGTAGAGCAGCTGCAGCTCGTAGCGGTCGCGCTCGAGCCCGGCGCCCCGCACGAAGGCGGTGGCCTCGCGGATGATCCCGTCGTCGTGGGTGGCGACGTTCACCTTGGCGCCGAGCTGCCAGGCGCGCTCGCACAGCGCCAGGTAGGTGCGGCGGATCGCGGCGACGTCCTGCAGCGCGACGTCGGCAGTCTCGTGGTACGCGCCCTTGACGATGCGCAGCTCGCTCCCTGACGGGGCGTCGGCGAGCAGGGCCTCGAGGTCGGCCGGGGTGCGGTGCAGGTAGGCCTGCAGGACGGTCGAACTGCGGCGGGCGCCGGCGCGGTGCAGCCGGCGCAGCAGCTCGAGGGTGCCGTCGACGAAGCGGTGGTCCTCCATGTCCAGGCACACGCGGCCGTCGGCCGCCTCCGCGTGCAGCGCGAGGTCCGCCGCCAGCTCGGCGGCCAGGTCGGCATCGAAGGCGAGCCCGAGCTGCGTCGGCTTGATGCTGAGCACGGGCGGCAGCCCGGCGCGCGCCAGCGCCTCGATGGTGGTCCGGACGCCGGCCGCCATCGACTCCGCCGCTGCGCGCTGCGACACGTACTCGCCCAGGACGTCGACGACGAGTGAGCGCCCCTGGTCGATCAGCGTCCGCAGGCTGGGCAGCGCGTCGTCGATGCTCTCGCCGGCGACGAAGCGGCGCGCCCCGAGACGCCAGCCGTGACGGCGCGACCAGCGCTCGACGGGGCCGATGCCGGCCACGCCGAGGACGGCGCGGCGGTAGAGGCTCAGCACGGGCGCACCGCGCGGCGTGCGGTCGGGGTGAGGCGGCGAGGGTTCGTGGTGAGCGGCACACCCCAGTGTACCGGCTCAGGGCGCCGAGTAAGACTTCGCACCGCCCCGGCGAGCCGCCGCTGGTAGCGTGCCTCACGCGGGCGATCGTTCTAGAAGGTCGCCTCCACGCGCGGAGGTCGGGCGCTTGCAGGTTCTGTTCGTGCGGCACGGGGAGACGGACTACGACGTGGTCGCTTCGCGCGGCGTGCGCGGCTGGGCGACCTCGTTCGCGCCGCTGTCACATCTCGGGCGGCTGCAGATCGACGTCATCGCGCGTGACTACCGCCTGCGGGAGGCCGACGCCATCCTGTGCTCGTCCTACGCGCGCGCCCTGGAGTCCGGTGCGCTGCTGTCGCGGGCCCTCAACAAGCCGCTGTTCGTCGAGTACGACCTCCACGAATGGCTCCCCCAGAAGGACTCGCTGGGCGAGATCGACGCCGCCCTGTTGCGTCGCGCCCGCAGCGATCTCGCCCGTCCGGGCGACGACGCGCCGTGGGAGCGCCTCGACGAGGTGCGCGACCGGGTGCTGCGGGTCCTGGAGCGCTACCGCGACCACCCGCGGGTGGTGGTCGTGACGCACGCGGTCGTCATCCAGTCCGTCGTCGGCACCCGCAGGCCGATCGAGCACGCCGAGATCGTCGAGTACGAGTGGGACGGGGTGACCGCGCTCGACGGCGCCCGCGTGGCGTCCCTCCCCACGCCCGTCGAGCGCTAGCGCACCCGCCGTCGGCCGCGGCGCCAAGCCAGGGGCAAGCCGCCGGCGGGGACGAGGGTCATGCCGACCGGCCGCACCTCGGGTACCGGGGTCGTCCAGCGGGCGGTCCGCAGCGCGGTCCAGGCGAAGGCGAGCGTCAGCGTGCGAGCGAGGCCGGCGCCGATGCAGTAGCGGCCGCCGTGGCCGAAGGGGAGGTAGGCGAGGGGATCGCGCGGCGCCCCCCAGGGGCCGGTACGGTCGAGCCAGCGCTGCGGGGCGACGCGTGCCGGCTCGCGCCACAGCCCGGGGTCGCGGTGCAGGTGCCACAGCGACAGTCCGACGCCCGCGCCGACGGCCAACGGGTGTCCGCGCCAGGCCACCCCGCGCCGCACCCGACGCAGGATGGCCGGCGCCGGGGGGTACAACCGCAGTGACTCGCTCAGCAGCGCGCCGGCGAGCGGCGCGCGCACGGCCGCGGCCGGCGCCAGCCCCGCCAGCTCGTCCGCGACGGGGTCCCGCAGGTCCTCACGCGTGAGCAACAGGCTGAGCCAGGCGATCGCCGCGGTCGTCGTGTCGAAGCCGGCGGAGACGAGGCTCAGCGACTGATCGCGCAGCTCGTCCTCGGTGAGGCGAGCTTCGGCGTCGCCGTCGAGCGACAGGAGCAGCTCGAGCACGCCGCCGGCACCGAGATCGGCCCCCGCACGCCGCTCTCGGATGTCCGCGCGGATGGCGGCGTCGGCCCGCCGCCGCGCGGCCACGAAGCCCGCCCATGGTGCCGGCGGCACCGGCAGCTTGATCGTCTGCGCCAGCAGCGGCTGGTTCGCGAACGCCATCATCGTGGCCACGTCATCGGCGAGGCGCGGGTGTCGACGCCGCGCCGAGGGGCCGAGGAGCACGTCGAGCACGATCTCGAGCACCACCGGCCGCAGCGCCGGCAGCAGCGGTCCGCCGCCGTCGGCGACCCGCTCGGCGACGAAGCGCTCGAAGCGGTTCGCGGCGGCGTCCGCCCAGCCGTCCACCTGGCGCGGGTGGAACGCGGGCTGGACCGACCGCCGCCGGCGCAGGTGTTCTGGATCGTCCGTGGCGATGAGCGCCGTCGGGCCGCCGATCGGCTGCAGGAAACCGTAGGCGCCCGCGTTGGCGAAGGCGTCGGCCTCGTCGAGCAGCACGAAGCGCGCGCCATCGATTCCCAGGAACCAGTGGTAGCGAATCGGCCCGAAGCCGAAGACGAAGGCGTCGCCATGGTCCGCCCGGCAGGCGTCGAGCGCCGCGCGGACGTCGCCGCCGGCGAGGTTCATCACCCGTGCGTGCGCCCATCCGCGCGGTCCGGGGAAGCGCGCGTCACCGCGTCCGGCCGCCGGCGTCACCTCAGCGGACGCCGTGGAGGACCTCTTCGAGCCCCTGGACGTCGAGCAGGTCGACCTCCCGCGGGCGGGTCTCGATGAGTCCCTCGGCCTCGAGGGCCTTGAGCGCGCGGGTGACGGTCTCCCGCGACGTGCCGGCGAGGTTGGCGAGGTCCTGGTGCGTCAGGCGCGCCCGCGCCCGGTCGTCGAGCAGGTCCACGACGCCGTCGCGGTACAGCCGCAGGAGCACGTAGGCAACCCGGCCCTGGGCGTCCTGGTACGACAGCACCTGGGCCTCGTTGTCCATCCCCCGCAGCCGCTCCGCCAGCGTGCTGGTCAGGTTGAGGCTGACGCTGGGGTACGCCGACAACAGGCGCTGGAAGTCGTCGCGGAAGAGCAGGTAGCACGTCGTCGGTGCCAGGGTGACCGCGGCCGCGCTGCGGTTCGCGTGCCCCAGGAGGGCCATCTCGCCGAAGAACTCCGGCGGCCGCAGGAGCGCCAGCGTCTTCTCATGCCCGCCCAGGTCGACCTTCGAGAGCTTCACCAGGCCGTCGGCCAGCAGGTAGAGGGCATCGCCGATCTCGCCCTCCTGGAAGAGCAGGGTGTCGGCCTCGAAGCGCCGGCGTCGGACGACGCTGGCGGCGACGTCGAGCGCCCGGGCCGGCGCGCCACGGAACAGCGGCACGCTCTCCAGGAACGCGCGAACCTCGTGTGAAGCTGACGGATCGCTCATCGAGCCTCCCGCGACCACGGGTTCGAGGCCATGAGGGCCGACCACGCGGGGCGATCCATATACTAACCGGGTGGAGGTCGTCCTCGCCGCCAGCGCGCTCGTGCGCCGTTACCCGACGCCCGGAGGGCCGCTGACGGTGCTCGAAGGGGTCGATCTCCAGGTCCGCGCCGGGGAGACCTGGGCCATCCAGGGGCCATCCGGTTCGGGCAAGAGCACCCTGCTGCACCTGCTGGCCGGACTCGACCGACCCACCTCCGGCGGGGTCTGGTGGGGGGCCACGGCCGTCCACGACCTCGCCCCGGAGGCGGCCGCGCGCGCTCGGTCCGGGCGCGTCGGCCTCGTGTTCCAGCAGCACCACCTGCTCGCCGACCTCACCGCTCTCGAGAACGTCACGCTCCCCGGGCGCGTCCGGGGCCGGCCGGACCGCGCCCGGGGCCTGGACCTGCTCGCGAGCGTCGACCTGGCCGCGCGCGCCGACGCCGTCCCACGCACGCTGTCCGGCGGCGAACGCCTCCGGGTGGCCGTCGCGCGCGCGCTCTACGGTTCGCCGCGCGTCGTCCTGGCCGACGAGCCGACGGGCAGCCTCGACCGGGCGAGCGCCGACACGGTGGTCGAGGCGCTGCTGCGGGCGGCGGGGGCGGACGGCGCGGCCGTCGTCCTGGTCACCCACGACGAGCGCGTCGCGGCGCGGGCCGACCGACGCGCCTGGCTCGACGAGGGGCGCCTCACGGGCGACCACCGAACCAGCGACGCCACCACGCGGGGCGGGTGACGACCGGCGCTCGCTCGTCCGGTGCTGCGGCGCCCCCAGCCGCCGCCTGCTCACCCGTCACCCGCTCGACGAGCCAGTGCTGGAAGCGCGGACGCAGCTTCTGGAAGACCACGACGCCGGCGATCAGGCCCAGGAGGGCGAGGTACATGACGGTGTCGGAGACGAACACCAGCTCGCCGAACCAGGCGCTGGCGAGGAGCCAGGGGAAGCGCGCGACCATGGCCGCCAGCCACAGGCTGCGCAGCCGCACCTGCGAGAGTCCCGCGGCGATCACCGCCACGTCGACGTTCAGCACGAAGAAGATGACGCCCCACAGCACGACGCTCTGGATGCCGACGATCGCCTCCCACTCGTTCCACGCCTTCGGGCTGACGATGCGCAGGAGCAGCGGCCGGCCGATCCGTCGCGACAGGGTCAGGGCGACGAACGCGCCGAGCGCCAGGCCGACGATGCCGTACAGCACGGCCGGCACCGCGCCGAACGCCGCACCGCCCAGCGCGCCGACCAGCGGCGTGGGGATGACCGGCACCAGGGCCGTGATGACGAACGACAGGACGTAGTACAGCGGCGCGTACCAGCCCGCGTCGTTGATGAAGTGGGTCAACGCCTCGGTCATGTGTCCGTCGGCATACTACGCTGCCTCCATGACCCTCTCGTGGGACGTCGGCCGCTGGCCCATCACCCGCCGTTCACGCTCACGCCCCGGACCCACCCCGTGCTGACGCCGTGGGCGCTGCGCGCCGAGCTGCGCCGGCGGCCCTGGGGCGGCGACCGTCTCGCGGCCCGCTGGGCGCCCGGCGAGGCCACCATCGAAGCTGGGCGCGAACCCGTCGGCGAGGCCTGGCTGGCGGGTCCGTGGACCCGCGTCGCGGGCGGGCCCGATGCCGGGCGCGATCTGGCGGCGCTGGCGGCGGAGCACGGCGCCGCGCTCCTGGGCGCGGTCCCCTGGGGCCGCTACGGGGCGCGCTTCCCGCTGCTCGTCAAGCTGCTGGACGCGGCCGAGCCCCTCTCTCTGCAGGTCCATCCCGACGACGCCTACGCCGAACGGTTCGAGGCCGCCAGCGGCCACCTCGGCAAGACCGAGGCGTGGTGGGTCCTGTCCGCCGCGCCGGGCGCGCGGGTCACCTGGGGCTTCGCGCGTGAGGTGACGACCGGCGAGGTCGAGCAGGCGGCCGCGAGCGGCCGCTGGGGTCCGCTGCTGCGCGAGCTGCCGGTCGCCGCCGGCGACGTCGTCGTCAACCCCGCCGGGACGGTGCATGCCCTGGGGGCGGGACTCCTGGTCTACGAGGTGCAGCAGGCCTCGGACCTGACCTACCGCCTGTTCGACCACGGTCGCGTGGGGGCCGACGGCCGCCCGCGCGAGCTCCACCTGACGCAGGCGCTGGCGGTCGCCCGCCTGACGCCGGGCGGCGCGCCCGCCCCGGCGGCGGTCGCGACCGGACCCGGACGCGTCGAACTCGCGCGCACGGACGCCTTCGTGCTCGAGGCCGTCGACCCCCGGGCGCAGGGCGCGACCTGGGAGGTGGGGCAGGGATCGTGCGAGCTGCTGACCGACCTGGGGGACGCCCGGTCGGCGGCGCCGGGCAAGCTGCGCTGGCTCGACGGCGAGGCGACGATGGCGCCGGGCTCCTCGTGGCTGCTGCCTGCGGGCCTGGGACCGGTCACCCTGCACGGCGCGTCGCGCTGCGCCCGCTGCTGGGTGCCGGGCCCGGCGTCGACGCGCTGAGGCTGGCCCGAGCCTCAGGCCTGCGTCGGCGCCCGGGCGCCCTCGCCGGCCGCCGCCGGCGGTGGCGGCAGCTCCTCGAGCGTGTCCACGTCGAGCATGTGGCGCACGACCTCGTCGAAGTCGCGCACCGTGTGGATGGTCAGGTCCGCGAGGATCGCGTCCGGCACGTCCTCGAGGTTCGCCTCGTTGGCGTGCGGCAGGATGACCCGGGTGATGCCCGCCTGGTGGGCGGCCAGCAGCTTCTCCTTCACGCCACCGATCGCCAGCACGCGGCCGCGGAGGGTGATCTCGCCGGTCATCGCGACGTCGCCGCGCACGGGGCGCCCGGTGAGGGCCGAGACCACGGCGGTCGCCATCGCGATGCCGGCCGACGGACCGTCCTTGGGGGTGCCCCCCTCGAGCACGTGGACGTGCAGGTCGCGGCTCTCGTGGAAGTCCGCGGGCAGGCCGAACTCGCCGGCGTGGTGGCGGAGGTAGGCGATCGCGGCCTGGGCGCTCTCCTTCATCACGTCGCCCAGCTGGCCCGTGAGGGCCACCTTGCCCTTGCCGGGCAGCGCCACGGCCTCGATGTCGAGGGTGACGCCCCCGACCGACGTCCAGGCGAGCCCGTGCGCCAGGCCGACCTGCGGCTGCTTCTCCGCGCCCTCCTCGTGGAAGGGGGGGACCCCGAGCAGCGCGCGCGCGATCTCGGCGTCGACGACCTTCTCGCCCTCCCACGGGGCCTCGATGAACGCCTTCGCCTCCTTGCGGGCGATCTTGGCGAGCAAGCGGTCGAGCTGGCGCACCCCGGCTTCGCGGGTGTAGTCGGTGACGATCAGGCGGACGGCGTCGTCGGCGATCGCCAGCGAACCCTCGAGCCCGTGCTCCTCGACCTGCCGCGGGATGCGGTAGCGGCGCGCGATCGCCAGCTTCTCGTCCAGCGTGTAGCCGGCGATCTGGATGACCTCCATGCGGTCGAGGAGCGGCCGCGGGATGTTCGACAGGCTGTTGGCCGTGGTGACGAACATGACCTTGGAGAGGTCGTAGGGGATCTCGAGGTAGTGGTCCGTGAAGGTGTCGTTCTGCTCCGGGTCGAGCACCTCGAGCAGGGCCGACGACGGATCGCCGCGGAAGTCGGAGGTCATCTTGTCGACCTCGTCGAGCAGGAACACGGGGTTGATCTTGCCGGCGGTCTTCATGCCCTGCAGGATCCGCCCGGGCAGCGAGCCGATGTAGGTGCGGCGGTGGCCGCGGATCTCGGCCTCGTCGCGCACGCCGCCGAGGCTCATGCGCACGAAGGAGCGGTTCATGCTGCGCGCGATGGACTTGCCGAGCGAGGTCTTGCCGACCCCGGGCGGTCCGACGAGGCAGAGGATCGGCGCCTTGGTGCCCTTCACCTCGCGCTGCCTCGTCAATTGTCGCACCGCCAGGAACTCCAGGATGCGCGCCTTCGGCTCCTCGAGGGCATGGTGGTCCTCCTCGAGGATCTCTGACGTGTGGGCGATGTCGAGCACCTCGTCGTCCGCCTCCGACCACGGGAGCTCGAGCAGGACGTCGAGGTAGGTACGAACGACGGTCGCCTCCGGCGATCCCGCCGCCATCTTCTCGAGGCGGTCGATCTCCTTGAGGACCCGCTCCTTGGCCTGTTCGGGAAGGGCCTTGGCCTCGAGACGCTCGCGCAGCTCCGCGGCCTCGGAGGCCTCGTCGCCGCCGAGCTCCTTCTGGATCGCCTTCATCTGCTCGCGCAGGTAGTACTCCCGCTGGTTGGCGTCCATCTGCTGCTTGACGCGGGCGCTGATCTGCTTCTCGGTGTCGAAACGTTCGAGGTCGCGGCTGAGGAGCGCGAGCACCTTCTCGAGCCGCGAGAGGGCGTCGCGCTCCTCGAGGACGGCCTGCTTGTCGGCGACCTCCCAGGTGGCGTACTTCGCCACGACGTCGGCCAGCGGGCCGGCCTCCTTGAGCCCCTTGAGGTTCTCCAGGTGGAACGAGTCGAGGCGCAGGTGCTTGTTCTGCTGGGCGTAGTCGCTGAAAGCGCTCTTCACCTGGTCGGCCAACGCGCCGACGCGCGCGTCCCCCTTGTCCGGGGCGACCTCGGCGATGGTGGTGACCTGGGCGCGGAGCGTCGGCCCGGGCAGGTAGGCGTCGACGCGCGCGCGCTCGCGGCCCTCGACCAGCACCTGGAGCGTGTCGTCCGGCAGCCGGATCACCTGCTTGATGACGCACAGGGTGCCGACTTGGTAGAGGTCGTCGCCGCCGGGGTCGTCGACCCGCGGCTCGCGCTGCACGACGAGCAGGACGCGGTTGTCGGCCGCCTGCGCCTCCTCGAGCGCGCGTTTCGACTTCGGGCGACCCACGTCGACGTTCTCCAGGGTGCGTGGCAAGACCACCTGGGTGCGCAGGGCGATGACGGGCAGTTCGCGATCCATGTCCCCATCCAACACCGCCAGGCCGACGCCGTCGGTAACCCGGCTGACCACGCGAGTTCCGTCCTGGACGGATTTGGTAAGCGGGCTTACGGGGATGCCAGGCGCGTCCGCGGTGCGGCCCGGGTCACAGCGGCAGCGGCACGCCGAGGGTCGCTCGGCGGGCGACGCCGCCCGCGGCCACGACGCGAGCGGCCAGCGCCTCGCGCGCCGCTGCCTCGCCGTGGACGGGCACGACGACCCGCGCGCGGCTCGCGCGCCACCACGCGTCGAGGACGGGCGCATCGGCGTGGGCCGAGAACCCGTCGACGGTGGCGATCTCCGCGGCGACCTCCACCTCGTTGCCGAAGACGCGGACGCGCTCCGCGCCGTCGACGATCTCCCGGCCCAGCGTGCCCTCCGCCTGGTAGCCGACGAAGACGAGGGCGTTGCGCGACTCCCCGAGGTGGAAGGCGAGGTGCTGCAGCATGCGACCGCCCGTCAGCATCCCGGCGCCGGCGACGATGACCACGCCGCGGGCGTCGCGCAGGTCGCGCGCCGCCCCGCCCCCCCGGGCGACCTCCAGGCCGGCGGGGTGGAACGGGTCGTCGCCGTGCGCGAGGCGGTCGGCGATCGCCGACCGCAGGGTGTGCGGGAAGCGGCGGTACAGCTCGGTCATGCGCTCCCCCATGGGCGCGTCGAGCACCACCCGCGACGGTGGGATCGCGTGCCTGGCCTCGAGGACCTGCAGGGTGTTCAGCACGGCCTGCGTGCGCTCGAGGGCGAAGGTCGGGATGAGGACGTTGCCGCCGCGTTCCAGTGTGCGCCGGACCACCCCGGCGAAGGCGCGCGCCGTCGCCTCCCAGCTGCGGTGGTGGCCGTCGGCGTAGGTCGTCTCGATCAGCAGCGCGTCCGTGGGCGGCGGCGGCTCCGGCGCCGGGTGGAGCGGGCCGTCGGCGTCGCCGAGGTCGCCTGAGACCAGGACGCGCCCCCCGGGCCCGTCGAGCGCGAGCCAGGCGGCGCCGAGCACGTGCCCGGCACGCCCGAGGGTGCCGTGGACCCCGCGGCAGACCGTGAAGCGTCGCTGGAAGGGGACGGAGCGGCCCCGGGCGAGGACGGCCTCGAGGTCGTTGTCGGCATACGCGGGCCGCGCCGGGTCGCCGGCGATGCCGGCGCGGCGCGCGCGGCGCCGGGCGCGGGCGAGGTCCTCCGCCTGGATGCGGGCCGCGTCGCGCAAGACGACCTCCGCGACCGCCAGCGTCGCGGCCGTCGCGAAGACCGGGCCGCGGTAGCCGTCCGCCCACAGGCGAGGGAGCCGGCCGACGTGATCGAGGTGACCGTGGGTCAACACCACCGCGTCGATCGAGCGCGGGTCGAAGGGCCACGGCGCGCGGTTGGCGGCCTCTTCGTCGGGCCCCTGGAACAGGCCCGCGTCGACGAGGACGCGTGCGTCCTCGGTCATCAGCAGGTGGGCGCTCCCGGTGACGCCCTCGCAGCCGCCGGCGCTGCACAGCGTCCAACCGCTGAGGCTCGGCTCGGCGCCGCGCGACGTCATGCCGCCCCCCAGAGCAGCCGGTGGCCGACGATGCGTGGGCGCAGCACGCCCGCCTCTCGGAGCGCCTGCAGGTGGGCCTGGACGGTGGTGTGGTTGAGGTGCCAGCGCGGCAGGTCGACGTCGGGGACGTCGAGGGCCGCCGCCACGCGCGCCAGGATCTCGCCGGCGTCGACGACGTCGGCCGTGGCCGCGTCCGCCACGGTCCGCCGCACCCGCTCCAGGGCCGCGACCGTCGCCTGCGCCAGGGGCGCCGGCGCGTCCGGCTCGCCGTGACCCGGGACGGCGAGCCGCGTCCGCCGCTCGCCCACCCAGGCCGCCGACGCCAGCTGGCGCGCGGCGTCCTGGCCGAACACGAGGGGGTAACGGTCGAGGACCGCGGGCCCGAAGACGGCGTCGGCGGCGATCAGCACGTCGTCGATCTCGAAGGCCACCTGGCGGTGCGCGTGCCCCGACACGTCGTGGACCACGAGGTCGAAACCCTCGATGCGGGCGGGACCCGGGTGCAGCAGGGCATCGACCGGCGACGGCTCGGCCATGAGCCAGGGCCCGCGCATCTCCGGCGGCGGCGAGGCGCCGTGCGCGAGGTAGACGGGTTCGAGCAAGGGCGCGCGCATCAGCTCCGCCTCGATGGGCGGGGCATGGACCGGCACCCGCCAGCGGCGCAGCAGCGTGGCGTGCCCCCCGAAGTGGTCGGCGTGCGCGTGGCTCGTCAGGATCGCGCACGGCGCGATGCCCATGGCGTCCAACGCCCGGCGCACGCGCTTCCCACCGTCCTTGCCCTGGCCGCTGTCGATCACCAGGGCGCGTCCGTCCTCGACCACGAGGACGACGTTCACGGCTCCGGGCAGCAGGTGGACCCGCTCGGAGAGCTGGACGGGCGGAACGGTCGCCATGGCCGAGGCTACGCCGGCGAGGCGCCGACGCGATCGCGCTCGGCGCGCTCCAGGCGCGCGAGGTAGAACCCGTCGAGGCCCTCGTCGCTCGGCAGCAGCCAGGCGCCGATGGGTGCGGGCACGGTCGGCAGCGGCACGCTCGGGGCGACGGCGCGCCACTCGGGGTGCGCGGCGAGGAACGACGCGACCACCTCCGGTCCCTCCTCGAGGCCGAGGGCACAGACCGCGTAGACCAACACACCGCCCGGTCGAACGCGTTCGGCGACCGACGCGAGCATGGCTCGCTGGCGTGCCGCCGCCCGCTGAGCATCGTCCGGCGTCCAGCGGAGCTTGATCTCCGGGTGGCCGCGCAGGGTGCCGGTCCCGGTGCAGGGGGCGTCCAGCAGCGCGGCGTCGACGGTCGGGACCCCGACCAACGGGACGCTGGCGTCGACGACGTGGTGGCGCGCGCTCAGGCCCAGGCGCGCCAGGTTGCGCCGCCCCACCTCGCTGCGGTGCGCGTCGATCTCGACGGCCTCGACGGCGGCGCCCGCGGCGGCCAGCTGCGCCGCCTTGACGCCGTGGCCCGAACCGACGTCGAGCACCCGCCTTCCGGCGACCTCGCCCAGCGCGCTCACCACGGCGGCCGAGCTCGGGTTCTGCGGCTGGATCGCCCCCCGGCGAAAGGCGTCGAGCGCGCCCAGCGGCCGGCCCGGCCGCAGGGCCCAGCAGCCCGGCAGCGGTCCCGGGCGCGCCTCGGCGCCCTCGGCGCGCAGCAGCTCCAGGGCGTCATCGCCATACGCGGTCACCCACAGCGGCTCGGGCTGCAGCATGGCGCGCGCGGCGCCGGCCGCGTGGGGCCCGAGGCTGGCCGCGAGGTGGAGCCACAGCGGCTCGGGGAGGCCGGCGCCCGCTGCCGGGCCACGGGCGTCCGCGAGGTCGACGCGGCGGAGCACGGCGTTGACCAGCCCGGACAGGCGCGCCGCCGGGCCCGGGAGCCGCTTGACCTCTTCGACCCAGGCGTGGACGGCGGCGTGGGCCGGCGTGCCGCGCACGAGGCGCTCGAAGGCCCCCGCGCGCAGCGCGTCGAGCACGGTCGTGGGCAGCGCCGCCGGGTCGGGGAGGCGGGCGCCCAGGGCGGCATCGAGCGCTGGCAGCCAGCGCAGCGTGCCGTAGGCGACGTCCGTGATCAGCGCGCGATCGGGCCCCGGCTCGACGCCCCCCAGCCCGTCCGTCAGGGCGGCACTCGCCGACGCGCCGCGGCGCTGGACCGCATCGAGCACCTGCAGGACCCGGGCGCGGCTCGACGCCGCGGCGCGGCTCGACGCCGTGGCACGGCGGCGCGGGGCCTTGGGCTCGGTCACGCCCCGTCGAGGGGGGCCGGGACCTCGACCTCGGGCTCGTCGGCCTCGCCTCCCGCGGTCCCGGCCTGCACCTCCTCGCGGGCGATCGCACGGACGTCGAAGCGCATGGCGGTGCGCTCCTCGTCGTGCAGCTCCAGCTTGACGAAACCGGGTGCCGCCACGAGGTCGAGCGCGTCCTGCTCGAGGTAGGAGCGCGCGATGGCGAGCGACTTGACGGCCTGGTTGACGGCGTGCGGGCCGATCGCTTGCATCTCGACCGCGCCGTCGAGGCGCAGGAGCGCAGCGATCGCGCCAGCCACGGCGTTGGGTCGGGACTGCGCGGACACACGCAGGGTGGGCATGCGGACCTCCGAGACAGGGGGAAGGAGGTGGCGAAGTCGTCGGCCAGGACGGAGCAGAGTGCTTCGGCGGTCGGTTGACACCCAGGATAGCACCCCGTATACTCCGCGGCGATGATCGCGTTGCCCACCGCCCACGTCGCCGCCCTGCGGCTACCCGCGGAGGGGTAACGGGATCACCGCTCGCGGTCGACCACCTGGACCCCGTCACGGTCATTGGACCTGGCGGGGTCTTCTCGTAGGGTGGCACGGTTCGCCGAAGCGTCCGAACAGCTCGCGCGCAGGACGCACTGGAGGAGATCATGCAACGAGGTATCGGGTGAACGGGGCCGCGGCCGTGCTCAAGGCGCTCGAACGGCAGGGCGTCACCACGGTGTTCGGTCACCCTGGCGGCGCGATCATGCCGATCTACGACGCGCTCTACGACTCACCGATCCAGCACGTCCTCGTGCGCCACGAGCAGGCCGGCGCCCACGCCGCCGACGCCTACTACCGGGCCAGCGGCCGCGTCGGCGTGTGCTTCGCGACCTCGGGTCCCGGGGCCACCAACCTGGTGACCGGCCTGGCGACCGCGTACATGGACTCGTCGGCCGTCGTCGCGGTGACCGGCAACGTGCCGCTCTCGCTGATCGGCACCGACGCCTTCCAGGAGGCGGACGTCACCGGCGTCACCCTGCCGGTCACCAAGCACAACTACCTGGTGAAGGACGTCCGCGATCTGCCGCGCGTCCTCGCCGAGGCCTTCCACATCGCCCGCACGGGCCGCCCGGGACCCGTCCTGGTCGACGTGCCGAAGGACATCCAGCAGGCGGCCTTCGAGGGCGACTTCGACGTCGAGATCGACCTGCCCGGCTACCGGCCGACCGTCGTCGGCAACGCCCGGCAGATCCGGCGCGCGGCCGAGGCGATCGAGGCGGCCGAGCGGCCGGTGCTGATGGTGGGGGGCGGCGCTCAGGTGGCCGCCGACGAGATCGAGGCGTTCACGCGCCTGACCGGCATCCCCGTCATCACGACGCTCATGGGCATCGGCGCCTACCCCGGTGGGGCGCCCCAGTCGCTCGGCATGCCGGGCATGCACGGCACCGTGACGGCCAACCGCGCGATCAGCCACTGCGACCTCATCGTCGGCGCCGGCCTGCGCTTCGACGACCGCGTGACCGGCAAGCTCAGCCGCTTCGCGCCCAACGCCACGATCGTCCACATCGACATCGACCCGGCCGAGATCTCCAAGCTGGTCAAGGCGCACGTCCCGGTGGTGGGCGACCTGCGCGACGTCCTTCCGCGCCTCACCGAACTGCTCGGTCCGCTGGAGCTCGGCGACTGGTGGGCGCAGCTCGACGCCTGGAAGGCGAGCTACCCCGAGCGCTACAAGACCGACAAGCCGCTCGTGTCGCAGGAGGTCATCGCGCTGCTCGCGCGCGAGACCGGCGGCAACTGCGTCGTCACGACCGAGGTCGGTCAGCACCAGATGTTCGCGGCCCGGCTCTTCCCGACCAACCGCCCGCGCACCTGGATCAGCTCCGGCGGCCTGGGCACGATGGGCTTCGGGCTCCCCGCGGCGATCGGCGCGGCCTTCGCGCGGCCGGGGGAGACGATCGTCTGCGTCGCCGGTGACGGCAGCATCCAGATGAACATCCAGGAGCTGGCCACCATCTACAAGCACCAGCTGCCGATCGTCATCGCGATCACCAACAACGGCATGCTCGGGATGGTGCGGCAGTGGCAGGAGATGTTCCA
>JAABRV010000164.1 GCA_011390735.1 Trueperaceae bacterium | reverse complement strand
TGCTGCCGCTGCGACCGTCGTCGGCCCCGGCGACCGACCCGGACGGGGCCGCGCCCGCGGCGGCGAGCGCCCCCGCTGACGCGCGCGCCCCTGCTGACGCGCGCGCCCCCGCCGACGCGGTCGGCGACGAGCTGGTGGTGCACCTCGGCATGACGGGCGTGCTGTCGCCCCGCCCGCCCGCGGCCCACCTGCGGCTCCTCCTCCGCCTCGACGGCGCGGCGCCCGACGTGCTGTACGTGCAGGACGCGCGCCGCTTCGGTCGCGTGCTGGTCGTTCCTCGGGGCGACTACCGCAGCCTGCCGACGCTCGCGGCGATGGGCCCGGAGCCGCTCGGCGACGCGTTCACGGTCGCGGCCTTCGCGGCGGCGCTGGCGCGCTCGGCGCAGCCCGTCAAGGCCTTCCTGTTGTCGCAGCGGCCGGTGGCGGGGGTGGGCAACATCTACGCCGACGAGGCGCTGTGGCGCGCGCGGGTCCATCCGGCGTCGCCGGCCCGTGCGCTGTCGCGCCCGAAGGTCCGTGCGCTGCACGCCGCCATCCGCGAGGTCTTGGCGGCGGCCGTGGAACTCCAGGGCACCACCCTCTACGATTACCGGACCGTGAACGGCGAGGTCGGCGCCTACCTGGAGAAGCTCGACGCCTACGGCCACGGCGGCGACCCCTGCCCGCGCTGCGGCACGCCGCTCGTGCGCAGCGTGGTGGGGCAGCGGGGGACGCACCACTGCCCGCGCTGTCAGCGGCGGGCGAGATCCGGCCGGGCCGCTCGCGGGCGGCGCGGGCTCCAGCCGGCGGGGGGCGCGCGGTGAGCGGCGACCTGCTGCACGTCACGCCGATCCAGGTGCGCTTCGGCGACACCGATCGCTTCGGGCACATCAACAACGCCAGCTTCGCGACCTATTCGGAGAGCGCCCGCATCGAACTGATCACCTCGCTCGGGTACCCGCTCGGGGGGATGATCCTGGCACACATGGCGATCGACTTCCGGCGCCAGCTCCACGTGGGCGACCCGCTGCTGGTGCTGAGCCGGATCGGGCGCATCGGCCGCAGCTCGATCGCGATGCGCCAGGCGCTCCTGCGGCCGGGCGCGCCGGAGGCCGGTCACGGGCCAGCGAGGGCCGTCGCCATGGCCGAGGCGCCCAGGGGCGAGGTGGTCGCCGACATCGCCACCGTGGTGGTGACCTACGACTACCGCCAGGAGCGCTCGGTGCCGGTCCCCGAGGACCTGCGGGCGCGTCTGGCACCCTTCTGCGGGCCGTTGCCGGGCGCCGGAGGGGCGGGAGGGTAACACCCCGAAATCGGGACGAATGTCCCGGCCCCCCTGGGGGGGTGTCGCTAACCTGAAGTTGCACCGAAGGTGGTTCGCGCGCCGATTAGATCGCTCCGGTGGACCGGAGGGTCAAGAAGGAGCCCCACCCGACGTGCCGTCGTCGAACGGCGTCACCCTGAACCCGAGGGGCGTGGAGCGCAAGGCTCCTCGGGCCAATGGACGCGAGAGACCCGCAAGGCAGCGCTGGGATGGGCCCAGCGCGGGGTGACGCCCCGACGGCGAGATCGTTCGACGGGATGCACGAAGCACAACGCATCCCGTGCAACCGGACCCCGCGACGCGTACGGTCGCGGGGTCCGGACGTTCGGGTGGCGGCGAGCGACCCGGTCCCGGGGCCCGCGCTCAGTCGGCCGTCGGCGACCCGCTCACGCGTCGCGGCCGCGGCGGCCGCAGCGCGATCCCGCAGACCAGGGCGAGCGTCAGCGGCAGCGGGATCAGGGCCCACAGGGTCGGCAGGTAACCGCCGAGGAGATCGGGCCCCCAGGCCAGCAGGACCGGTCCGGCCGCCGCGCCGACCACCGACAGCGTCTGTGCGGTGCCCTTGATGCCCCCGATCGCGGCGCGGCCGAAGTAGCGCGCGAACGCCGTTCCGGAGACGTTGCCCATGACGCCCTGCGTCACGCCGATGACGACGCCGTACAGCGGCAGCGTGGAGGCCGTCACGTGGCCGGCGAACAGCAGGGCGGCGGCCTGCAGGACCAGGCCCGCGACGACGGGCACGCGCGGGTCGAGTCGGTCCGAGAGCGCGCCGATGCCGAGGTGGGTCATCGCGATCACCCACGCGAGCCAGGCGAAGGCCGTGGTGGCGGTCGCCCGGTCGATCCCGCGCGCGCCCATCAGGTCGTAGTGGTGGAAGATGAGGCCGGTGCCCAACGCGCTGATGCAGGCGACCGCGCCCGCGAGCAGCCAGAAGGTCAGTGTGCCGCGCGCCTCGGCCGCGCTGAAGCGCGGCTCGGCCGGCAGCGTCCGCACGGCTGCCCTTGCGGGCGCGCGGCCGTCCGGCAGCGCACCGAAGCGCTCCGGGTGACCTCGGTAGAAGGCGATCCCCAGCGGCAAGATCGTGGCGGCCACCAGCGCGCCCAGACCGGCGTACGCGGCCCGCCAGCCGAACGCGCCGATCCAGGTCTCGATCAGCCAGGGGAAGCCGGCGGTGGCCAGCGCCATGCCCACGCCGGTCACGCCCACGGCGAGGCCGCGGCGGCTGACGAACCAGACGTTGATGACGTGCAGGCTGACCAGGCCCAGCGCCCCCTGGCCGAGGCCACGCAGCAAGACGAACCCCAGCGCCAGTGCCGGCAGCGAGCTCACCGTCGCCATGAACACGCAGGCGGCGGCCAGGCCGGCGGCGATCCAGCCGACCGCGAGGCGAGGTCCGCGGTGGTCGATCGAGCGGCCGACGAAGGGCAGCGCCAACGCCCCGGCCAGCGTGCCCAGCGTGTACAGCAGCGAGACCGTCTGGCGCGTCGTGCCGAGCTCGTCGATGATCGGATCGAGGAAGACGGAGACGCCGACCGTCTGGCCCGGCGTCGTCATCATGAGACCCAGCGTCCCGACGACGAGGATCACCCAGCCGTAGTGGACGGGGGACCGTTCGATCGTGCGGGATCGGAGGGCGGGTTCCGGCACCGCGCCACCGTACCGCCGCTCGACGGGCAGCGTCGATGCTCGCGCGTTCGATGGAAGACCGACGGGCAGGTCCCAGGAACGGCAGGATGGCCCGATGCGACGCCGTCGAAGCTGGATCGCCCGCCTCCCCACCGTTCTCGCACTCGTCGCCTGGCTCGGCGCCGCCGCCGGTCAGGCGGACGTTGAGGCCTGGCTCGAACACCCGCTGGTCGACGCCGCCAGCGGCGAGCCGTTCACCGTCCGCGACCTCGAGGGTTCGGTCGTGCTGATCGAGACGATGGCGACCTGGTGCAGCAACTGCCGGCGCCAGCTCGGTCACCTCGCCGAGGCGGCGGCGACGCTCGGCGGCGAGGCCGCCCCCGGCATCCCGGTCGCCTACCTGGTGGTCAGCGTCGAGCGCGGCCTCGATCCCGCGGCGCTGACGGCCTACGCCGAACGGCACGCCCTGCCGTTCCGCTTCGCGGTCGCCGACGACGCGTTCCTGCGGCTGCTCGCGGAGCGCTTCGGGCGGACCGTGCTCAACCCGCCCTCGACGCCCCACGTCATCGTCTCGCCGACGGGTGCGGTGGGGCCGCTGACGACCGGCTTCTCGTCGCCGGCCGAGCTCGTCGCGAGCCTGACGGCCGCGGCGGCGCCCTGAGCGCGACCGCCGGCCGAGCGCGCGGGACCTGAGGCGATGGAGCTCCTCCTTCAGGGTTTCGTGCTCGGCAACGGCGCCATCCTGACGAACGTCTGCCTGCTGCCGCTCTATCCCGGGCTCATCGCGTTCCTCGCCGCCCAGCGGGCGCCGGCGGGGGGCGCGCGCAGCACGGACGCGCGCTGGCTGGGCCTCTTCGTCCTGGCGGGCGTGCTCGTGCTCATGCTGCTGCTCGGCGCGGTCCTCATGGCGACCCGGGCGGCGGTGGCCGCCTGGCTGCCGTGGCTGCTGCCGCTGACCTACGCCGTGGTCGCCGCCCTGGGCCTCGCGCTGCTGGCGGGCCGCAACCCGTTCGCCCGCCTGGCCGTCGGCCGGAGCCCGGCCCTGAGCGATCCGCGCGCGGCCGCGTTCGCCTACGGTCTCATGCTCGCCCCGATGACGCTGCCGTGCACCGGCCCCGTCGTCGTGGCCGCCTTCGTGCTCGGCGCCGGCGACCCGCGCGCCCTGGGCATCGAGCTCGGCTACGTGCTGGCCTTCGGGGTCGGCTTCGGCTGGCCGCTGGTCCTGCTGCCGTGGTTGACGGGCGGGCGGCAGCGCCGCTGGACGGGCTGGCTGAACCGCCGCCATCGCCTGCTCACCAGGGTTTCCGGCGCGCTCCTGTTGGGCATCGCCGCGTGGGGCGTGGCCACCGAGGTCGTGCCGAACCTCGCTTGACCGGCGTCGGCCGGCCCCGCTCAGGCGCCGCCGTGACCGAGCATGTCGAGGAACGCGTCGACCACCTCGGGGTCGAGGTGGCCGCCCCGCGCGGCCCGCAGGTGGGCGAAGACCTCGGCCTCGGTCCAGGCGCGACGGTACGGCCGGTCGCTCCGCAGCGCGTCGTACACGTCGACCACGGCGAAGATGCGCGCCAACCGGGGGATCGCCTCGGCGACCAGGCCGTCCGGGTAGCCGCCGCCGTCCCAGCGCTCGTGGTGCGAGCGCACGACCGTGGTCGCCTCGCGCAGCTCCGGGAGTCCGAGCAGCAGCTCGTGGCCCAGCACGGTGTGGTGGCGCATCTCAGTCCACTCGTCCTCGTCGAGGGGGCCGGGCTTGGTCAGGACCGCGTCGCGCACGCCGATCTTGCCGACGTCGTGCAGGAGCGCGCCGTGTCGCAGGTTCTCCAGCTCGTCGGGCCCGAGCCCGAGCCGCTGGCCCAGTCGCTGCGAGAGCTCGGTCACCCGTCGCGCGTGCCCGCCGGTCTCGTGCTCGCGCAGGTCGAGGGCCCGCGCCCACCCCTCGATCGCCGCGTCGTACGCCGCCCGCTGCTGCGTCAGCGCCCGCCGGTGGCGCCGCGCGATGCGGCGCTCGAGCAGGTAGACGACGCCCGCCGCGGCGAGGACGTAGCCCCAGCCCTTGATCGTCTGCCAGGCCGTCAGGGCGGCGGCATCGTGCACGAGTCGCAGCAGGAGGCGGTCGGAGAAGAGGATGTAGGGCACCGACGCCAACAGGAAGACCAGCGCGATGACGCCGGGCCTGGGGGTGCGGGCGCGAGGCGCGCGGGCGCGAGCCGCGCCTGGCGGCGGAATCATCCACGCATCCTACGGGCGTTCGCGCCAACCGCCTGTGAAGATGCATGCGGGGCGCCCGTCGCGCTGGCACTCGAGCCGTTCGGCCGGCAGGCCCGTCGCCGAGTCGATGACCCGCGGCAGGAGATCGCACACCCCGGCCGCCTGGCAGCCGGCGTCGCGGTAGACGCAGTTGTGCGCGACCAGCCGCCAACCGGCGGCATCGTGGGTCAACACGGGCAGCATGTCGCCGTAGTCGAGTCCCTCGAGGAGGGCACGCAGTCTCTCGCG
>JAABRV010000163.1 GCA_011390735.1 Trueperaceae bacterium | reverse complement strand
CCGCTGGTGCAGGGCGTGACGCTGATGGTGGCGGGCACCTACGTCTTCACCAACCTCCTCACCGACGTGGCCTACACGCTCGTCGATCCCCGGATCAGCTACCAGTGAGCGCCGGACCGCGAGCGCTGCGCGCTGGGCCCGGTCCGGCCGGGCCGTCCGGTGGCGGCGGGGGTCTCCCGGGCGACGAGCCCGGAACCCCCATCGATGCCGCCCCGGTGGCACGCGGGCGTCGCGACTTCTGGCGCGCGATCCTCGGCGAGCCCGTCGCCGCCGTCTCCTTCGTGATCCTGGCGATCTTCGTGCTCGCCGCGCTGCTGGCGCCCTGGCTGGGCCTGCCGGATCCGGTCCGCGGATCGCTGATCGACCGGCTGAAGCCGCCCCTGACGCCCGGGCACCTCCTCGGCACCGACGAGTTCGGTCGCGACCTGCTGTCGCGCGTCGTGTGGGGCGCGCGCATCTCGCTGGCCGTCGGCTTCGCCGCCGTGGGCATCGCCGTGGCCATCGGCGTGACGCTCGGGCTCGTCAGCGGCTACCTCGGGGGCCGCTTCGACTTCTGGACGCAGCGGATCGTCGACATGCTCATGGCCTTCCCCTACATCCTGCTGGCGCTGATGATCGTCGCCATCCTGGGTCCGGGCCTGATGAACACGATGCTGGCCATCTCCATCGCAGGGGTGCCGTACTACGTGCGCATCGCGCGCAGCAGCGCGCTGGCGCTGCGCAAGCGCGAGTTCGTCGAGGCGGCCGAGGCCGCCGGCGCCGGTCCCGTCCGCATCCTCCTGCGCCACGTTCTCAGCAACTCCCTCAGCCCGATCGTGGTGGCCGCGACGCTCGACGTCGGCTGGATGATCATGGCCGCGGCGGGGATGAGCTTCCTGGGCCTCGGCGCCCAACCGCCGCAGGCCGAGTGGGGCGTGATGCTCTCCAACGGCCGTCAGTTCCTGCGCGTCGCGCCGTGGGTGTCGCTGGTGCCCGGCACCATGATCTTCCTGGTGGTGCTGACCCTGAACCTGCTCGGCGATCGCCTGCGCGACCTGCTCGACCCGCGGATGGTGGGGCGGTAGGCGGCACCCTCGGGCGTCGTCCGTTCTTTCACTCGTCGAACGCGAAACCCAGCACCCGCGCGGCGAAGCTCTCGCGCACCGCGGGCTCGTGGCGGCCCCCGTCGATGCGCAACAGGACCACGCGTCCGTCGTCCGGGCAGGTGGCCGCGAGCGGGACGGTCTCGTTCCCCTCGACGCCGGCGTCGAGGTCGAAGGCCGCGCCCGGGACGAGGTCGCCACAGCCGGCGGCGTCCGCGAAGGTGCGGACGGTGGCCTCGGCACCCGTGTACGGCGGCTGCTGGAACAGCGCGCCGCCCGCGTAGTCGATGATCGGGTCGTCGGTGCCGTGGATGTGCAGCACGCGGGGCGGGTCACCGGCGCCGCAATCGGGGGGCGGATCGTCCAGGGCGCCGGCGACGGTGATGACCGCCGCGAAGCGTTCGGGGTGGCGGCAGGCGAGCGCGTAGGCCATGAAGCCGCCGTTCGAGTGGCCGAACACGGCGACCTGCGAGACGGCCACCCTGTCCTCGATCTCCGCGATGAGGTCGAGCAGGTACGTCGCGTCGTCGACCCCGCGGTCGAGCAGGTCGCAGCAGGCCTCGGCGGCGTTCCAGAAGCGCTGCTGGGCGGTGTCCTTGGTGCCCTCGGGGCGGACCACGATCACGCCGGCGACCGCCGCGCCGCTCCCGAGGGGGAAGAGCCGCTCCACCTGCGAGGCGTTCGAGCGGTAGCCATGCAGCACCACCAGGAGTGGCGTGGGCTCGGTGGGGTCGTGGTCGGGCGGCGGCAACACGACGGCGGGCCGGTCCTCGCCGCCGACCACGAACGCGTCCGGCGGCAGGACGAACCGGCTGCACGCGGTGAGCAGCGCCGCCATCAGCACACCGGCGAAGACCGGGCGAAGCTTCCGGGCGTCCATGCCCGACGTTACCGCCCGGGCATGAGGAGGGCCGTGTCCGGGGCGCCGACTTGGGGCGTCTTCAGGCGGCGATGATCTCGTTCAGACCGTCGACGATCTCGACCATCTGGTGTGCCGTGGCCCGGCCGAGAAGATCGCCCAGGCGCTCGACCGCCAGCGTCCGTACCTGCGTGATCTTGACCCAGGAGCGCTTGGGCAGGTCGATGCCGGCGAGTTCGTAGTTCAGCGGGTAGCCGGCTCTCGGTGGCTGGCTCGTCACCACCATCGCGATCACCGTCTGCGAGCGTTCGTTGAACAGGTCGTCGCTGAGGACCAAGACGGGTCGTCGACCGCCCTGCTCGGATCCGCGAACGGGATCGAGCGCGGCCCAGCGAACGTCGCCCCTCAGTACGGCGGCCATGTTCGGGCGTCGGCGCCGAGACCCTCTTCGGCGAGGGCGACTTCCTCGGCGGGGTCGAGCACGGCGCAGGCCTCGGCGAGACGCCGCCGCTGGACGCGGCGCAGGTGCTCCGCCACCGCCGCCTCGATGGCCTGGCTGCGGCTCGCGTAGCGCCCATCCCGAACGAGCAGGTCGACCTCTCGGATCAACCGGTCGTCGATGCTGACGGCGACCTTGGTCTTCATGCGGCAACCTCCCGGTATGACTCTAGGTCGTACCGACACGCTCGCGCAATGGATCATGGCCCAGCACGCGGCGGTGCGGCGGTTGACCACGCCCGTCGCACGCGCGACCCGACGCGGGGCACCCCCAGGTGCCACGATGCCTTCATGATGGCCACCGTGTTCGACGCCAGCTTCCTGCTCGTCGCCCCCTTCTGGCTGCTCATGATCGCGCTGCCCGGCTGGCGCGTGACTGGCCGGGTCATCGCCTCGCCGTGGATCGCGGCGCCGGCGGCCGCGCTCTACCTGGCGCTGGTGCTCCCGGGCCTGCCCGGGGTGCTGGGCGCGGTGTCGAGCCCGTCGCTCGATGCGATCGCCCCCATGCTCGGCACGCCCGAGGGGGCGACGGTCGCCTGGGTGCACTTCCTCGCGTTCGACCTGTTCGTCGGGCGCTGGGTCTACCTCGACGCCCGGGCGCGCGGCGTCACGCCGTGGCTGACCTCACCGCTGCTCTTCCTGACGCTGATGCTGGGGCCGGCGGGGCTGCTGGGGTACCTGCTCGCGCGGGGGCGGTATCGGACCGCGTGACCGGAGGCTCGCGACGCCCGAGCCGGCCCGCGTTCGTGACGCCGCGGGCGAGCGCCCGAAGCGCTACCCTCTGGCAGACGACGCGGAGGTGGTGCCGCAGCCGACCGGGGCCGGCGGCTGGGATCCGCTCGAGCCGGCGACCGCGCCCGAGGAGGAGCAGCGATGAGCGAGCAGGGGAGCACGACGTTGGCCCGACCGATCGAGGCGGAGGAGATCCGCGCCCGCCGCGAGCGGCTGCTAGCGCACCCGGACGCGGCCGGCGTCGACGTCATGGTGTGGTGGGCGAACCACCGCGTCATGTACCTCAGCGGCTTCGCCTTCGTCCCCACCGAGCGCCCCATCGGCCTGGCGATCGCCGCCGGCGGCGAGACGGTGCTGTTCGTGCCCCGCCTCGAGCTCGAGCACGCCGAGACCTACGCCCACGTCGACCGGGTGGTCGCGTACCCCGAGTACCCCGGCCGCCGGCACCCCATGGAGCTGCTGGCCGACGAACTCCGCGCCCTCGGCCTGCGCGCGCGCCTCGGCGGCGACGGCGAGGGCTACCCGAAGGTCATGGGCTACCGCGGGCCGAAGCTGACCGACCTGACGGGCGCCACGTTCGCGCCGCTCGACGACGCGCTCGAGACGATGATGCAGGTCAAGAGCCCCGCCGAGGTCGCGCTCGTCCGCGAGTCCGCCCGCTGGGCCGGCCTCGCGCACCGCTACCTGCAGGACCTCACCCGCGTCGGCCGCAGCGAGACCGAGGTCGAGGACGAGGCCGCCTCGCGCGCCAACCAGAAGCTGCTGGCCGCGTACGGCGGCGCGTACCGGCCGATGTCGTGGGGCCGCAGCGGCCCGCACGCGGGCTACCGAGGGCAGATCGGCGCGCACGGTGCGCTGCCGCACTCGCTCACCACGAACGCCGTCTTCCAGGCGGGCGACACGCTGGTGACCGGCGCCAGCTGCCCGATGTTCGGCTACTGGAGCGAGCTGGAGCGGACGATGGTGCTGGGCGAGCCGAGCGACGAGCAGCGCCGCTGGTTCGCGCACATGCTGGCGCTGCAGGACCTGGCGATCGACGCCTGCCGGCCCGGTCGCACCTGTGCCAGCGTCGACGAGGCCGTGCAGGCATACGTCGACGCGCACGGCCTGCGCGACGCCTGGCGCCACCACGTGGGGCACGACATCGGCCTGCGGTACCACGAGGGGCCGTTCCTGGACGTGGGGGACGACACCGTCATGCAGCCGGGCATGCTCTTCACCGTCGAGCCCGGCCTCTACGTCCCCGGCCTCGGCGGCTTCCGGCACTCGGACACGATCCTCGTCACCGACGGCGAGCCCGAGTTCCTCACCGACTACCCGCGCGACCTCGAGCGCCTGACGCTGCCGGTGGGCTGAACGGACGGGGCCCGTCGCATCAGCCGGCGGCTTCGGCCTGCGGCGTCGATAGGGAGCCGCCGGGTTCCCACGGCCACGGCCCGGGCGCCGCGGCCAGCGCGACCGCGATCGGTCCCACGTGCAGGGCGAGGGCGGGTCCGGTCGGCGTGAGGCCCGACCACAGGATCGGGTGCCGCTCGCGGAGGCTTGCCAGGACCGTCTCGGCATCGTCGATGTCGAGGCCGTGCACCAGGCCGACGCGCAGGGGCGTCCCCTCGCCGAAGCGGGTGGTGACCTGATCGGCGATGGCGGCGACGGCACGCTTCCAGCTGCGCGCCCGGGCGGCGGTGACGTAGGCGCCCACCGACTTGTCGACGGTGATCACCGGCTTCATGTCGAGCATGGTGCCGAGCGCCGCCTGCACGCGCCCGATGCGGCCGCCGCGCAGCAGGTACTTGAGGGTGGCGAGGGTGAAGTAGAGCTCGGTCTCGGCGTGGACGGCGCGCATCCATTCCACCGCCGTGTCGATGCCGTGCCCCAGCGCCCGCGCGGTCATCGCGGCGTGCACCTGGAACGACTGCGCGCCGCAGATCGTGCCGGAGTCGTGCAGGGTCACCTCGGCCTCGGGCGCGAGCGCGCGCGCCTGGTCGGCGGCGTTCATGCTCCCGGACAGCGCCGACGACACGGTGATCGCCAGCACCGGCCGCGTCGCCTGCCGGTAGCCGGCGGCGTAGACCTCGGGCGCCGGCTGGCTGGTGCTCGGGTGCGGCCCGCCGTCCTCGAGGCGTCCGATGAGTTCGACCAGCGGGATCTCGGTGGAGCGGTGGGTCTCGTCGCCGATCTGCACCACGAAGGGGGTGACGACCGGGTCGTTGGCCAGGGTGGGGAACGCGTCGAAGCCGTGGTCAACGATGACGTCGAAACGGGGTTCCGGCGCGGGGTCGCCGGCGGGTCGCGCCTGTGGGGTGG
>JAABRV010000162.1 GCA_011390735.1 Trueperaceae bacterium | reverse complement strand
GGGTCGAGGATCGCGAGGGCCACCCCGGCCTCGGCGGCGACCACCTCGGCGGGGCGACGCTCGAGCTGCGCCTCGCCGAAGATCACCCGTGCGCCGCTGTCACGGATCAGCCCGAGCGCGGTGCGCAGGTAGGCGGGGCTGGGCTCGCGTCCGGGGAACGGCTCGATCTGGACCACGAGGTCGAGGCCGTAGCGCGCGGCGAAGTACGGCCAGGCGTCGTGGAAGGGCACGAACGCGGCGCCCGCCAGCGGCGCGAGGCCGGCGGCGAGCTCCTCGTGCAAGGCCTCGAGGTCGGCCACGAGCGCGTCCGCCCGCGCCAGGTAGCGGCCGGCTGCCGCGGCGTCGGCGTCGGCCAGCGCTCGCGCGAGCTCGGGGACGGCGGCGGCCATGACCAGCGGGTCGAGCCACACGTGCGCGTTGAAGCCGTAGCTCGCGCCGCCGGCCTCGGCGTGCACCAGCTCGGGGAAGCTCTCGACCAGCACCGCGCGCACGGCCTCGAGGCCGATCAGCTCCAGCAGCGGCGCTCGGGCGCCGCTGGCCTCGACGAGGTTGCGCAGCCACAGGTCGAGCGCGCCGTTCATGACGACGAGGTCGGCCGCGACGATGCGCGCGACGTCGCGGGGCGTGGGGTCGAAGGTGTGCGGCGAGGCCCCGGGCGCGAGGACGCGGACCACGTCGGCGTCGTCGCCGGCGATCTGGCGAACCAGGTCGTAGAGCGGGTGGATCGACACGACGACGTTCGGGCGTGCCGCCGCCGTGCCCGCGAGCAGGCAGAGGAGGATGCAGGCCGACAGGAGCCGATGGACGCCTTTTCGAGAACCGATTCTCATCGCGGCGATCCTACACCCACGGCGCCCCGGGCTGCAACAGCGAGCGCGACGGAAGGGTCCCGCGCGGCACGCCGCGCGGGACTCGACATCACGAACCTCGCTCGCCTAGGCGAGCGGCGCTACTTGTTGGGGTTGACGAGCAGCGTCGGGTCGAGCTGGCGCAGCGCCTTGGCGCTGATCCACACCTTCTGCGGCGCACCGTCGACCCACAGGGTCTTCTTGACGAGGTTCGGCTTGAAGGTGCGCTTGTGGACGCCGACCTGCTTGAGGCCGACCCCGCCGCGCTTCTTCGGCGAGCCCTTGCGCTTGCTCGTGGTCTGGCTGACCGTCTTCTTCCCTGTGATGGCACACACGCGCGGCATGGCGTTCCTCCTGGTCGTTCCCGGTGCGTATGGCGGCGCTCCGGCGGTCGGGCGCGCGCGTTCGTCGGGCGTGTCGTGGGCGGGCGGCGGCCGGGGCCGCGTTCCCGCGCGTCAACCTTGAGATGTTAGCACACGGGCGGCCGGCGCGCGAGCGCGGGCGACGGTCACGCCGGCGAACCGCCTCGCACGCCCCGCGGACCGGCCGGTGGCCGCGCGGCCCGCGGCCGCGTCAGTCCCCGTCGCCAGGAACCCGCGACGCCGCCCCGGGCGCCTCGGCGTCGCCCGTCGGCTCGTTTTCCCAGCCGCGCAGGCGCGGCCCCGGCAGGCGTTCCGGCACCTGCTCCACGGCCCAGGCGAACTGGTACCACAGGCCGCGCAGCAGCGTCACCTCGTCCTCATCGGGGTCGATGCGCGTCAGCAGCGCGCGGTACTTGCGCAACACGGCGGTCTCGCGGGCCGCGTCCGAGTAGCCGATGCGGCGCATGAGCGCCCGCAGCTGCCCCAGCATGGCCTCCACCTGGGCCCGCTCGGCGCGCGGGGGTCGGTCCGGGGACGGCGTGGATCCGGCGGACGCCGCGGCGACGGGGGGGCCCGCGGGCCCGCCGGACGCCGTCCGGTGCCACAGGTACCCCAGCACGACGACCGTCTGGGCCAGGTTGATCGAACTGTGCCCCGCGGTCGGCACGGTGACGACCCGCTGGCAGCGGTCGAGGGCGTCGTTGTCGAGTCCGGACTCCTCCGGCCCGAACACCAGGGCCGAGCGCCGACCGACCAGCTCCGCCAGCACGTCCTCGGGTTCCGCCGAGGCGTGACCGTGGTGCCGGCGCCGTCGTGCCGAGGTGGCGACCGCCAGCTCGCGGTCGGCGAGCGCCTCGTCGAGCGATGCCACGACGACCGCCGCGTCGAGGACCGGCGCCCCGTGAACGGCCAGCGCGTAGGCCTCCTTGTCGACCGTGCAGCGCGGTGCCACGAGCCACAGGCCGCCCAGCCCGAAGTTGGCGATCGCCCGCGCGGCGGCGCCGACGTTGGTCGCGTGCTTGGGGGACACCAAGACGACGCGCGGTGGTTCCCCACCGCGCGCCATGGCGTCCATCAGGGTCGGATCAGGCCCGGGGCGCGTCGCCCTGCAGCTTCTTGAGGCGCTTGGCGAGGCGCGACTTGCGGCGCGCGGCGGTGTTCTTGTGCAGGGTGGAGCCCTTGGCGGCCTTGTCGACCAGGCTCTGGACCACGCGCTCGAACTTGCCGGCGGTCGCGGCGTCGCCGGTCTCCGCGGCGCCGAGGGCCTTCTTGGTGAAGGTGCGGATCGTCGTCTTGCGGCCCTTGTTGGCCAGACGCCGCTTCTCCGACTGCTTGTGGTACTTCATCGCCGATGCGTTGCGCGCCATCGTGGGGTGCTCCTTGGGCGGCCGGGCCGCGTGAGGTGCGGCCGTGCCGCGGTTCGTTCCGAATGGCCGGGCGAGGTCCCGGACCCAACCTTGGGAGTGTAGCACACCCCCCGGCGCCTCTCAACTGGCCACGAGCCGACCCGCCCGGTCACGCACGCCGCCACCGGGGCAGGTGCACCGCCGTGCCGGCGCAGGCGCACCGCCGTGCCGACGTAGCATGACGCATGGATCGCACCGACCTGGCCGCCTCCGTCCACGCCCGAGCGCACCTGACCGGCGAGTTCCTGCTGCGGTCGGGGGCGATCAGCCACGAGTACTTCGACAAGTACCGCTTCGAGGCCGAGCCCGACCTCCTGCGCGCGATCGCCCTGGCGCTGGTGCCGATGGTGCCCGACGGCACCGAGGTGTTGGCCGGGCTGGAGCTCGGCGGCGTCCCGCTGGCGGTCATGCTGTCCCAGCTGACCGGCATCCCCACTGCCTTCGTGCGCAAGCAGGCCAAGCCCTACGGCACCCGCCGGCTCGCCGAGGGCAGCGACGTCGACGGCAAGCGCGTGCTGGTCATCGAGGACGTGGTGACCTCGGGCGGCCAGGTGGTGCTCTCCACGGCCGACCTGCGCACGGCCGGCGCCGAGGTCGAGTACGCGCTGTGCGTCATCGACCGCCAGGCGGGTGGCCCGGAGGCGCTCGCCGAGGCCGGCGTCGTGCTGCGCCCGCTGTTCACGATGGCGGAACTGAAGGCGGCCGCCGCAGGCTGACGCGCGAGCGACCCGCTGCGTGCCACCGCGGGGGCCGTCTCGCAGGGCGCGTTGGCCGCCTCAGTGCCGGACGGCGCCCTCGATCGCCATGACCGCCGCGCTCGCCGGGGCGAAGGGGAGCGACCAGCGGGCCTCGACCTCCATGCGGTCGACGTCGACCCACACGAGTTCCCGCTCCTCCGGGTCGGCCACGAAGACCGCCTCGCCCCACACCGCCAGGCTCGGTCGCGCCTCACCCGCCGCCGCGGCGTGGGTCACGCGTACGCTCGCGCCGACCCCGCCCGTCGCCGGGTCGAGCGCGTGCAGGTCGCCGTCGGTCGTCAGGACGAGCAGCACCTCGCCGCCCTCCGCGAAGCGCAGGTCGGCCGGCGCCGCGGGGAGCGGCACGGTCGTGAGCGTGCGGGCGACGACGTCGATCAGCGCGAGGCCCTGCCCGAAGTCGCCGACCACGAGCGGGCCGCCGCCATCCGCCGCCAGCGTCCGGACGCGGGCGCCGTCGGGGCCGCCCGGCGGGAGGGCGATCTTGTGGGCGGTGAACACGCCGCCGCCGGCCGACGTGACGAGCAGCACGCCGTCGCTGCAGCCGAGGACCGCGACGTCGCCGAGGACGGCCTGTCCCTGCGGGGCCGGGCAGCCGCCGAACTCCGCGATCGCGCTGCCCCGGCGATCGTGGACCCGCGCCGCCCCGTCCGCGCCGGCCACGACCAGGTGGCCGTCCACGACGGCCAGGGCGCCGCCGGGTCCGGCCGACTCCGGGCCCGGACCGGCGACCTCGACGAAGTCGAGGCTGACGCCGAGGAGGCGCGCGTCGAGCCACGCCGCGCCGCCGTCGCCCGCGAGCCACACCGCGACGTCGTTGCCGGCCGCGAACAGGGCGCTGGGTTCGCGTCCCAGGTTGACCGTCGAGAGCACGTAGGGCGAGCCCACCAGGAGGTCGGCATGCTCGCCATGATCGATGGTGGTCAGGCCGCTGTGGACGAAGGTGACGCGGTTCGCGTCGCCGTGCAGCACGGCGGCCAGCTGGGCGTTCGGGAGCTGGTGGGCGGTCCCCGGACCGGGGACGGTGAAGCGGCCGACGATCGCGCCGGCAGCGGCATCGAGGACGATCAGCTCGGGGCCGTCGAGCGAGGCCACCAGCAGGCGCACGCCCCCGGTCCCATGGGCATGCTCGCCGTCGTGCGCGTCGTGCGCGTCGTGGTCGTCGTGCGCGTGGTCGTCGTACGCGTCGCCGTCGTGGGCGTGGTCATCGTGCGCATCGTCGTCGTGCGCGCGGTCTTCGTGTTCGTGCTCGTCGTGCCCATGGTCGTCGTGGTCGCCTTCGTGCGCGTCGTGCGCCTCGGCGTCGCCGAGGGCGAGCACGGCGCCGAACGGCTCGGCGGCCTGGCGACCGGTGCCCTGCGCCAGCGCCGTGCCGGCGCCGAACCAGAGCAAGAGCAGGAGGACGAGCGACGAACGCAGGAGGCGGGGCATGGTGGCTCCTCGGCGGCCCATGGGCCGGGATCGCGCGGGCGCAGGCGCGGGTGGGTGCGGGTCGGCGCCTGCCGACCGGCCGGCGCGCGTGGCTGGGTGGACGGGGCACCGCTCCTCGTCCGCGGCACCTCGTCGGGATTCGACGATTACTGAGAACTGACTCTCATTCTCATCGCCGACCAGTGTACGCATCCCGGCGCCCCCGCTGTCAACCGCCGGCTCGTGCCCCCGCCGTCGACCCGCCCGCTGCCGTAGACTCGGACCATGGCCAACGACACGGTGTTCATGAAGATCGTCCGCGGCGAGATCCCGGCGGACATCGTCTACCGCGACGAGATGGTCACCGCGTTCCGTGACCTGCACCCGCAGGCGCCCGTGCACGTGCTGATCGTCCCCAACCACGTCATCCCCAGCGCCGCCGACGTCGGCCCCGAGGACGAGGCCACGCTCGGCCGGCTGTTCACCGCCGCCCGGCGCGTCGCCGAGCAGGAGGGCCTCGAGGACGGCTACCGGCTCATCGTCAACTGCAAGGCCCACGGTGGCCAGGAGGTCGACCACCTCCACCTCCACCTGCTCGGCGGCGAGCCGCTCGGTCCCATGCGCTCGCGCCGCGGCTCGGGCAGCGGCGGCCGCTGAGTCCGCCTACCGGTCGCCACCACAGCGGTCCTGGCTCACGGCGCACGAGAACCCGTTCTCGTTGAGCGGCGCC
>JAABRV010000161.1 GCA_011390735.1 Trueperaceae bacterium | reverse complement strand
TAGGACTCGACGACGGGCGCGTCGCAGAGGTAGTAGCCGCCGGGCATGCCGTAGTTGCCCAGCAGCACGTTGACGATGTAGAGCGAGCGCATGCGGTGCATGTCGTCGGGGCCGTACCAGACGACGTGCCTGCCGACGGGGAGCACGGCGCGTGGCGCGTGCGCCGCCATCTCGCGGGCGATGCGGCGGATGGTGTCGGCCGGGATCTCGGTGATCTCGGCGGCCCACTCCGGCGTGTACTGCGCGACGTGCGCGGCGAGCTGCTCGAAGCCGAGCGTGTACTTCTCCACGTACTCGGCGTCGTACAGGCCCTCCTCGACGAGGACGTTGGCCCACGCCAGCAGCAGGGCGGTGTCGGTCGCCGGCTTGATGGGCAGCCAGTCCTTGGCCTTGGAGGCGGCCACGCTGAAGCGCGGATCGACGACGACCAGCTTGGCGCCGCGCTGGAGCGCGAGCGAGAAGTCCTGCAACTGCGTGTTGTGCGTGTCCTCGCCGATGTGGTGACCGATGAGGACGATGTAGTCGGTCTCGTCCCAGTCGATCTGCTCGTGGCCCGAGATGCCGCGGCCGAAGGTGTACTGGCTGGCGGTCTCGCGCGGCCCGGTGCACAGGCTCACCGAGGGCTTGGCGGCGTTGGGGCTGCCCCAGGCGCCCGGCAGGTACGAGCCGAACCAGCTGTCGCCGGTCCCGTGCGCGAAGAACGCGACCGACTCACTGCCGTGCTCGAACTTGATCTGGTTCATCTTCTCGGCGATGTAGTCGTACGCCTCGTCCCAGCTGGCCTCGCGGTACTGCCCCGAGCCCCGCTCGCTACCCTCGACGCGGATGAGCGGCTTCTTGAGGCGGTCGGGGTCGTAGGTCGTGGCGACGCCGCCCTGGCCGCGCGGGCAGAGCATGCCGCGCGACTTCGGGTTCCCCTCGTAGCCGTCGACCTTGCGCACCTTGCCGCCCTGCACGTAGGCCTTCACGCCGCACTTCCAGAAACAGATCTCGCAATAGGAGTAGGCGGTCGTCACGTCATCTTTGCTGAACCACTTGCCGGGAGGCGCGCGGAACGGGTTCGGGAACCCGTCGGGGAAGAGCTGCGCTTGGGCGCTCCCCCCCAGGGCCATGGCGCCGACCGTGGCCCCGGACAACTTCAAGAACTCCCTACGCCGCAGCTTCACATTCCACCTCACTCGTGAAAGAACCCAAGAACTCGGTCAGCGGCCCGTAGAAGCCGCTGTCGTCCGCCGCTACGACCTCGGACGCGTAGCGTTGGAACCAGGGGGAGAGGAACCGCTCGAGCAGCACGCAGGCCGCGTCGTCGCGTCCCGCATCGGCGAGCAGCACGCCGGCCTCGGCGACCGCGGCCACGTGGTCGGGCAGATCGTGCCAGCCGGCGGCGGTCTCGACGCCGTGGTGCGCCAGGAAGCGCTTGAGCGCCTCGGCGCTGGGCCCCAGCAACTCGCCGTCGAGCGCGAGCCCGACGTAGGGCGGGGCGGGAACCCCGGCGGCGTTCGTGACGAAGAGGGCGACGTACGTCGTCTGCAGCTTGGGCCAGTCGACCTTGGGGAGCACCGGCGCGGTGGTTCCGGCGGCCTCGGCCAACTCGGCGATCGCAGCCTCGAACGCACCCGAGTGCAGGTCGTCGCGCAGGCCGGCGTCGGGCGAGCGGTAGGTGGCCGCCACGAGCTGGAAAGCCAGGCCGACCAACTCGGCGGACGGCGCCGGGCGCTTCGTCGCGTCCCGCGTCATCGCCGTTCGCCCCGCGTCTGGATCACGCCGCAGTATGGCCGCGCCGTCCCGCGAGCCCAAGGGACAAAGGTTACGTGGTGGACGCAAAGCGCATCGATGGACCTCGATGTGGTTCGCTGCATGGCGAAACCCGAGGCGTTGGGCTCAAGGATCCTCATGCCGCGCCCGTCCCCGGCCGTGCGTGGCGTGAACGCCGCCCACCGTGCGCAGCTCGCGTCGCGACCACGCGCTCCTCGAGCATCTTGCGCGTGCAGGCGAAGACGCTGGCCGCACACGGGGTGCGCAGCTCGTACACGACCGCCCCGGCCTCGCGCCGGTCTCGGACGATGCCGTGGGCGCGCAATACGGCGAGATGCTTCGACACCGTGGTGCGGTCCGAATCCACCAGGGCGGTGAGCTCGCCCACGGGGCAGGGCCCGCGCACGAGACGGTCGACGAGCTTGAGCCGCGACGCGTTGGCGAGCGCCTTCAGCACCAGCGCCTGCTGGTGGAACAGCTCATCGCGATCGTCGAACGGTGTCGTCTCGGGCATCGCGGCCTCCTCGCCTGGTCACAGCTTGTGACGACGGGCACATGGGGCCATAGGGTCATCTGTCCATGTGGCCACACGGCCACATCGCTGGCTCGCTTGCAGGGCACCCAGACCACGCCGCCCCGGAAGATCTTCCGGGGCGGCGTGGTGGCCGGGCCTGGCGTGCGGCGTCAGTACACGTCGTTGGCCGTGTTGTAGACGTTGAACTTGCCGGTCGGCGTGCGCACCCAGTCGCCCTCGATGCGGTCGATCTCCTCGAGCGTGACGGCGTCGTAGACGACGATGAAGGACGGCTCGTTCATGCTGCCCCACACCGACAGCCAGACCTCGCGGCCGTCGCGGGTGAACTCGGGGTGCACGACGCGCGCGCCGAGCTCCTGCGCCCCCGGCACCTCCCAGCAGCGTTCGACCTCGAGCGCGACCTTGTCGATGGCGCAGACCGTGGCGGTGCCCGCGGGGCTGGGGCTCATGGGGCTGTCGTAGAACACCCAGGGGCTGTTGTCGTGGGTCTTGAGGAAGAGGTTGCCCGTGAACGGCACCTCGATCCGGGCCACCACCTGCCAGGCATGGCCGGGGTGCCCCTCTGGGTCGGCGCCCATGACGGTCATCTCCGCGCTGCCGAGGTTGCCGGTGGCCCACACCGGGCCGAAGTCGGGGTGGACCCAGTTGGCGCCGCGTCCCGGGTGCGGGATCTCGCCCGCGGTGACCTCGGCGGCGAGGGTGCGCTCCTGGGCGTCGATGACCATGAGCTTGTTGAGCGCGTTGGCGGCGACGACGAAGTAGCGGTCGCCGGCCCAGCCGCCGTCGTGCAGGAAGAGGTCGGTGTCGAGCATGGTGATGGGCAGAGGCTGGCCGGGCTCGGAGAGGCGACTGTAGTCGACGAACCAGGTCTGACCGGCTTCCTTGATGTTGACGATCCACTCCGGGTAGTAGTGCGAGGCGACGATCGCCGCGACGCGCGCCTCCTCGACGTAGTCGCCGGCCCCGCGCTGGTAGCCGGCGGTGCCGACCATCTTCAGGGGCTCGAGCGTGAGGCCGTCGAGGACCACCGCCAGGGCGGGCCAGTAGCAGCCGACGATGGCGTAGGCGTCCTCGAAGCCCTCGAACTTGCTCGACTCGATGCTGCGCGCGTCGTAGCAGGGCTTCACCTCCGCCACGACCTCGGGCGGGTCGGCCCACAGGTCGATGAGCGAGGCCTTGCCGTCGCGCCCGATGGCGGTGAAGTAGCGGCCGGTGGCCGAGGAACGCAGGATGTGGATGGCGTAGCCGGTGTCGACCAGGCTGACGAGGTCGTGGGTGGTGCCGTCGACGATGGCGACCTGCCCCATGTCGCGCAGGATGACGCCGACGAAGTTCTCCCAGTCGAGGTCGTGCTGGGGCTCGCTGGGGCGGTCCTCGGGGGCGACGTGGACCTGCCAGGTCTCGAGGATCTGGTCGAGCGAGATCTGGGCGGGCGCCGGCGGCTCGTTGAGCAGGAAGCGCGCCATGACGTCGATCTGCTCCATCGTCAGGATGCCGTGCGCGCCCATGCTCGGCATGCCGCCCGGGAGGCCGCCGTAGATGATCGCCTCGAGGTAGCCCTCGCCCTTCTCGGAGAGACGGTCGGGGAAGAGGTTGGGGCCCGTGGCACCGGCGCGCAGCGCGCCGTGGCAGCCGGCGCAGCGGTCGAAGTAGATCTGGGTGGCGGTCTCGTACTCCTCGGGGGTGATGGCGGGGGGCTCGGCCTGCGCGTGGGCGAGACCGAGCGTCGCCACGAGCGCGACGGCGGCGAGCCAAGCGATGGACGGACGGCGGCGTGCGGGGCCTGGCATGGGCGCCCTCCTTAAACGCGGATAATGACATCCGAGTTATGCCATGGCAGCACGAAGCGGCCGGCGGTGGCAGGGACGAATGCCCCACCGCCGCCGGCCCCAGTTGGCACCGTAGCTTGCCTACCCCTCGAGCACCGTCGGCAGGATCAACGGGTTCCGCCCCGTCGCCTTCCTCAGGTGCCGCCGCACCGGGTAGAAGATGTCGTCACGGATGTCCTGCAGGTTGCGCTTCTCCTTGACGCCGCGGGTGACGGCGTCGAGCGCGATGCGCTCGAGCTCCTGGATCAGCCCGTTGTTCCCCTGGGCCACGCCGCGGGTGAGCACCTCGACGCTCGGCTTGCTGCTGGCCACCGCCATGATGACCACGATGCCCTCCTCGGAGAGCATCTGCCGGTCGCGGATGATCGGCTCGTCGATCTCGTCGGCGCTGCGGCCGACCGAGTCGATGTAGATGATGCCCGCCTCGACCTGGCCGGTCACCTTGATGTCGTCCTTGGTGATCGTGACGACGTCGCCGTTGTGCGGGATGATCGCCTTCTTCGGCGGGCGCGGCATGCTGGCGGCCAAGCGCAGGTGGTTGACCTGGTGGCGCGGCTCGCCGTGCCAGGGGATGAAGAAGCGCGGGCGCGCCAGGTCGAAGACGAGCTTGAGCTCCTCTTGCGACGCGTGGCCCGACGTGTGCACCTTGTAGGTCGGCGGGTAGAACACCGCGATGTCGCGCTCGTAGAGGGCGTTGACCACGCGGTTGACGGCCTCCTCGTTGCCCGGGATCGGGTTCGACGACATGATGACGGTGTCGCCGCGCTTGAGGGTGATCTTCCGATGCGTGCCGGCCGCCAGGCGGGACAGCGCGGCCATCGGCTGGCCCTGCGAGCCGGTGCACAGGAACAGCAACTTGTCGTCCTGGATGCCGTCGAGCTTGTCGGACTCGATGAACGGATGGCGCAGCTTGAGGTAGCCCAGCTCCTGGGCGATGCGCGCCACCTTGATCATGGAGCGGCCCTCCATGACGATGCGGCGGTCGTTCGCCTCGGCGACCTCGATGATGTTCTGCAGCCGGTGGATGTGCGAGCTGAAGGTCGTGACGATGACGCGGCCGGTGGCCTTGTTCATGATCTCGGCGATCGCGCCCTTGACTGCGTGCTCGCTCGGCGTGGTCCCCGGGCGCTCCGCGTTGGTGGAGTCGCTGATCAGCAACAGCACGCCGTCGCGCCCGGCCTCGGCGATCTTGGCGAGGTGGCTCGACTTGCCGTCGGCGGGGTGGTAGTCGAGCTTGAAGTCGCCCGTGTACACGATCTTGCCGATCGGCGTGTGGATGACCATGCCCGAGTTGTCGGGAATGGAGTGGGTCATGCGGAACATGTCGACGGTGAAGTGCTGGCCGATCTTGATGCGCTCGTCCGGCGTGACCTCGCGCAGGTCGACGTCGCCCTCCTTGAGCTTGAACTCGTCGAACTTGCCGC
>JAABRV010000160.1 GCA_011390735.1 Trueperaceae bacterium | reverse complement strand
GGTTCGTGCTCGACGAGATCCTCGCGCGCCTCCCGGTCACCCTGCAGCTGACGGGCCTGGCGCTGGCCACCGCCATCGTCGCCTCGTTCCCCATCGGCATCCTCTCGGCGTCGCTGCGCGGCGGCACGGCCGACACGGTCGTGCGCATCCTCGCCATCCTGGGGCTGACGCTTCCGTCGTTCTGGGTGGGCGTCCTCATGCTCTACTTCGCGTCGGTCTACCTGCCGCTGTGGCCGACGATCGGCTACGTCCCCTTCGCCGACGACCCGGGCGGCAACCTCGCGCGCATGGTGCTGCCCGTCGTCGCCGTCTCGCTGCCGATGATCGCCGGTCTCAGCCGCATCCTGCGCTCCAGCCTGCTCGACGTCCTCAGCCTCGACTACATCCGCACGGGCCGCGCCAAGGGCCTCGCCCGCCGGACGCTGCTGTACAAGCACGCGCTGCGCAACGCGATGATCCCGGTGGTCACGGTGATCGGCGTGCAGGTCGGCTACCTGCTGTCGGGCGTGGTGGTCATCGAGCAGGTGTTCGCGATCCCGGGCATCGGCCGGCTCGTGATCGGCGCCATCAACGAGCGCAACTACCCCCTCGTGCAGGGCGTCATCCTCATCGTGACGGCCGTGTTCGTGTTCGTGAACCTGCTCGTCGACCTCGCCTACGCCTGGATCGACCCCCGGGTGGAGTACGCCTGATGCGCCGCTTCTTCCGCCGCCTCGTCCGCAACCGCATCGGCTTCATCGGCTTCGTCCTGTGCGTGGTGGTGCTGGGCCTCGCGGCCTTCGCGCCGCTCATCGCCACCCACGACCCCTTCGCCCAGTCGATCCGCGCCCGCCTGCAGGGCCCCACCGGGGAGCACTGGCTCGGCACCGACAACTTCGGTCGCGACGTCTACTCGCGCGTCCTCCACGGCTACCGGACCAGCATCGGCACCGCGGTCGGCGCCGTGCTGCTCGCCACCCTCGCCGGGGGCGTGGCCGGCCTGGTCGCCGCGTACGCGGGCGGCTGGGCCGACCGCGTGATCATGCGTTTCATGGACATCCTGCTGGCGTTCCCCATCATCCTGCTGGCGATCGCCGTGCTGGCCGTCCTGGGTCCCGGCAGCGTCAACACGGGCCTCGCGATCGGCATCGTCTACACCCCGATCTTCGCCCGCCTCGCCCGCGGTCCGGCGCTCACGGTGCTGTCGTGGGACTACGTCGCCGCCGCCCGGGCCCTGGGCGCCGGCGCGCCGCGGATCATGCTGCGGCACGTGCTCCCGAACATCGCGGCGCCGCTCATGGTGCAGATCACGCTGTCGCTGTCGACGGCCATCCTGGTCGAGGCCTCGCTCTCGTTCCTCGGGCTCGGCACGCAGCCCCCCACCCCGTCGCTGGGGCTCATGCTCTCCGACAGCCGCGACTACATGCTGCTCTCCCCCTGGACCTCCGTCTTCTCGGGCCTCGCGATCCTGCTCGCCTCCTTCGGCTTCAACCTCTTCGGCGACGGCCTGCGCGACCTGCTCGACCCGGCGCTGCGCAACGCCGCGGCCTGAGGCCCCCCCTCCGCACGACCGGTGACGGTGCGGGCCGCCTCGGTGACCTAAACTGTGTTAGGTCCGCTGGCCCTTGCGGCCCGCGCCGAGGAGCCCCCTTGCAGCGAACGACGCGCACCCGACCCCACCTGCGCCTGCCCCTGATCGCGCTCTGCGCGGCCGCCCTGGCCGTCGCCGCTTCGGCCCGCGCCAGCGACGCGCTCACCTTCGCCGAGGCCCTGCGGCTGTCCGCCGACGCGCCGCTGGTGCGGCTGGCGGAGCGTTCGCTCGACCTCGCGCGCCGCCAGCGCGCCGTCGCGGCCGCGCCGGTCCGCGGCGAGATCGGTGGGGGCTACCGCTGGACCTTCGGCGAGCGGGACGCGGGGGCGGCCGGCACGGTCGACCTCGATGCGGCAGGCTTCGATCCCGTGACGCTGGCGCTGAGCTTCCCGACCGTCGGCATCGGACCCGCGGCGGACGCGCTGGCACGCGCGCAGGCCGACGTCGAGCGCGCCGCCGCGGAGCTGGCCGCCGCCCGCCGTACGGCCCGGCTCGACGCCACCCTCGGCTTCCAGCGCGCCCTGCGCGCGCGGCAGGCCCTGGCGCTGGCCGAGGCCGATCTCGCGTTGGCCGACCTCGAACGGGCGGCGGCGGAGCTCCGCCGTGAGGTCGGCGCCGCGAGCGAACCCGAACTCGCCCGCCTGGCGCTGGCGTCCGGTCGCGCCGCCGCCGCCGTGGCCGCCGCCGAGCATGAGGTCGCCGCCGCCGACCGACTGCTGCAAGTGACGCTGGGGGTCGCGACGGGCCCGCCGACCGGCCCCCTCCCCGACCCCCTGACCTGGCTCGGCGACGCCGACGCGGCGTGGGAGCGGCGGATCGACGTGCTGACCGCGCGGCTGCAGGTCGCCGAGACCGACCGGCAGGCCAGCAGCACGCTCCGCGACGCGCTGCCCAGCGGCACGCTCACCGTGGGCGCGAGCTTCGGCGACGCCGACAGCCAGCTCCAGGTCGGCGGCGCCATCGACAGCCGCACGCTGCAGCCCTCGGCCAACCTGAGCTACGACCCCGACAGCGGCCTGCCCGGCCTCGGCCAGGCCGACCGGAGCCGCAGCCTCACCGTGGGCATCGGTCTGCGCGTGCCGCTCAACCCCGCCGTCGGCGACGCCATCGCGGCCGCACGGATCGGCCGCGAGCGCGCCGCGGCCCAACTCGACCTCACGCGAGCGCGCGCCGAGATCGACGTGCAGCAGCGGCGCGTCGAGCTCGACGGCGCGATCGCCAACGCCGAACTGGCCCGGGCCGGCGCAGCGCTCGCGCTCGCCGAGCTCGAGCTCGCCCGCCTCCGCCACGCGGGCGGACACCTGGCCGAGATCGCCCTCCGGCGGGCGGAGGTCGAGGCCGACCGTGCGCGGCTGGAGGCCGACCGCGCGAGCGACAGCGCCCGCCTCGCGGCCCTCCGCCTGCTCGATGCCCTGGCGGTCGATCCCGCCGATCTGGAGTGACATGCGCCGACCCCATCTGATCGCCGCCCTCCTCGCCCTCGCGCTCGGGTTCGCCCACGGTCAGCCGCTCACGCTCGACGACGCCCTCGGTCGGGCCGTCGAGGCGTCGGCCGCCGTCCGCGGCGCGCGGCTCGACCTCGGCAGCGCCGAGCGCGACCTGGCACGCACCGCCGCGGACCCGACGAGCCTGCGGGTCACGCGCCTGCAGGCGGACCACGCCGTCGCCGGCGCCGTCGCGGGCCTGGCCAACGCGGCGATGACGGCGCGGGACGCCGCGGCCAGTGCCTACGCCAGCGCGCTCGAGGCCGACGCCAGCCTGGCGATCGCCGAGGGCGCGCACGCCATCGCCGAGACCGCCCACGAGGCCGTCAGCATCCAGTTCGAGGCCGGCGCGGCGACGCGCCTGGACGTCGAGCGCAGCGAGAACGATCGCCGCAGCGCCGAGCGCGACGTCATCGACGCCCGTGCCGCCCGGGCGCTGGCGTACGACCGGCTCGCCAGTCTCCTCGGCCTCGCCGGCGCCGAGGTGACGCTGACGCCCCTGCCCGATCCCGGAACCGTGCCGCCGCTGGACGCGTACCTGGCCGATCTCGACCGCAACGCCCAACTGCAGGCGGCCGTGCAGCAGGCCGAACTCGCGGCCGCGCAGTTCGCCGCGATCGACAACCCGCTCGCCAGCGCGCCCGCGGACATCGCGGCCGCGCGCGACCGGCTCGAGACCGCGCAGCTGCGGGCCGCGGAGCAGCGTCGCAGCCTGGTTCTGCTCGTCCGCCAGGCGCACAACGGCGCGCTGGCCGCCGAGGCCCGGCTGCGGAGCGCGGCGGCGGCCGCCGCCACCGCCCGCGACGATCTCGACGTCCAGCGGCTGCGCTTCGACGCGGGCAGCATCTCCGCGCTGACGCTGGCCCGAGCCGAGCTGCAGACGCGCCAGCAGGAGGCGCAGCTCGCGGCCGCACGCCACGCCCTGGCGGCCGCCCTGCGGCAGGTCGACCTGACGCTGATGGGCGCCCGATGAGCGAGCCCGCCCGCGGACGCGGACGCCGCTGGCTCGTCGCCACCCTCGGGCTGGCGGTCGTCGCCGCCCTCGTCATCGGCGCCCTGTGGCGGGCGAACCGTCCGCCGCCGGCCGTCGCGACGGCGGCCGAGCCGCTCGAGACGGGGTCCTTCGTCCGCGAGGTCACGGGCAGCGGCGTGGTCGAGGCGGTGCAGGAGCGCGCTTTGGCCTTCTCCGGTGGTGGCACCGTCGCGGAGGTCATGGTCGCCGAGGGCGCGCTGGTCGAGGCGGGCCAGACCCTCGCGCGCCTCGACGGCTCGTCGCTCGAGCGGGAGGCGGCCTCCGTCCGGACCTCGCTCGCCTCGGCGCGGGCCGAGCAGGAGCGGCTCGGGGCTCAGCAGGCCGTCGATCGTCTCGACCTGGAGGCGGCGGTCGCCCAGGCGAACGACCAGCGCGCGAGCGCGGCCCGGACGCTCGACGAGGCGGAGCGCGACCTCGACGTGGCGCGGCGCCTGTTCGACGCCGGCGCCGCCTCGCGTGACCAGGTGCGTGCGGCCGAGGGCGCGGTCGACGCGGCCCGGCGCGCGCTCGCGCAGGCCGAGCTGTCCCAGTCCAGCGCGCGCTCGCGGCTCGGCAACCTCGACCAACTCGCCGCGGCCCAACGCGCGGCCGCGGCCGCGCAGGTGGCGCAGCTCGAGACCCAGTTGGCCAACCTCGAGGCCCGCCTGGCGGACACCACCCTCGCGGCGCCCTTCGCGGGCGTCGTCACCTCGGTCGGACTCAAGAGCGGCGACCTGGTCGGCAACCAACCCGTGCTCAGCCTGGCCGACACCCGCCTGTTGCGGGTGCGGGGGCGCTTCGACGAGAACCGCGCCGTGGAGCTCGAGATCGGCCAGCGGGCGGTGATCGTGCCCGACGCCGACGCGCGCCGCCAGCTCGTCGCCCGCGTCGAGCGCATCAGCCCGGTGGCCGTGCGCGAGGGCGGCTCGGCGCAGGTCACCGTCGACCTCGCCTTCGACCCCGACGTCGACCTCGACGCCAACCTCGCCCGGCCCGGCTACACCGTCACCGTCCGGGTCCGGGTGGTTGAGCTCGAGGAGGCGCTGCTCATGCCCCTCGAGGCGATCACCGACCGCGATGGCGAGCGCTTCGTCTTCCGGATCGAGCCCGACGCCGACCGCACGGGTGTCGCGCGCCGCGTCCCGGTGACGGTCGTCGAGCGGAACCCGACGGTCGCCGCGGTCACGGGCGACCTGCGCGCGGGCGACCTCATCGCGGTCATCAACCTCGACGCCCTCACCGACGGCGCCACCGTGTCCTACCCCGGTCTCGGGGGCGGGGCCGATGGCGACTGAGCCGGCCGGGGTCATCGTCGCGCTCGGGCTGCGCAAGACGTACGTGCTCGGCGGCGGCGTGGAGGTCCACGCCCTGCGTGGCCTCGACCTCGAGGTTCGACGGGGCGAGTACGCGGCCATCATGGGGCCCTCCGGCTCGGGCAAGAGCACGCTGCTGCAGATCCTCGGCTGCCTGGACACGCCGACGGCC
>JAABRV010000159.1 GCA_011390735.1 Trueperaceae bacterium | reverse complement strand
GTCGGCCTCTACCTCGACCTCGGCGACCCGGCGAGCGCGGTCGTGGTCGGCCATGCGGTCGCGTTCCTGGGGGTCGCCGCGGCGTTCCAGCTGTTCGACGGTCTGCAGGTCAGCGCCATCGGGGCGCTGCGCGGCTTGAAGGACACGCGGGCGCCGATGCTCATCACGCTCGTGTCGTACTGGCTGTTCGGCATCGGGACCGGCGTCGTGCTCGCCTTCGGGCTCGGACTGGGCGGGGTGGGGCTCTGGTGGGGGCTCGTGCTCGGCCTCGGCGTGGCGGGTGGCGCCCTGCTGGTGCGCTTCGTCGTGTTGCTCCGGCGCTGGCGCCCGACGCCGGTCGCCCTGATAGACTCGCGTCCGTGAGCACCTTCGTGTCCATCTCCATCTACGCGACGCTCGTCTTGGTCGGCCTGATCGCCTTCTCGGGCGCGATGATCGGGCTCGGCGGCTGGCTCGTCGCGAACACCGACGACGCGGACGCCGACGCCGAACACTGATCGGTCGGCGACCGCCGGTCGCGGACCGCGCCCCATGCGCTCGCCGCTGACGCCGTTCCTCGCCGCCGAGGTCCCCACCCCGGCGGTGGCCGGTTCGGCGTTGCGCCTCGCCTACGCGGCCGTCTTCCTGGGTCAGGTCGCGCTCGCGGCGGTCGTCGCGGTCGTGCTGTTCGCGGCGCTGCCGACGCCCCCGCGACCGAACGATTGGGTCGCGGGCGTGCTCGTGGCGTTCGCGGCGCTGCACCTCCCGCTCGGCGGCGGCCTCGCGTGGGCGGCGAGCCGCTCGGCCGGCAAGGGGGCGGCGCTCGCGGGCGCGATCACCGCGGCGGTCCTGTTGTCGGTCCCGGCGTGGTTCGTCGCGCTCGCGGCGCTGTCGGCGCAGCGCACGCCGTTCTTGCTCGCCGGGATGGCGCTCGTGGCGGTGGGCTACGGGATCGGCTTCGCCTTCGTGCCGCGCTTCGTGCGGGCGGCGACGACGCCGGTCGAACCGCCCGCGGGTACCGAAGCAGCGCCGGACGAGGAGCGCGTCGACGGGACCGCATGACATGCTCGGTGGCGATCCTCGCGGTCGCCGCCCATCCGACGCCCATCTCCGGCGGGGCGCACCACGACCGGTCGTCCTCGATCCCCATGGGGGCCAGCGCACGCCGCGGGACCGACCCGCGAGCTACCTGATCCCCGGTCTGGAGCCCTCGCGTGCGCGACCTCATCGACCTGACGGTCTCCTTCTTCCGCATCGGCGTCTTCGGTTTCGGCGGAGGTCCGTCGATGATCCCGCTCATCGAGGCCGAGGTGGTCGGGCTGCGCGAATGGATGACCCAGGAGGAGTTCCTGACCGCCTTCGCCTTCGGCAACGCGCTTCCGGGCCCGATCGCGACCAAGCTGGCGGGGTACGTCGGGTACCAGGTCGCGGGTCCGCTCGGCGCGCTCGTCGGGCTGCTGGCCCTGTCGGTGCCGACGATCGTCGCGATGATCGCGTTGGGGGGCCTCTACCTCCGGTACCGCGATCTGCCCGCGGTCGCCGCCTTCCTCAAGGGGGTGCGGCCGGTCGTGATCGCGCTGCTCTTCCTGGTCGTGTGGCAGTTCGTGCCCAGCGCGCTCGGCACCCCTCCGCAGTGGCTCGCGAACGCGGGCCTGTGGGTCGTCGCGATCGCCTCCTTCGTGCTGTCGATCCAGCTCGGCGTCCACCCGGCCGTCTTGATCGTCGCCGGCGGCGTCGTCGGCGTCGCCTTCTTCCGCTGACGCGCGCTCCCAGGTCGCGCCCGACGTACGCGCCCGCAGGGCGCGATGGAGGTTCCCCCGTGCAGTTCGACTTCCCCTACCCCTCGAAGCGCATGCCGGTCCTCGCGCGCAACGTGGTCGCCACCTCGCAGCCGCTCGCAGCGCAGGCCGGACTGCGCATGCTGCTGCAGGGCGGCAACGCGATCGACGCCGCCGTGGCGGCCGCGATCGCGCTCACGGTCGTCGAGCCGACCTCCAACGGCATCGGCTCGGACGCGTTCGCGATCCTCTGGGACGGCGCCGAGCTCCACGGCCTCAACGCCTCGGGGCGCAGCCCGAAGGCGCTGACGCCCGCGCGCTTCGCCGGCCGCGACGGCATGCCGCTGCGGGGCTGGGACTCGGTCAGCGTGCCGGGTGCGGTGTCGGCCTGGGTCGAGCTCTCGCGCCGCTTCGGCCAGCTGCCCTTCGAGGCGCTCTTCGAGCCGGCGATCGGGTACGCGCGCGACGGCTTCCCGGTGTCGCCGATCACCGCTCGCGCATGGGCGGCGGCTGCGCCCGGGTTCGCCGACCAGCCGGACTGGAACCGCGACTTCGCGCCGGGGGGCCGCACACCGGTCGCGGGCGCCACGTGGCGCTTCCCCGACCAGGCTCGGACGCTCGAGGCGATCGCGGCGAGCCGGGGCGAGGCCTTCTACCGCGGCGCCTTGGCCGACGCGATGGTGGGCCATGCGCAGGCGCACGGGGCTCTGCTCGATGCGGCCGACCTCGGCGAGCACCGAGCGGACTGGGTCGGCACGGTGGCGACCGCATGGAAGGGGACCGAACTGCACGAGATCCCGCCGAACGGCCAGGGGCTCGCGGCGCTGATCGCGCTCGGCATCCTGCGCCACGTGCCCGGCTTCGACGGCCTGGAGATCGATTCGGTTCCGTGGCTGCACGTGCAGATCGAGGCGATGAAGCTGGCGCTGGCCGATGGCCAGCGGTACATCGCCGATGCCGACCACATGCGCGAGGTCACCGCCGCCGATCTGCTCGACGAGGGCTACCTCGCGGAGCGCGCGCGGGCGATCGACGCGACGCGGGCCGGCGACCCCGGCCACGGCGCCCCCACGCGCGGCGGCACCGTCTACTTGACGGCCGCGGACGGAGCGGGGCGGATGGTGAGCCTGATCCAGTCCAACTACTACGGGTTCGGAAGCGGCGTCGTCGTGCCCGGCACCGGCATCTCGATGCAGAACCGGGCGGCCGGCTTCGTCCTGGACGAAGGCCACCCCAACCAGGTCGCCGGCGGCAAGCGCCCGTTCCATACGATCATCCCCGCCTTCCTGACCGAAGGGGGCGCGCCGCGCTGCAGCTTCGGGGTGATGGGGGGCCCGATGCAGGCCCAGGGCCACCTCCAGATGGTGCTGCGGATGGTGGGCCACGGTCAGAACCCGCAGACCGCCTCCGACGCCCCGCGTTGGCGCGTCGTGGCGGGCCGCGAGGTCGCGATCGAGAGCTCCTTCCCGCCGGCGGTCCTCGACGACCTACGGGCGCTCGGGCACGCGGTGACCGCGACGGCGCCGGAGGCCAGCTTCGGCTTCGGTGGAGCGCAGCTGATCTGGCGCGCCGAGGACGGCTACGTGGCCGGCTCCGACCACCGCAAGGACGGGCAGGCGGTCGGGTACTGACGCCGTCCGGCGGCGCGGGCCCGCGCCCCGGTGGTCGGGCCGACATCAGCTCCGGCGGTCGGGGTTAGGGTGTCCGCGCGCCCGCGCGGACCGACGCGCGGTCCACGCCCGGGCGTCCAGAAAGGGAGCACCCATGAGCACCGCCAAAGCCGGCGACACCGTCCACGTCCACTACACCGGCCGTCTCGACGACGGCTCCGTCTTCGACGCCTCGGAGGGCCGCGATCCGCTCGCGTTCACGCTCGGTCAGGGGCAGGTGATCGGCGGGTTCGACGAGGCGATCGCCGGCATGGCCGTCGGCGACGCCAAGACCGTCCGCATCCCGCCCGACGAGGCCTACGGCGAGCGCCGCGAGGAGCTGCTGATCGAGGTGCCGCGCGAGCAGCTCCCGGACGGCATGGACGTCGAGGTCGGCATGCAGCTGCAGCTGCGCCGCGAGGACGGTGGCGCCATGCCGGTGACGGTGGCCGAGACGGGGGAGTCCTCGATCACCCTCGACGCCAACCACCCGCTGGCCGGTGAGGCCCTGACCTTCGAGCTCCAACTCGTGGCCGTCGCCTGAGCGAGGCCGACGACCGACCGAGGCCGGAGGCCTTCGGCACCGAGCGCGCCGCCGTGGCGGTGCTCGAGCGCGCGGCCGCCGGGGCGCTTCGGCCTCGGGAGTCCGTGGTCGACGACGGCTGGACGCTGCGCGCCGACGGCGCCCTCGGCGTGGTCCGGCGCGCGAACTCCGTGGCGCCGCACGGCCCCGGGCGCGACCCCACGAGCGCGAAAGTGGCGCGCGCCGAAGCCTGGTACCGCGCGCGCGGCCGCTGTCCGCGCTTCCTGCTGGCGCCGGACGCCGAGCCGGTCGGCCTGGTCGACGCCCTGGCGGCGGCCGGGTACCGTTTCGAGGTGCCCGTGCTCGTGCTGGTGCGCGCGCTCGAGCCGGGATCGGCGTCGTCGACGGCGGACGCCGCGTGCGCCGAGGCCGCCGATGCCGGGTGGCGCGCGGCGTACGTCGCGGCGCTGCCCGAGCGCGAGCGGGGCGAGCGCCTGCGTCTGGCCCTCGACGTTCCGGGACCGAAGGCGTACGCGGCGGTGGGGTCCGATGGGTGCGGCCTCGCGGTGCGCTCGGGCGATCTGGTGGGGGTGTTCGACGTCGCCACCGCCCCGGCCGCGCGGCGCCGCGGCGTCGCCCGCCGGGTCACCGCAGCGCTGCTCGCTTGGGGGGAGGCCGCGGGTGCGACGCGCGCGTACCTGCAGGTGGCCGAGGACAACGGCGCGGCCCGGGCGCTGTACGCCAGCCTCGGGTTTCGGCCTGCGTATCGGTACGTCTACGCCGTGGCGCCGTCCGAGGCCGAGGTCGCGCCTCAGTACCGATCGTAGGTCTGGCGCGCGTCCTGAAGCAGGTGCGCCATGTCGAGCGCCTTGCTCGTCCCGACCACCACGCAATCCTCGGGGTTCTCGGCCACGGCGACGGGGATGTTCGTGATCCGCTGCAAATAGAGGTCGAGGCCGCGCAGTTGCGCCCCGCCACCCGTGAGCACGATGCCGCGTTCGATCACGTCCGAGACCAACTCGGGCGGCGACTGCTCGAGCACCTTGCGCACCCCCGCGGCGATCTTCTCGAGCGACGGCCGCAGCGCCGCGACGACGTCGTCGGCCGTGACCTCGACGGTCTTGGGCATGCCGTCGATCAGGTCGCGGCCGCGCACCTCCATGGTCGGGAGCTCGCCGCCGCCGGTGACGATGGCGCCGCCGATGGTGCGCTTGACCTCCTCGGCCGTGCGGTCGCCGATGAGCAGGTTGTGCTTGGCCTTGACGAAGGCCATCAGGTCGCGATCGAAGACGTTGCCGGCGACCCGCAGCGACGTCGACACGACGATGCCGCCCATCGAGATCATCGCGACGTCGGTCGTCCCGCCCCCGATGTCGACGACCATCGACCCGACCGGCTCCGCGATCTCGATGCCCGCGCCGATCGCTCCGGCCACCGGCTCCTCGATCAGCAGCGCCTTGCGGGCGCCGATCTCGTGCACCGCTTGCACCACGGCCCGCTTCTCGACCTCGGTGATGCCGCTGGGGATGCAGACCATGATCGTGGGGCGGAGGAAGCGCTGGGGCCCTTGGAGGACCTTGCGGATGAAGGCCTTGAGCATCTTCTCGGTGAGGGTGTAGTCGGCGATCACGCCGTCGGCCA